>CAJUSJ010000019.1 GCA_910588865.1 uncultured Lachnospiraceae bacterium
GGGGTTTTTATTCCCAGGGAGCTGATATAGCGCCCCGCGTTTTCCAGCTCCGCTTTCTTGTTGACAAAACCGGCGGGATTACAATAAGAAGACAAGCTTGCCGCGGACAGGTTGAAATACACTGGCTCATCCACCAGAACACCCTCCTTCCGCCTCTCCTCCGGCACCAGCCCCATACCGGCCTTTACCGCGTCAGTAGGCGACCGGATGATAAGTTCCTTTCCCCGGAGAAAGATCTGTCCCTCTTTCCGCTTTCTGTCGCCGAACAGCACCTTACACAGCTCTGTCTTCCCGGCTCCCACCAAACCGCTTATTCCGACGATCTCTCCCTGCCGGATATTCAGTGACACATCCCGGACAGCGCCGCCCTGGTCCCACAGATTTTTTACCTCAAAGGCCACATCCCCACACTTAGTCACTGCCTTGGGGAAATTCTCCTCAAAGCTCTTTCCAAGCATCATGTCCACGATCATCTTGCTGGTCAGCTGGGGAGTCACCTCCAGACGTCCCACCATCCTGCCGTTCCGCATCACATCCACCTTCTCGCAGATTTCCATGACCTCGCCCAACCTGTGGGAAATGAATATCACCGCGATATTTTCCTTCTGGATCAGCCCTTTTACGATCTCAAACAGCTCCTTTGTCTCGCTGACGCTTAACGGTGCCGTAGGCTCGTCCAGGATCAGGAAGCCGCATTTCTCCCGGACCGCCCTGGCAATAAGCACCATCTGCTTTTCGGCCAGGGTCAGCTCGCCCACCAGCCGGTTCACGTCCACCTGGATATGGAGGCGTTCTAAGGTTTCCCTGGCTTTATTTCTCAGCTTGTTCCAGTTTACAAAAGGGGTCTTCATGCCGTTTATGAGATGATTCATCATCACGTTTTCCGCCACGGTCTGGGCCGGGAACAACGCCATGTCCACCTCCTGATAGACGATCTCAATGCCCAGCTCCTTGGCCTTCTGGGGAGTCCTTATGTCCACTGGCTTGTCATTGTAGAGAATCGTTCCCGTGTAACCTGGGTTAGCGCCTGCCAGAACCTTCATCAAAGTGGATTTTCCGGCTCCGTTGGCTCCCACGATGGCCCGGATCTCCCCGGTCTCGATGGAGAAATCCACATCGGACAGGGCCTTCACTCCGGGAAATTCTATGGATACTCCCTGAACCTTAAGAGTGACCTTGTCTTTTTTTTGCATATATTTCCCTCACATCCCGTTATTTCCCCAGATACGGTGCCATCCATTCCGGAATATGATCATCATTGACACCGTAACCATCTATAGTATCCTTTAAATTCAGCACATTGGAATTCTGGTCCAGCTGGTCATAGAGAACCAGCGACGGCGTCAGATTGTACACGCTCTCCGTCTCGTCCCCATGAAGCTTCATAGCCAGAATCCGTATGCCCTGCTGCCCGATGGTAGAGAAATCCACAGCGGAGCAGGCCTGCCACACGTTGTTTCCGTCGATCATGTAGTTGATGTCCTGATTAGAGATATCTACAGATACCAGGGGGATATCCGTCCTTCCCGCCTCCATCAAAGCCACGTAAACCCCCCGGGAATAGGCATCATAGCAGCCCCAGATCGCATCCACAGCTCCCGCGGGATATTTTGGCAGCGCTGAGGCCACCACCTGAGCCATGCTGGCCTCCCCGTTGGCCGGGTCGATGGGCCCCAGGGTCTCGACTGTTGTGATCAGCCCCTTGTCCTCATAGGCTTTGTAGGTCTCCTGCCGTCTGTCAAAGGGTGAAATGCCGGGGCCCCTCCAGATCTTGAGAATCTTCACCGGCTCTTTCGCCGCCACCTTGTCCGGGTAAAGAGTGTTGCAGATATAATCCAGCAAAAGATCCGCCATCATCTGGTCATTCTGGAACATCTGGGTCACACCCTCAATGGATGTCTTCTCCCCATTAGCATCAATCAGCTGGGTGTCAAAGCACACCACCTTGATCCCCTTTCCCACCAGCATGTTCACAAGGTCGTACGCTGTCTCCTGATTTCCGTGGGACAAGAACATAGCGTCATAGTCCTGACCAGCGCAGGTATTGACATAATCCTGGAACTTTACATTGTCCGTGTCCGTAAAATACACGTCAACCGTCATTCCCATGGCCTCCGCCGTGGCCTTGGCCTCTGACACGGCCATCTGGAAAATATCCGAGGATGCCACATTCAGGATATAGGCGATCCGGTAGCCTTGGGACGCGAAATCGCCGTCAGCGGGTTTTGTGTCCTGGTCCGCGCCCGGGTTTGTCTCCTGGGAACCTGCCGCTTTGGCCGTCTCCTGGGATGGGGACGGTGCCTGAGTCCCATTCTGGGTCTGACCCTGTCCGCTGCCGCATGCTGTCAGGGACAAAGCCATAGCTCCTGCCAGTAACATCGATAATACCTTGCGCATAAATGTACCTCCCTTTACTTTTTTGGTTTTTTGTTGGTTGTTTGAATTATATCATAGATTTTTGTGGTTTTCAATTGTTGTTTTGTTGATTTTTGTTGTTTTTTATTTTTTCCTGCCGGTTTGTGTAGGAGATTTCCATAAAATGGAAAAGAAAAAGGCCATGGCTTTCTATCACCATGACCTGAACTTCTATTGGTCTTTTCCCTTCTATACACGCTCCCGCTTATGTCTCTTCCTCACATTCTATATATTCGATGTGTTCGCCCTTAAAGAAACCTTTCCACTCATCATTCAGCTTCCGGTCCGTGATGACGCAGTTAATATTCTCATAGCCGCAGGTCTGAATAAACACAGACTTGCCGAACTTGGAATAGTCGGCTAAAAGGCAGGTAAAATCGGAACTGTCCACAATATTCCTGCGCATGTCCGCCACCATCTCCTCCGCGTCGCTTAAACCGTGGCGGATGTCCAGGGTACGGCAGGAGAAAAAAGCCTTGTCCAGACAGTAGCGCTTTAAACTTCTAACCGCCTCCAGGCCAAAAAAGCCCTGATTAACCATGTCAAAATTCCCCCCCAGTATCACCAGACGAATGTTGGCGGCCTCTGACAGCCGGTTCATCACTGGAAGGGAGTTGGTCATCACCGTCAGGGGCATATGCGCGATCTCCTCACACATCTCGTAAACCGTGGTGGAGTGATCCAGAAAAATGCAGTCATTGGGTTTTACCAGTGCTGCCGCCCGTTTCGCCATACGCCGCTTGCTTTCCAACATAATGCCGGACTTAACCCTCTGAGATACCACTGTCCCTTTCCTCGAAACCAGTGTCGCGCCTCCGTAGGATTTCTTCAAAAACCCCTCGTCGCTTAACATGTCAAAATCCCTCCGGATGGTCTCTGTGCTCACCTGGAATAAAGCGGCGATCTCCGCCACTGTCACGCTTTTTTTCTCCAACAGTATGGTTCTGATCCGTTCTCTTCTCTCCGCAGAAATCAATCTTGTATTTCCCCCGCGTCAAATTCTTGAATTTGTGTACCTTTTTTATTTTATCGTTACTGTTCACATGCGTTCACAGCAACTGGCAAAAATCTATGAAAATCGCCTGCGGCGATGGGATTTTTGCTCTCTGGCCCAGTTTATCACACGGTCAGCGCGGCAAGCGCACAGACCTACCTGAACAGTAACATTTTATCATACCCTCCTTTTTATTTCCAGTAAATCTTCTTGAATGACCCGTGGTTTTTCTGTATAATAAAATCAGAAAGTAATGTTAACAATGGTTTACTGTTGTGAATATTCAGAGATAAAGGGGGAGCGAATGGGGGCAAAAGATACCGATACCGCTGTGGCATATCAGAATAAGGATATTGTTTCCAAATTGTTTGGAAATCAGAATCCGCGGAAAGTTTTGCCTTGGCTGGGATCCTAAGCTTTACGGACAAGGTGATCACCGATGAAACAAGGCAATATATCAAGGAGGTAATTGGAATGACACAGGTTGGTAAGATGTTGATGGATGAAGGAAGACAGGAAGGAAAACAGGAGGCAGACAGAAAGACAGCCAGAAATATGTTAAAAAGAGGGGATTCACCTGAGGCGATAGCAGAGGTTTTAGAACTGCCAGTTGAGACAATTAAGGCATGGAAGCAGGAAATCTACGCAATTGTGTAAAGAACTCATACAGTGTACCTTGTGGCTCTTTTAAACAAATCGAGCCGGGGCGGGGCCGTGCAAACGGCCATATTCCTCTCCGCCCCGTGTACATCAAAAGCTCGAAAGAGAAAGATCAACTTTCGAGCCTGTCCGAAAACTATATCCGAGGGCATACCATAGCGCATGCTCCTTCGAAGCTGAGTCATTTCGCACTGTAAGGCATACGCTCCGTTTTTATACCATGCGTTACTTCTCACATGGAAAACTCCCGCCTGCCTGGTAACTTGTATTTCTTGCGTTCCCAACTTTTTCAAGAATCCCCTTCTTCACCAGGCCTCCAAGAATTCCCCTTGTCTGTCTGCCCTTCAAGTCCAAAAGTTCAGCCATCTAACCACCTCACCTGCCATTTTACCCATGACTTTTGACCTCATTAAACGAGGAAATCCTCCCCCACCACACTCCAGGCCGCTTCCACGCTGTAGTGTTTCTTTACATAATCCTGGGTCCTTTCACTCATCTTCCGGCATTCCTCCGGCTGACCATAAAGCCTTGCCAGTTCCCCGGCAAATGCCTCCGGCTCATCTTCCACCGCCATTACCTCTCTGGCGGCTGTAATCCCCTCGGCTCCGATGGAAGTAGTGACGATGGCGGCTCCGTTGTACAGGGCCTCCACCACCTTGCCCTTGACTCCCGCGCCGTACCGCAGGGGAACCGCCACCATCCGGGTGGTATCGTACAAGCGGGCCAGCTCCTCCTCGGTGACAAAGCCTTTGATGATTACCCCGTTGCCCGGCTGCTCTAAGGCCTTGATCTCTTCTGTCACATGGGAGCCTACCACGAAGAACTCCGGCGGCTCCTTTCCCGCCTCCTCCATCAGTCGGCGGACAAGGGGGTAAACCTCCCTGACAAACCACAGCACCGCGTCCCCGTTGGGCGGATGGGCGAATCCTCCTACAAACAGGATTCCTTCCCTCTTTGCGAAGTCCTGGGGAATGTCCTGCCGGAATTCCTCATACACATAGGCCACAATGTCTTTCACATTGATCTGGCTGTCCAGGGCCTTGATGGCCTCCCGCTCCACGTAGGAGGGATAGTAGGACACCGCTGCCTTGTACATCAGTGCCAACTCTATGGAGCGCCAGTAAGAGACCGCTTTCCTCTTCTCCGGATCCCTGGTCAGCTCAAACTCCCGGCTCTCCCTCAGGAAGTGCAGGTCATGGCCATAGTAAATAATCTTGATATTGGTATTTTCTTTTATAAAATCAACGTATCTGGAAGCGATATGGGGACGGTTCAAATAGGCAAACTGAATATCATCTCCATGCTTCTTAAGCCAGTCCCAGATACCTGACTCATATTCCTGGCCGTAGAGGATCTCAATGCCCATCTGCATCAGCTCTGTGGAGTACGGTTCCTCGTGGAGGAAATTGTCACCAAGGAATTTCACAACATAGCCCATCTTTATAAACATTTTCAGGTACTGGTAGGTGGTCTTGGAGCCCGCGTCCTTGTCATAGGTGGGCACATAGTGGTCCACCACCAGGATAATGGGCTTTTCCATGCTCCGCTCACGGGCCCGGAAGGGGTCGGGATTTCCGTTGTTGACACACTGCCTGGCAAACTCTGTTGCCCATTTTTCCTTAAGCTTTTCGTTGTTCACCACCTGATACCGCTTAAGCCCGGTTCCTGTCACGTCGGTGCCGTTGGACACGCCTTCAAAATGAATCACCTTGGACAGAGGCTGGTACACTACCCGGTATCCCGCTTTCCGCACCGCGAAGGCAAGATCCGAATCCTCGCAGTAGGCCGGGGCAAATCGGTCGTCAAATCCTCCGATCCGCTTCCACAGATCATTGGACAAAAGAATCGCCGCGCCGGAGATGTAATCCACATCCTTCACATAGTTGTATTCCGGCTTATCCGGATCATCAAGTCTTCCGTAATTCCATCCGGAGCCGTCGCTCCAGATGATTCCTCCCGCCTCCTGGAGACGGCCGTCAGGGAACACCAGCTTGGAGCCCACCATGCCGATGGAGCTGTCCGACTCAATCAGCTTTACCAGGGAACTAAGCCACCCCTCTGTGACCTGGGTGTCATTGTTTAAGAACATGAGATACTGCCCCCTGGCGGCTTTGGCCGCATTATTGCAGTTGCGGAGGAAACCCTGGTTGGTCTGATTCCGGCAGATTACCAGTCCCCTGGCATACCGGTCCAGATCCTTTGTGGCGTCAGTGGACACGTCATCCGCGATGATCACCTCATAGCTCACATCCTTTGTGTGCTCTAAGATGGACACCAGGCAGGCATAGGTGTACCCGATCTGGTTGTACACTGGTATGATCACAGACACCTTGGGATTATCCACATGGGGGAAATGGAGACGCCCGTGTTCTTTGTACACGGTTCCGATGGCAAAATCCCCTTCCCGCAGATTTCTCCCTTCCTCCCTGCTGTAGAGCAGCGCGGAGCGCAGGGGATGCCGGACATATTCCTTTAAGTAGGACAGCTTCTTTCTTCCCGCGCTTCCCACAGGGTATTTCTCATTGAGCTTGTCGCTGAGCTTTCTTTTAACCTTGAAAATCTTGGACTCGTGGCGCTCCAAATAGGCCAGGGTGGCTCCCATCTCACCGATCTCCCGGCGCAGGTTTCCTATGATGGCTTCCAGGTTGTTGACATGGTTCTGGGTCAGACGCTGCAGCTCCGTGACCTTGCCGACCGCCACATCCTTCTCCTCCAGCCGCAGGAGAAGATCCTCGATTCGGCCCTGTCTCATCTCCAGCTCCCTCTCCATGCCAGCCATCTCATCTACATGCTTTGTCTCGCCGTAATAATTTTCCAGGTAAATCTTCTGGTTCTCCCCGTGAACATACTTTTGGAAATTCCGCTCCATGGCCTCATAGATTCCCATAGCCTCCTGGGTTATATGAAATTCTCCAAGCCATGCTTCCACATCCTTGTACCCTGTCAGCAGGCTTTTGTACTGGCGGAAAAAGTAGAACAGGATCCGGTAGCGGATATATTCCACTGGTATGGGGAAGGAAAACACCCACTCATAATCCAGACAGAACCACTCCTCCCCCACTAAAAGGATGTTCTCAAACAGCGCGTCAATATTGGAGATGTTCAGGCTTTTGGTCCCGTCAGGCAGTCTCCCCGGCAATTGGCCGAACACTTCCGCGAATTCCTCTGTAACCGCAAAGGAACCCTCACATCCTTCCCGGACCTCCAGAACCATGGCCATGGCCCGCCTGACAGTTTCCACAGGGGCCTGGCCGTCCAGAATGATCTGGCCCAGCTTCTCCGACAGGGTCTTTCCTACCAGGTAGGGGAACCAGGCGGCGTACCCGTCATTCTTTAAGTCAGGGGCAGCGAATCTTAAGTTTTTATGCTGGCCGTTGAGCCTTCTGCAGTTCTCCTCAAAGGCCTGTATATGGGCCACGCCCGCCTCTGTCAGGGCCGCCTTTTCCACGCTTCGGGGCTCGCCCCAGATCGCGGTTCTGATCTGGAACCGGTCCCGTCTGGTGCGGTTGTACTTGATATATTCCACAGCCTTTTCGTCCCTGTCCTGTCCCCCGTCTTTCCAGACAGCCAGATAGGAGTTTGCGTACCGGTCAAACTGTCCGTCCTCACAGACCTCGTCAAACTTAGCCCCCACATCAAGGCCGATATATCTGGGGTAGTCGTAGGCTGCCACCGTGTCCGTCAGATCCCCCTTGACAGGAAGATAGTCATCAGAAAAAATAGTCACCGGAAGGCGGTAGTCCGGCATGGGATAGTAGAACTTCACTTCCCCCGACTCCTCGTCTCCCCTGAGAATATGGGTCAGGGTATTTTTTGAAAAGCTGTTCTGGTCTTTTGGGACACCTGCCCAGTACTTGATGCCAAGAGGATTGCAGGCCGCCACAAGGATCTCCCCCTCTGGCTTTAAGATCCGCTTTGCCGCCTGGAGCTGTTTCTCCGGGTTGTCCCCCAGGCTTCCCACAAACACGATGTAATCGTAGGTTTCCTCACACCTGGCAGCATACAGGCAGATGCCGCCTTTGTGATAAGCCACATTGTCCCTGCCATCGGTCTCCACATGCCGCAGCCGGTTCATGGCCAGGTTCTCCTCCGACTCATCCAGCACGTCCACCCGGGACACCTTCCTTGCGTACACCCCGGTCAGGGCTCCGTAGTCAGAACCCACCTGCAGGAGTGTCCCCTCCGGCCGGAAGGGATACCAGTCCACCAGGCTCTCCCTCTGGCTTGACAGGGCATACAGATAGTCCACCCTTATGTGATCCTTTAAGAGCTGATGCCTGTCCCCCCCATATGTCTTAAAAGCCTCCATCAGCTCCTGGCTGATATCTCTGCTTTCTTTTCTCTCTGTCATGATAAACCTCCGGATTTGTCACCTTGCTGTCCCGGAATCCGTTTTGCCTCTACCGCGGATTCCATGTCATAGACCCCCACTGTGTTCTTGTTGGAGATCACTGTAATGTTGGCCACATCATACAGACGGTGGTACACCACATGCTCACCCATCTCAAACCCCGTGCAGCTCATTGACAGCAGATACTCCCCGCCCTGAAGGGTCATTTTTTGGGTAAATGACACCTCATATTCATCTCCCGGCCCCACAGGCCGGATGTCGGCCCCCTCGTACATGGTGTTGGTACCGCTTAAGTCCGTGCCCTTCTTGTCTTTGATAGTATAGGTAAAAATAGGGCTCTCCAGTCGGGCGTTAAAGCGGATCTTCTCCTTGATGGTAAAATTTTCCCCTTTCAGAAGCAGGTTGGTGAGATTGCCTCTCTGGTCAAAGAGCCCCAGGTCGTAGATCTCCGCCCTTCCGTCCCCGTACTCGGTGCGGTTCGCGTTGATGGTGATCCTCTCCTTCATAAGCCCTTCTGTATGTCCGTGAGCCTTGTCCTTCTGATGCCCCTGTTCCTGTTCTCCGGAAAAATCATTCATCTCCTCCAGCTCTTCTTCCAGAGAATCCATCTGATTAGCCAGAATCTTCTTATATAAGTCCACCATATGGCCCGGCTCTCCCTGGGCCACAAAATTCCCTTTATTTAAAAGCACCACCCTGTCACAGTACTTGATGATGCTTCCCATGTCGTGGGTCACCATAAGGATGGTGGTGCCTTTCTCCCGGATCTCCTCCATGCGGCGGTAGCACTTGGACTGAAAGAACACATCCCCCACAGACAGGGCCTCATCCACAATAAGGATCTCCGGCTCCACATTGATGGCCAGGGCAAAGGCCAGGCGGACGAACATGCCGCTGGAGTAGGTCTTCACCGGCTGATACACAAAGTCCCCGATATCCGCGAAATCCAGGATATCCTGAAGCTTCCCGTCCATCTCTTTCCTGGAAAATCCCATCATGGTGCCGTTCATGTAGATGTTCTCGATCCCCGTGTAGTCGGAGTTAAACCCTGCCCCCAGCTCCAGGAGAGCGGAGATGGTGCCTTCCACTTCCACGGAACCATCTGTGGGGGACAGCACGCCGGTGATGATCTTTAAGATAGTGGATTTTCCTGATCCATTGGTCCCGATGATCCCCACCGTCTCCCCCTTTCCCACGTTGAAGGAGATGTTGTTCAGGGCGTAAAATTTTTTGTGGTACTCCTTGTGACGGGGGTGAAGAGACTCTTTGAGACGGTCAATGGGTTTCTCATACATCTTATATACTTTTGTCACATTGGTGACACGAATCGCGTTTTCCATTTCTTCTTCACCTCAAGGGTTTTCTGCCAAAGCTTACAGCACATCGGAAAAGTGGGGCCGCAGCCTTTTGAACACTTTAAGGCCTGCCAGGAACAGGCCAATGGTCACTCCCCAAAAGTACAGGGTCATGGTGGGCCGCTGCCAGAACCAGTTGCCCAGAAGCAGGCTGTCCCGGTAGCCCACCACGATGTAGTACATGGGATTCAGCTTCATGGCAATGGACAGAACCGGGTAAAAGGCCCTGTCCAAAAACTGTTCTTCCCGCCACATAATGGGGATCAGCCACATGCCGAACTGAAGGCAGATGCTGACGATCTGAGACATATCCTTAAAAAACACCTGGATGGAACAGGTAAAATAAACCAGGGCAATGGTGTACATGGTAACCCCGAAGGTGTAGTACAGGGCCTGTACCCATGTAATCTTCGGAAACCAGCCAAAACACAAAAACAGGCCGATCATGATGACCATAAAGATCAGGTGGACAATGAGGCAGGACAGCATCTTGATGATGGGAAGGATCTCCACCCGAAACACCACCTTCTTCACCAGGTAGCTGTACTCCTGGAGACAGTTGGTGCCCGCGTTCAATGCCTCGTTAAAATAAAACCAGGGCACGATTCCGGGAACCAGCCACAGCACATAGGGAACCCCTTCTATGGGGTTGACGCTGCGGAACCCCACCCCAAAGACAAAGTAGTATATGGCCACAGTGACAATGGGCTGGACAAACATCCAGACCACCCCAAAGTAGGAGCCCACAAACCGCTTCCGGAAATCAGCCTTGGCCAGGTCCGCGATGAGCCTTCTCTTTTTTACAATGTCCTTCATCAGGGAAATCACATAGTTCATAAATTTAAGTCCTTACACTTCCTGAAATTTAAAGGTCTCCTTTAAGCTGCCCCACTTCTGGTCCTTCTCGGAGATGATCAGTTTCATATCCTTTTCTATGGGCCATGAGATTCCGATCTCCGGGTCATTCCAGGCCACTCCGCCCTCATCCCCGGGGTGATAGAAATCCGTGCACTTGTAGGCAAACTCCGCCTCGTCGGACAGCACTAAAAAGCCGTGGGCAAATCCTTCTGAGATATAGAACTGCTTCTTGTTCTCCGCGGACAATTCCACGCCGAACCATTTTCCATAGGTCTTAGAGTGGGCCCGCAAGTCCACCGCCACGTCGAACACGGCTCCCCTCACAACCCTCACCAGCTTTCCCTGGGGGAACTGCTTCTGAAAATGAAGCCCTCTCAGCACCCCTTTCACGGACATGGACTGGTTGTCCTGGACAAACACCATGTCAAGGCCAGCCTCCTTAAAATCATTCTGGTTGTAGGTCTCCACAAAATATCCTCTCTCATCCTTAAACACCGTGGGTTCAATGACATAGAGCCCTTCTATCTCACATGGCGTTACGGTTATCTTTCCCATAAATCGGTTCTCCTTTTCTCTTCCTCGCTGTAAATTCCAATTTATACCGCCTGCCCTTTCACAGGCGCATGCTGACAATAGCGTACAGGCGCGTCAGCACGTACCCGTTGGCGCAGCACATCAGATACAATATACTACGGTTTCCATTCTTTGTCAAAATTATGAAGTCATTTTTTAATGACATCAAAAGCACCGGCAGAAAGGGCAGGAAATACCGCCCCTGGACGCCGCTGATCACCGGGGAGCTTAAAGGCGTCCAGGCGATCAGCATGGAGAGCAAAATAACTCCGGCACAGCCGCCGCACAGCACCCACACCCACACCCTGGCCCCAAAAGGAAACCGGATACTCTCCCCGGGCTTTTTGGCGGCCAGACATAAAAGACACCCGGTAAAAAGAAGGACCGCGATATAGGGCACATCCAGGACATCATCAAGATTACCCAGCCACGCCCCGATCATGGACAGGTGATACTGCTCCGCCTGCCACAAAAATGTCTGGTAGAACATACGCGCGAGCCTCATCGGCTCATGGAGAAGCAGAGTCAGGCTGTACCCCGCCTCCTGGGCCCAGGGCACATCCCCCTCCGTCCTGACAGCATAGGAGACAATGGTCTGTCCGTTGACCATTGCCATGGAAACTCCCCAGGCAGCGGCCACCCCGGCGGCAGCGGCGGCCCACCTTTTCCAGCCGCCGAATTTCTTCACCGGGATCAGCAGGCACAGGCCCATAAGCACCCCGTACACCATCTTGCAGGGCCCCGCCGCTGCCATGAGAAGGGCCAGGACCGCCACATCCACAAGGCGGACCCTGTCCTTTTCATAAGCCAGGTCAAGGCATATGGCTGTCAGATAGAACATGCAGCCCATGATCATCACATCATAGGAAAAGGACGCTGACAGGTGGATGGTCATGGGAAGCAGGGCCGCCCCCATCATCACCTCCTTGCCAAAAGGCAGCCTTTTTATGGAGAGAAAGGTCATGGCCACAAAAAACAGAAGATTTAAAAATCTTCCCAGATACACAAGGCAGATGCTGTTTAAGTTCAGCACCCGGGCAATGGAGATCCCCAAAGCCTGGGGGATATAGGCCGCTGCCGTGGTGACTACCGGAGGATAGACGGAAACCATAAGCTGATCCCCGTTGTCCGCCGCTGACGGCCATCTTCGGCCCCCAAGCCCCTGCTGCCTGATGACCTTGTAGGTGTCCTCGGTCAGAGTCTGTCCCAAAGGCCAGGCATTTTCCGTGGTCTCGGCCACTGGCCGGAGATAACCGTCCTCCCCTGCCTCGTACTCATAATCATCCCCCACATCCTGGAGCCACATGTCCTGGGCCCGCGAAAGCACATGGCCCGTATCCGCGTTAGACGGCCTGCCCAGCATGCGGCTGGACAGCTGATAGGCGGTGACATAGTGGCTCACCTCGTCAGGAGCGGAAAGGGGCGGAAGAACCAGCAGATACAAGGTTCCCAGAAACAGGCCCGCGCATAAGTACCCGTATTCCAAAGACCAGGGGCCTGCCTTAAGTTTCCCTTTCCTGCCAGAAGAGGCCTTCCTCCCTGTTTCGGTTCTCCCGCCGAGTTCCGGCGGCCCATAGGTGAACCCATACCCTAGCCCCACAAGCCCCAGAACCACTGCCGCCAGCAGCCACAGATAGGTTCCTGTAAGCCATGTGTCTCCACTTTCCAGAGCACCGGCTCTCACGTCAAAGTAATGCCAGGCTCCGGCTGCCAGCACCAGGGCCGGCCCCAAAAGCCAGCGGTTATTTCTCTTCTTCATGTTTTTTCTCCTCAAGCGCCATCTGCTGTACCAGTTCCTTGATCCTGGTCTCCAGCTGGGAGATGTGGATGGTCATATTAAACACCTTCATGATCAGCAGGAAGATGGCAAACAGAAACAGGAAATTGGCGGTGGAATAGATCCCCAGGATCCTGGCGCACAAGTCCGCCGCGGAAGGGAAGATGCTGTAGACCACCAGGACAATGGCCAGGACAATCCAGAATATGGCGCTCTCGATCTGCACCTTGGACTGGCGTATCTTTCTCATCATCAGAAAAAAGGTCCCCACCGACACAAGGATCAGAGCGGCCCGCAGGGTCGCGGTCATCATACCTGTTCCCTCCATTTCCTCTTCCAATATTCCTGGTTCCCGGTGCACTTAAGAACCACTGCCCTGGGAAGCTTCCGGTACAGCTTCCCTGTCCGGTATCCCAGGTACTTGCAGCCGCTTCCCGCTATAAGAGACGGGATCAGCCAGAACCGCCCTGTCTTTAACAGCCACATGGCGGTCTCCTTCACCAGGCGGATGCCCTCCCCCTCAGAGGGCAGACCACCAAACACTTCCGGGTGGTCTGCCTGGGACACGGCCAAGTCAAAGTTCCGCCTGAACTGTTCCCGGAAAGTCAGGTTGTGGGAGTGGACCACCCTGGCTTCCGGCACATAGGCGACGGCATAACCTGCCTTTATCACCCCGGCCGCGTAGATCATGTCCTCGTTGAAGATGGCGTTTCCCACAAATCCTCCCATCTCCTCAAAAATCTCTTTCCGGTATCCGCAGCACACGTTGGAGGCAAAATAAGTTTTGATCCCCAGCTCCGGCAGGTCCTTTAAGGTCTTCACCCTCTCCTGGTCCGGATAGTTAAACTTCCTGGTAAACTGCTCCACGAGTCCGCAGTCCTTTGCCGCCATCTGCCTGGCATAGGCCATGGCCGCGGTCTCCCCCCCAGGCCCTTTTTTGCCCAGGGCCTCCACCAGACGCTCCACCAGATACCGGTCCCGGGGAACCGCGTCATCGGTCATGAAGATCATCACCTGGGCCTTTGAGTACCCGGCCCCAACGTTTCTGGTGGCTCCGTGGTCAAACTCCTCCTTGGTCAGATGATGGACCTCCAGTCCCGGCACGCCCCCGTACCCCTTTTCGTTCCAGTAACCCTTCTCCGTATTCATGACAATGATCCGCCGCACAGGGTAGGTCTGACGCCCGATCATCTCCAGAAGACGGACAAATTTTTTATCCGGCTTGTATACCGGTACCAATATGTCAACTGTTGGACGAAACCGCGCTTCCATGGGTCCACTCCTTTCTCTTCTTTCTGATCCCCGCCCAGGTCCACAGGATAAATCCAGCCGCCATGATCACCATGAGTATCAGGTAAGCCATGGCCGCGCCGCTGATGCCGCTCCTTCTCACCATGGCCGGGGCCAGCACTGCGGCCAGGCCCGTAAGGACGGCATAGATCCCGAAAATCACCTTCTGTTTTCTCATGATCACCAGGGCATAGTAATGAAGATTTAAAAACGCGTACCACGCCCCGCCCAGGACAATGAGCACAAAGGGGAGGTGGTAGACCGTAAGCCGCCCTTCATAGGCCGTCCCCAGAATCCGCTCCAAAATCCACAGAACCGGTCTCCCAAGACCTGCCGCCAGCACCAGGGCCAGGATGCTCAGAGCGCCGATGACCCGGCAAATGCTCACAAGCTTCCCGGAAAACCGCTTCAGGTCTTTCTTGTTCCATGCGTCCGTCAGATCCGTCAGCACCGGACGGATGACAAACCCTGACGCCAGATTAATCACCGATGTGGGCATAAAGATCATATTAAAATACCCCGACGCCCCGTCGTCCAAATTGGCGTCAATGGCATATTTTGCCGCTGAAAATACATAAAAATCCAGGAAAACCGACACAAACAGAAGCCCGGTCTCCTTTGTCAAAGGCACCAGCCTTTCGGGACTCCACTTATAATCCACCCCTTTCAGATGCCTTAAAATCACCGCGTCAAACAGCAGGATCCCCACCGCCTGGGCCGCCACCGCCCCAAAGCAGGCCGCCGTCAGACTGCCGCTCCCCACGAGAATTGTCAAAAACGTCCCCACGGACAGGCATGTCCGGAAGGTGTTGGATTTTCCTGTCAGGTGAAGGCTGCCGTTTCGCTGAAACTCCGACTCGTACACATCGGCGAAACCATCCGCTACCTTGTAGCACACCAGAAGGAAGACCACCGCGGATTTCTCTGCCGTGTATCCGGCTATCATCAGATACCCAAGCCCCGCGGCCACCGCGGCCCCACAGGTCACATAGCGGTGGCGGAGGTAATCCCCGAACCGGTAATCGCCTCCCCTGTCCGTGATCTGAAATGGCCGGATTCCAAAATAGGCCAGGATGAACATCTGCTGCCCAAAGGTGCTGTAACCAAAGGCAAAGATCCCGCCTTTATCCTCCCCCGCCAGTCTCATAACCAGAAAGGAGAGCACCATGCTGGCAAAGGCGTAACAAAAGCTCCCCACCATGTTCCAGACAATATCCTGTTTTTCCTTGTTGGCCCCGGTCCTCATAAGAAGCCGGGCCCACCGTGTTTCCATATCCGCCACCTTTTCTCCTCTTCCTTACCGTTTCCTGAAATTCTGGATCAGCAGAATGGAGATAAGCATCCTGGCCATGTACCGGGCCGCCACCACAGGCTTTAGATAACTCTCCCCTCCGGTCCTTTCCTTGATCTTCACCGGAACCTCCGCCACCTTAGCCCCCTGCTTCAGCAGGTAGGACACCGTGTCCGGCTCCGGGCCGTAATTTAGGTTCAGGGCAAATTCCCTGATCATCTCCCTGCTGAACATCCGCATCCCGGAAGTTGGGTCCTTGACCCTGACTCCGGTGGTCAGGAAAATGGCTCCGCCGATAAGCCTGCTGCCGATCATCCGGGGCGAGAGATCCTTCTTCCCGCTGACAAACCGGCTCCCTATGACAATGTCATAGCCCTCATCCATCTTTGCCCTCATGCTCTCAATGTACTCCGGGCAGTGCTGGCCGTCGCCGTCAAACTGGATCGCGTACCGGTACCCCTTTAAGTAAGCGTACTTCATGCCTGCCTGAAAACACCCGGCAAGCCCCAGATTCACCGGCAGGTCCAAAAGCTCATACCCATGCTCCCGGCAGATCTGGGCCGTCCGGTCCCTGGAGCCGTCGTTGACCACAATGTAGTCCAGTTCCGGATAATTCCGCTCCAGCTCCCCCACCACTCCCTCTATGTTGGCCTCTTCATTGTAAGCCGGTATGACCACCAGCACTTTTTCTCTCAGTTCCACCTGTACACTTCCCACTTTCCAGAATAATATGGCAGATCCGGTCCACTGCCTCCAAAGGCAGGTCCTCGTACAGCGGAAGGGTCAGAACCTTCTTCGAGATGTCCGCGGCCACCGGGGTGTCCTCTGCCTTAAACCGGTCCCTGTAGCACTGGTAGCTGTTGATACAGGGGTAGAAATATTTCCTCGCGTGGATGTTGTGTTCCCTGAGGGTCTGGAAGATCTGGTCTCTGTCCAGCCTGTACCCGTCAAAGACCACTGGCATGTAGGCATGATTTTTCCGCACCCGGGGATTCTCCCGGCACAGGCGGATGCCCTCTACCCCTGAAAACCTCTCCCGGTAGCGGGCCTCCAGAATGCCCCGCTTTTCGATAGAGCGTTCCACATGCCGCAGGTTGCACAGCCCCATGGCTGCCTGAAACTCGTTCATCTTGCCGTTGGTGCCCACATACTCCACGGTCTCATAGCCCGTGATCCCGAAATTTTTCAGCTGATAAAAAAGAGGCTCCAGAGACTTGTCCCCAAACGCGACAGCCCCGCCCTCAATGCTGTGGAACACCTTGGTGGCGTGGAAGCTGAACATGGAGGCATCTCCCCACTGACCTACGCCCTGACCGTCCAACTCCTCCCCAAAGGCGTGGGCCGCGTCGTAGATCACCTTCAGGTGGTGCTTCTTAGCGATCTCCTGGATCCTCTCCACATCGCACAGATTGCCGTAGACGTGAACGGGAAGAATGGCGCTGGTCCGGTCCGTGATCAGACTTTCCAGCATTTCCACATCCATGGTATAATCTTCCCTGTTAATGTCACAAAATACCGGAGTCAGCCCGTTTCTCACGATCGCGTGGGTGGTGGAGGAAAAACTGAACGGGGTGGTGATCACCTCCCCCTCCAGCTTCATGGCCTGCAAAGCCAGCTCCAAAGCCATGTGGCCGTTGACGAACAGCTCCAGACAGGGCACATCCATATATTCCTTCAGTTTCTCTTTAAACTCCTGGTGATAAGCCCCCATGTTGGTGAGCCAGGCGCTGTCCCAGATGGGCTTTAGCATCTCCACATACTCCTCCAATGGCGGCAGAGACGACCGGGTCACCAATATGGGATCTTCCATTTTCTCTCTCATCCTTCTTCCTCTCTAGTCCTCCAAATCCATCCGATACTCCCCGTACCGCCGGGCAATATACTGCTCTTTGATCTGCCCCATGGGCTCCAAAGGCCTGCCCATAAAGCAGTTCAGGTGATTCTTCACCATATCATAGCCTGCCATTGAGGAAAATGCCACGCCGCCGGAGAATCTTGGATTGCATTCCAGAAAATGCCACCGTCCCCGGCCATCATCCTCCTCTGACTCGATAAACTCAAAATTCACGCACCCCCGGATCCCGATGAGCTCTGCCATGGCCCGGCACTGTCCCTCCAGGTTCTCATCCCGGAACATGCACACGGACAGTCCCGCGCCGTTGTGGGTTCTGACAAGCTCCCTTCTGGGCAGGCACACCACCTGACCCCCCGCGGGATTCCTGACCACATCCACTGTGACGATCCTTCCCTGGACCAGAGGCTGCACCAGATATTTTTCCGCCCTGTCCCCGCACAGCTCCCGGGCCAGTTCCATCTCCTTGGGGCTGTTGACCACCCGCAGGCCCTGGCTGCTTCTGCCGTCCACCGGCTTCATGACCGCGGGATAGGCAAGCGTTTTCTCATCAAGCTCTGTCAGATAAATGCCGGGGATCAGCCTGCAGACTGCCTTAGGGGCAAGAAAACGCTCCATCTTGCCCTTATCCCTGCACAGAGTGATGGCGTCATGGCCTGACATACACACCGTGACCCCCAGCTCTTCCTCCGCTGACGGCCAGTCCTGGAGCACATCGATCTCCGCGTCAGTGAGGGGGAGTAAATAGTCCGCCTGTTCCCTGTGACATAAATCTATAAGAAAGGCTTTGTAGTTGTCCCTGTCCACCGCGTAGGGGGCCTGGCGGAACACGTCCACGTCTTTTGAGTTGACCACCCAGCTGCCGGGATAGATGTCACACCCCACAACCCGCAGACCGGCCCGCCGGCACCCTTCGATCACCTCCTGAGCGGAAAAGGATCCAATGGCCGTCACAATCGCTGTCTTCTTCATATCATTCTCCTTCATGTCAGCCGCTGTTTTTCTTTGGCTGCTTTTTTAGCCCGGGCATCACCATGTGCCACAGATACCGGAAGCTTTCCAGCTTAAACGCCCACGCCAAAAATACATACACCCCGGCTCCCCAGAGGATCTGGAGAACGAGCCTTGGCCACACATGTATTTCCTCCATAAGGCTTCCCGCCGCCATGACAAGCCCGCACATGGCCACTGACAGCGCGGCCGGAGGCATCACATCAAGCCACTGGCGGAAAATGCTGTACTTCAGCAGTTTTCTGTTAGGCGCCCCGTTGACAAAGGCGCACAGAAAATCCTGAAAGGCCTTGAGCCCCACCATCACATACACGGAATACCTCATTCCCACCAAAAGGGCGGCGAGGCTTAATATTTTTTTCCCGATCTCCAGTTTTAAAAACACATCGCTGCGCCCCAGGGCATTGATGGCCTGAAGGTTGGTGATGTGAATAGGCCAGAAGCAGTAGGACACGCACATGGTCCGCAAAAACGGCACACAGATCAGCCAGTTCTCCCCCAGCAGGGCCAGCACCAGGGTGTCCGCCACCCCGAACAGCCCCATAAGCATGGGGAGCACCACAAAGGAGCTTAACCGGATGGCCCTCCGGGCCATGTGCCGCACCTGGCTCAAATCCTCCTGCTTCGCGGAAAACGCGGGGAGCAGCACTGCCTGAATAGCCGCGCCTAAGTTGCTGGCGATCAGCTTCGGAAACTGTTCCCCCCGGTTATAACTTCCCAGTAATTCTTCATTATATATCTTTCCAATCAAAAGTCCATACAAATTATTAAAAATTGTGTCCAGAAGAGAGGCGCACAGAAGTTTCCACCCAAAAGAAAACATTTCCCCGATCCTCCTCATGGACAAGCACAGCCGGGGTTTCCAGGACACGGTTACAAACAGCGCCGCCATGAGAGCCAGATAGTAGGCCAACTGCTGCCCCGCCATGGCCCACACCCCCCAGCCGGAATAGGCCATCCAGATGCTTATGGCACCGGAGATCACCGACGCCGCCAGAGTGGACAAAAAAAGTCCCTTAAACTCCAGATTCCTGGACACATAAGCTGTCTGCACCGAGATCACCGCGCCGGGAAACAGCACAAAGGCCAGAAGTCTGACAATGGGTTTTAACACCTCTATGCCATAAAACTCCGCGATGGGCCCTGCCGCCAGCCACAAGACGGCGTACATCCCCACTGCCCCTATGAGCTCAAACCAGCACACGGAAGAAAAATCCACCTGGTCTGCCTGCTTTTTCTGGATGAGGGCTGTGCTGAACCCGTTCTGCACAAACACGTTGGCAATGGTGATAAAAATCATGATGATCCCCACCACCCCGTACTCGGATGGCGTCAGGAGACGGGCCAGGAGAATGGCAATAACAAACTGGACCCCCTGGGCCCCGCCATTTTCCAAAAGCTTCCAGAACAGGCCTTTTACCACCTTCTGTTTCATCTCTGTCTCAGCCATCTGTCATTTCTCCCTGTCTTTTCAGGCTTTTCTCACATGGGCTCTGACCCGGGTCTTCTGCCCCATCCTGTTTTCCCCGAAAGAGCGGCTTCTTTGGTATGCCGTGAAACCAGTTTTGGAGTTTATGATACAGCCCCGGCAGGCGGCTCTCAAACCGGATAAAGAAGCGTGTCCTTATGTTCAGCTCCCGGTACAGGTCCCGGTTTTCGGGGGCCAGGATCACGGAAAATTTCCTCCTGTTTACCTGGGTCAGGTAGTAGATCCGCCGAATCGCCCTCTCCACTATGTCATGGAACCGCCCGCCTGTCTCCCTGTCAAAGCCCTGGTACATCCGCTTCATGGCCCTGGCGTATTCTTTCTGCTTTTTGTCATAATCCCCCTGCTTCATCAGGGTGGTCCAGGAGGATGCGCCGCCCAGGCGGTACACGCACATGGGCCGGTCCATATAGCAGGCCCAGCCGGAGGCCGCCGCCATGAGCTGCAAGGGGATATCCGCGATAGGAGCCTTCACATAATAATCCGGCAAAGTCTCCACCATCTTCTTTCGGAACATCAGGGAAGCGGTGGGATAGCCAGAGGTCTTGTCAATAATTTCCCTGGGCATTACGATCCTGCGGCCCCTGTAAGGCCGCATAGTACGTTCTGTCAGGGCTCTCCCCTGTACCTCCACCCTGGCGCTGTGGAACACCAGGGAGCAGCCCGGGTTGGCCTCCAGGTAATCCACCTGCCTCTGAAGCTTGTCCGGGCTGGTCCAGTAGTCATCCCCCTCGCACATGGCGATATACTTGCCCTTAGCCCGGGGAAAGTTGTAGGTTCCGCTGATATTGGTAAAACCCTTGGCGTACTGGTTCTCTGTCTGCAGAACAGGCTTTATGATGTCTGGAAAACGGGCCCCGTAATCCGCGATAATCTCCGCTGTGCCGTCTGTGGAAGCGTCATCGTGGATCAGCACCTCATAAGAAAAATTCGTCTTCTGGCTCAAAAAGCCTTCCAGGGCATCCCGAATATATTCTTTTTGATTATATGTGATACAGCAAATGCTGACCATGATTGTCTCTGAATTCCGTCTCATAAGCATTCTCCATTTACAATATCCTTACATTTCCTTTGCCAATCCCTTTCATTTTACAATATTGCCCATAAATTGTAAATCGGATATGGCATTTTCCACTCAGATGTGGTAAATTAACATAGATAATATCAACTTAGGAGGACAATCCAATGCATAAATACAAAAAGTTGGGACTGACACTCTTTCTCACCGCGGCCATGACCGTTGGAAGCATCCTGAACGCTTTTGCCGCGCCGGAAGATTACGGTCCCGCATATGACCCAGCGCTGAATCCCGCCGCCCAGGAGACACCTCCGGATACCACCGGTGAACTCCACCCCATAGATCCGGACCAGGATACCGAAGGACAAGCCCCTTCCACAGAGGCCGCCGGCTCTTCCCAGACAGGGCCAGGGGAGACAGCGCCTTCCGAGGAGACCGGGGCACCTGACCAGGAAGGAACCTCCGGAGAGGGCACCTCTACAGGAGAGGGCGTGACCACAGAGGATGGCACCTCCGCGGGAGACGGTGTGACCACAGAGGATGGCACCTCCGCGGGAGACGGCGTGAATACAGAGGATGGCACTTCCGCGGGAGAGGAGACACCGCCCCAGGAGGAGGAAGTCCCCAATATCCTGACCGTGCCTTTAAGAGCCCCCAGACTGCAGACCACCATCCTGCTGGCTGACGCCCACCAGTGGTCCCAGGCATTTGTCAATGACCAGTGGATCACCGTAGACGGACGTCCCTTCTACTCCATATCCACATTTTTGGAGAATATCCACGGCAATTTCCTTTACCGCACCTACTCCGCCTCCAACGGCTGGAGCCTGTGGGTCATGAACGGCCAGCAGACCAACATTCCGGCGGATTTCGCCCCCGTGGAAGCCATTCAGTGCCGTTTCGCCGGACCTGTGAACAATGATTATGACATCTACTATACCACCACCTTAAGCAACGGGGAGCAGACCGGCTGGGCCAAAAACGGCGAGACCTGCGGCACCATGAACGCGGGACTCTATATTACCGGATACCGTCTGGCTTTCTTCCGCAAAGGAGATGTCCCGGATGTAAGCTTTGAGAATACCGTGGTATCCGCCCATCCCGACGGGATCCAGTACATAGACGGCGCTATGCGCTACATCCACGGCGATGGTTCCAACTTTACCGGATGGGGCTGGATCGGCAATGACCGCTACTATTTTGTGGACTCCTACCCGGTAACCGGATGGCAGTACATTGACGGATATAAGTACTATTTCGGTGAAGACGGAAAGCTGTTCACAGACATTGAGCCGATCATTGGTACCGGAGGACCTTTCCAGATCAAGATCAACAAGCAGATGGACTGCCTGACCGTGTACACCTCCGACGGAGCCAACGGATTTATCGTTCCCGTAAAATCCTTCCTGGTCTCCACCGGCGATGACACCCCTGTGGGCACATTCAAGACACCGGAGAAGTACCGCTGGCGTCTGATGATCAATGACGTGTACACCCAGTACGCCACACGCCTTGGGTCCGGGCTTTCCATCCTGATGCATTCCATTATTTACGACGCGCCGAACCCATATACCGTGTGGGCCAGCACCTACAATAATCTTGGAATCGCCCGGTCCGCGGGCTGTATCCGCCTTACCACCGCGGACTCCAAGTGGATCTACGATAACTGCCCTATCGGGACAACGGTGACTGTGTACAACAGCTCCATACCAGGACCATTTGAGCGTCCCACCATCGCGTATGAGATTCCCTTTGAGCAGACCTGGGATCCCACAGACCCCAATCTGACACCTGAGGGCATCGCGGCTGAGAGCGCGAGGATTATCGCGGCCCATCCGCAGTAAACCACTGTGCCGTTTTAACGGCACTGCCATGAATGAAAGCGGAAAACTGAAAAGCGGCAGGCTGGAGTATGGTTTTGTACTCCGGCCTGCCGCTTTTTAGGGATCTGCCTTCTGCTCAGACAACCGCTTTCAATGCGTCTTTAAATGCGCCCCACTCAAAAGAACGCATTTAGCACGCATTAAAAAGCTCAGGTAAAGAAGATTTCGGATCGCGCGTCTTCAATTTTTCCTTTAGATTATATATCTCCAACACATTTATATCTTCAACTGTACTATCCGCTAAAATCTGTCCTGAAAAGTCGGGACTTTGAATAGAAGTATACTTATTGCTCATCTCATCTGGATAATAGGGCTTGGAATTTCTTCCTAACCGTTTCAGGCATCTCCCATCCGAAACAGCATAGGTTGTTCTGTCTCTCTCAACTTTAATCGCCAATACATCTCTTCCCTTATAATTAATAACTTCTCCATTATCTTCGACTCCCATATAAACAATTCCACCCTTTGCGTTGGCAAACGCGACAAGCTCATCCACTGCTAAAGAAATACGTTCCCGCATATCCTTTGCATGTATCCACGTTTTAAATTCAACGGTTAAACTCTCACCATGTGAAAGGACCTGTTCAAACTGGGCTGTTGTCAAATATATCACTTCCTGTCATTTCACTTTACCTTTGTATATCATTTGATATACTAAAGCTTCCCGCCCATGAACCCACCGGCAATCCTGATCTCCATGAGAATCCCCCAAAACCACAATCTGGCCATCAGCTCCTGAACCGGATTGATGTACAGATAATGCTTCATATAATACATGACGCTCTCATGGCGCAGCTTCTGGCGTTCCATGGCCTCTCCCAGAGATTTCCCCACAGAAACCCCGTGCCGGTGCACATAGGATTCTGTCAGAAGGAGAGCTGTCCTGTAACCTCCGGTCCTCATCTTCCATCCCAGCACCGCTTCCTCCTGATAGAGGAAAATATTTTCATCATAGCCGCCGCACTCCAGAAACGCCGCCGTATCCACCATCAGCATGGAACCGTGGACCACATCCACCCAGGCCGCTTTTTTTCCTTCAAAATACTTCCCGGGGTAGCTTAAAAATCTTCCAAAGATCCTCCTGCTCACAGGCCCCATGGCCAGAAGCTCCCCGGCGAATCCCCTCAGCGGCCATCCATAGCCCATCCCGCCGTACTCCATGTCCTCCATAACAGCCGACACAACCCCGGCATCCGGGTGATGACTAAAAATCCTCCCCATGGCCAGGATCAGATTTTCGGAAAACTCCACATCCGGGTTGGCGATGACCACATGGGTGGCTTCATTGATCCGGGCCGCGTACCTGACTCCCAGATTGTTGCCGTAGCCATAGCCTCCGTTCTTCTCCCCTCTGATCACCGCCACCTTGTCATCCCTTAACGGCTCCAGCCGCTGCCAGGAATCGTCTGTGGAGGCATTGTCCACCACCACGATCTGGTCAAAACACAGGTATTCATGAACCCGGTCCACCAGATTTATAACCGTGTCCGCGTCGTTGTAATTGACGATCACACAATTTATCTTCATCAATGCCATGAGATCTGTCAGGCTCCTTTCTCAATAACTTTCCCCTGTCCCCGGTCTATGACGGGTCAGCAGGGCGATCCGGCACAGAGCGGCCGGAACCATTCTCCCTTTTCCTGGATTCCACCAGCTTCATGCCAAACCCGCGGCTGATGATCCACCTTACCTCCGGCCACAGCACCGTCACATAGTCCAGCCCATGGTAGGCCAGCATGTACAGCTCCCTCCCCCTCTCCTTTGGGGTCCCGGCCCAGGGAGTCTTTGCCAGGTAAATGTCATAGGCTCTCCGGTAATGGTTGAGATTCCCCCGGACCCAGGGCCGCTCGTCCCCGGCATAATGGATAATGGCTGGATGCTTTTTTGCTGTCACAAACATTTCCTCTGTCACTGCCCCGTAAGAGGGACAGCGGCGGATCAAATCCCCATAAGAAAAATACCGGTAATTCGTAAAAAAGTTATACTTAGGCGGCAGGGGCTTAATCCGGCCTTTCAAAGCCCCGTTAATCACATCCTGGTCGCTGGCAAACAGCTTCCCGCCTTTTTCTTTCCAGTAATCCAGGAGCTTCTGCTGGACCCCCTCCTCCCGCCACTGCTTTAAGTCCACCAGCAGAACCCCGGAGTTATAGTAGGGGTCCCCATGTCCCAGACCGATGGACTCTTTCACCGCCTCGTAGATGGTAGGTTCCATCACAGCCCCCACAAGCTTTCCCTGAAGATCCGTGTTCCAAAGCCGGTCTAAGGGCTGGGCTATGACGGTGTCACAGTCCAGGTAAAGCGCCCTGTCCACGTCCCGGGGAAGCATTTCCCCCATAAACAGCCGGCTCATAATGCTGATGTCGTAGCCGCCGGTGTCCACGGTGTAGTCAAACCGGTCCTTTAAATCCCCCAGCTCCAGGATCTCAAGCTTCCGTCCGTACTGATCCCCGATCCGGCGGAGCCTGTCCCCGCTGTTTTCTGAAATGCCCGCGGACAGCACGTACACGTTGATGGAAGGGCACTGTTGGTTTCTGTCAAACAGAGAGCACATGGACACTGCCAGGTGCCTGGCATAGGAATCATTGGATGCATAGATGATGTTCATAGAGTCTGTCTCCTTTTACCGTCAAGGCCTCCTTCTGCCCATGTCCTCTTTCTTTGCCCTGTTCTCCAGGTCTTTCCGGTGTCCTTTCACATCCTTGGGGATGGTAACACACTGGGCTATGGTCTGGAGCCAGGAGGTCTTGTAAAAATAGTGCTGGCCAATGGTCCGCAGCCTTTGGGCCGGTGTCTTTTCAGGCAGGGACAGAAAAGCTTTCAGGACAATCCGCTCATAAGTCTCCATCTGTTTCCAGTGCATTTCCCCAAAAGCCGCCGCCTGCATGAACATGCGGCAATAATTGTCCTCCACCTGCCGCTTCCGGAAGCTTCTCTGCCATAAGTCCCTCACGCTCCCCGTGGCTCTCGCCCCCAGCACATTGTCCTGGTGCTGGCGGTACAGGGACAAAGGTTCCCGGACACAAATCATGTGCCCAAAGCAGGAGGCGCACAGGGCGATCCACCAGTCATGCATAAAACACGCCCTGGGAACCTTCCTTGCCAGTTGAAGCAAAGACCGATTCATCATCAGCGCCCCCCCTGTCACAGCATTCTCCACCAGAATCTTAGGAAACATGTACCGGTCAGGGTCTATATGGCTGTAGGCAAAGAAGCTGGGACTGATTTCTCTCAGCCCGGCATCCACCACCTCCATGTCCGAGTACACAAGAGCCGGAAGCCCTGGCACCTCGAACTCTCTCATCATCCATAAAAGCTTCTCCACTTTCCGGGAATCCCACACATCATCCTGGTCGCTTAAGAGCACATAATCCGCGTCTGTCTGGGACATGAGCCAGAAAAAGTTCATGGCAGGAGCGGGGATAAATGGTTCCCGGTTCTTAAACTCTCCATCCTTATCCCGGTGCCGCAGGACGATCTGCTCCGGATAGTACCTCTGGTGCCTCTCTAAAATCCGGCGGGTCTGGTCAGTGGAACCGTCGTCGGAGACAATGATCTGAATGCCTGGAACTGTCTGGGCCAGGATGGAATCTAACTGGGCCTCAATGTAGGCCTCCCCCTGGAAAGACGCCAGGAGGACGGCAATACGGGGGCGGGTGTAAGGTTCTATACTCATAAGAAACCTCCTTATATGGGGTTGATTAAATTTTTTAGCAGCGGTCAACTAATTTTTATTGTGCGGAATTTTGGGGGGAATGTCAAGAAAAATCCGTACAAAATCGTAAACCAGCGCTGATCTCCAAAAGCCTGACAGCGTCCATTTACTCCAGAATCGCCCGGTCCGCGGAGGAGATGGCCGGGCGACTGGAGAGGCGGTGGGGGAGGGGGGGGTTTGATTGTGTCTGTTGATGTAATATTGACATGAATTGACTTGCTTTTTATGTTTTATGATTGTGCGTTATGGTTGACCTAATGATTGTCTTGCAGCTTTGCTTTGTAGGAGCTCCATGCCTCCGGCGGAATGCTCATGGCGGACATGGTCTGATCCGCTGTCCACTGCATGTTGGACATCAGGTTCTTGATGGCCTGCAACAGCATTTGCTCTCCCTTCCGTTCCCCTTTCCTCTCTGCCTCCTCAATGTCCTCTCTCACCAGCCATCTCATGGCTTCATTCATAAATGATTCCCTCCTTATCCTGTCATATAGTTCCTGATTTGCCAATGAACTTACCTGCAAAACCGCTTCCGCGTTATTCCGCTGGCCAGGTTCTGTAAACCGGGCCGCTTCTTTGATGAAGGCCCGGATGTCTTCCTCCTGGACACTGGGGGACAGGAGACGCAGGCTCCGGTGAGCCTTCTTATCCAGCCGGCTGATGACAATAACCTGAGCATCCAAAAGCACATGTCCTTTAACATAATAGATGCCGGGAAAACGCTCTTCTATAGTCAGGCCAAGCTTCTTTAGCTCTTTGAACAGTTCTCTCGGATACCTGTCCCGAAAAATCGACATGGTCAGTTCTTCCGCTGGTATCTGATTCACGGTCTTTCCCAGGCCTTTGTACAGACAGACGTAAGCTACTGTTTTGTAATAATCGTCTATAGACAGTCCGTCGTCAGGACTTTTATACTCAATGATATTATATTTTTTAAACAGATACCCGATTTCGTTTTTAATCTTTATGTCTGACAGTTTTTTGATGATCAGCAGATCCAGCCTCAGCGGCTTTTTGCTTAAATTGTACTCTCTCTGGAATTCCAAATCATCTCTGTTGGAATCTAACTCCAGTTCAGCGGCTCCGTAAAATCCAGGATGCCATTGGATCTCCGCGGCTTCAATGTGATCTTCCATCCGTTTCCTCCTGCTCTTATGTTTTTTAGGGTGAATTTAAAAGCAGGATTTCGTTAGAAAGATAAGAACTCTCAAAGACGCAGCCATGCTGCAGAATCGGCCTTTGCGCTCCATGACGGAGCTGGCCGCGGAAATCATTGCTTTGAAGGTATTATACCACGGACCGCGCCCAAACCGCAAGGGGTTAAAAATACTTTTCATTCAACCGCTTTGTTGACGTTACTGTTCACATACGTTCACAGCAACTGGCAAAAATCCATGAAAATCGCCTGCGGCGATGGGATTTTTGCTCTCTGGCCCAGTTTATCACACGGTCAGCGCGGCAAGCGCGCAGACCTACCTGAACAGTAACTTGTTGACACCATTTTCCTTGTCTGGTATGATACAAGACAGAAAAATTAAAATCACATACAAGGAGGAAGGTTTGTATGCGAATCCTGTTTATCCGGCACGGGGATCCAGACTATGAAAATGACACTTTAACAGAAAAAGGCCGCCGGGAGGCTGCCCTTCTGGCCCAGATGGCCCCTTCTATGAAGATTGACGACTGCTACATGTCCCCCCTTGGCCGGGCCCAGGCCACGGCATCCTGTTCTTTAAAGGCCATGGGGAAGACGGCCGCGGTTCTTGACTGGCTGAAAGAATTTCCCGCGAAAGCGGACTTAAGCTTGTTCGAAGAACTTGCGGATGCCTACGGCCATGGCCCTGAAGAAAACAGCCTCTATGGTATCCGCAATGTGGTCTGGGACATGCTCCCTTCCTACTGGACCCGCCATCCAGAGTACTCAGACGTGGACCGCTGGCAGCAGTCCGCCGCGGCAAAGAGCGGCGACGCCGTCCATGTATATAAACACGTATGCCGGGAATTCGACCGCCTTTTGGAGACCTACGGATATCAGAGGGAAGACCGCCATTACCGGGTGGTCCGGGAAAATACCAAAACCATTGCCTGCTACTGCCACTACGGCATCATATGCGCCATCCTGTCCCACTTATGGAATGTATCGCCCTTTGTCCTGTGGCAGGGCATCGCCCTGGCTCCCACCTCCGTGACAGAGGTGGTGTCCGAGGAACGCCAGCAGGGCACCGCCGTATTCCGGGCCCTGCGGGTTGGCGATATCTCCCACCTGTATGCCGGGCAGGAACCCCCCTCCTTTTCCGCCAGGTTCTGCGAAGTGTTCAGCGATATGAGCCAGCGGCATTAGATATATTCCTATTTTTCAAACAAAAACTCCTCCGGCAGCGTCACCTTAAAGTCAACTGCCAGGTCTCTGAAATTCTGGGGCGAGATGGTCTGCGGCTTATCCGGCCTCATGGACATGACCTTTACCAGAATCTCGGCGGATTTCTCCACCGTGTGCATCAGTCCGAAGGTCAGGTCAAAATCCTCCCCGGAACAGAAACATCCATGGTGAGCCCAGATAGCCACATCATACTTTTTCATCAGCTGGCTGGTGGCCACGGCGATCTCTCTTCCTCCCGGCACCATCCAGCCCACGACACCCACCCCATCAGGGAACACCACCGGGCATTCGGTAGCCATCTCCCACAGCTCTCTGGTAAACACCTTATCCTCCAGCGGCAGGACAAATGTGAGAGCGATGAGGTTGGCCGGGTGGGCGTGGTAGATGACCCTGTGCTTTCCTCCTGACGCCTGCTTTTTCACCTCATGGTTCATCAGGTGGGAGGGCAGCTCGCTGGTAGGCCGTCCGCCATTTACCAGTCCCCAGCAGATTCTGTAATTTTCCCCTGCCCGGTCAATCTCCACAAGGCAGATATTCGCCTCAGGATCCAGGGGCACATTCCGAAAATATTTTCCGCTTCCCGTCACCAGGAAATATTCTCCCGCCAGTCCCGGCACGCCAGTCCCGATGGGCTGCCACGGCTTATCCCAGGACAACTCCTCCTTTACACTTTCAATCTCCTCCGCTTTGACGCGGTAGCTCAAATTCCCTCCGTTCCTCTCATGCCAGTTCTGGTTAAATCCGTCTCCGCACATCCGGATAAATCCCTGGACAAATGGAGCTTCCAATACTCTCATAACTGATTTCCTCCTGCTATTTTATTCTTCTCTCCCGCTCTCGCGAATTTTACGGCAGCGCCTCTCTTCTGCCATATGGGGATTCTCACTGCCTTTTGCTCAGCACATCCTTCTCATATTCCAGAACCTTCTCAAACCAGGCCTCTCTCACCGGAACCCCGTTAAGCTCACAGAAATAATCCCAAACATCGCCGAAGGGATAACATTTCAGTTCCTCCATAATCATCATTAGCCTGGTGAAATTTCTCTCCTCCTGAAGCCTGGCCAGCTCCTGATTTGGCTGTAGAAGGGCAAATAACAGGGCTTTCTGCATGTTTCTCATGCCTGTCACCCAGGCGGAGATCCGGTTGATGCTGGCGTCGAAGAAGTCAAGAGCCAGAAGCACCCGGTCTGCCCCGTTTCTCACAATCTCCTTGGCGATCTCCCTGGTCTCGTCGTCAAAGAGCACCACATGGTCGCTGTCCCATCTCACGGACCTGGTCACATGGAGAGCCACCTTGTCGAAAAACAGCAGCATGGAGGAGATCTTGTCGGACACCACCTCAGTGGGATGGTAATGGCCGTTATCCAGCAGGCACAGCAATTTATTTTTCGCGGCGTAATTCATGTAAAACTCATGGGACCCTACCGTGCAGCTCTCCATGCCGATGCCGAAGACTTTGGACTCCACCGCCACGTTGACCTTGCTTTTGTCGTATCCGCTGGCCAGAATCTGATCCAGGGAGTCCTTAAGCCTGGCTCTGGGGGCCGTCCGGTCTCCCGGAATATCTTTAAACCCATCCGGAATCCAGATATTCATGGTCACCGGGTTGCCAAGCTCTGACGCGATGTACTGGGAAATTTTCAGGCAGGCCACGCAGTGATCGATCCAGAACTTTCTTATTTCCCAAATCTCGCTGGACAATGTGCCGTTGGCTGCCTTGGGGTGGGAAAAACAGGTTGGATTAAAATCAATTCCCATACCTCTCTCCCTGGCGTATTCCACCCATTTTTTAAAGTGCTCAGGCTTGATCTTGTCCCTGTCAACCTCCTGGCCTTTCTCAAAAATGGCGTAGCTGGCGTGGAGGTTGATCCTGTGCTTTCCGGGAATCAGTTCCAGGGCCTTGTCCATGTCCGCCATCAGTTCCTCTGGTGTCCTGGCTCTTCCCGGGTAATCCCCTGTGGTCTGAATTCCTCCTGACAGAGCCCCTGCCCCGTCAAATCCCACCACGTCGTCTCCCTGCCAGCAGTGCATGGAAACAGGAATCCTCTTCAGGGCCTCCAGGGCCTTGTCCGTATCCACTCCCATGGCCTTGTACATTTCTCTTGCCGCCTCATACCGCTCTTTTACTGTCATCTCTCTTTCTCCTCTCTTTCTTTGTTTTCCCAGACTCCCGAACATCCCTCTCTTGCCCCCAAGCCCTCGTTACTATGAAAATTTTATCGCCGCAGGCGATTTAAGTTCAGGTATACCAAACGCGCCCGCCACATACTTTCTCCTGTGGCGGCACCTAAAGCTGGGCATGGGGGTTATTGAAGGTAAAATACTGGCTTCAAATCCACACATACGGGACTGTTGTCCTCATTGGTCTCCATAATATCCGCCATGTAATCCCACCACTTCCGGTTGATAGCCGTATCTGCGGATTTCGCCCACAGCTCTTCATCTTCAACCTCTAAATACCCGTAGAGCACATTGGTCTCCGGATCCAGATAGATTGAATAGTTGTGCCCGCCGTGCTTATGGATCATGTCTTTCATCTCATCCCACAACTCATTATGCCGTTTCTCATACTCCTGGGCCATGCCAGGATACAAAAACATCTTAAATCCTTTCCTTGTCATCTTATCCTCCAAATTCCTCTGTTTTCCGCCTCAGTCCCCTTGTTGGGGGCAGGCTCCCCAAGTCTTTTTCTACACCTGGGGCTCATATTTCTTGATGTCAAAGGAGCGGAAAATGCCCTCCCTGGCCTCTTTTAAATTTCCATAAACCCCAGCCCCAATCATCTGGACCGCCAGGTTTCCAATAGCCGTGGCCTCTGTGGGGCCCGCGTACACGGGACACCCGGTCTCGTCCGCTGTCAGCTGATTGAGGAAATCCGCGTTGGCTCCGCCGCCTACAATGTGGAGCTTTCTATAGGTCTTTCCTGTCACCTGCTCCAGTTCCTCTTTGGTTTTTCTGTAGCAGACTGCCAGGCCGCGGTAAATCACCGCTGCCAGCTGGGCCGCTGTCCGGGGCTCCTGCTGCCCTGACTCCCTGCAGTATTTTCTCACCGCCTCTGTCATACCGCGGGGAGCCAGAAAACACTCATGGTTACAATCTACCAGGGACTTGATCTCCTCCCCCGCGGCCATTTGGCACAGCTGTCCAAAGGAGTAGTCCTCCCCTTCCTCGGCCAGCTCTTTTTTTACTGACTGGATCATCCACAGCCCCATAATGTTTTTCAAATACCGGAACCGATGCTCATAGCCCCCCTCGTTGGTAAAATTATGTACCCGGCTCTGCCTGGAGCAGTCCGCCTGCCTCCTCTCGGTTCCCATAAGGGACCATGTTCCGGAGCTGATGTAGAGAATATCCTCCTCATTGGAAGGCACCGCCGCTACCGCTGACGCGGTGTCATGGGTTCCGGGAAGCACCACCTGGCAGGAAAATCCCACTTCCTCCTCCACCGCTTTTGACAGCCCTCCCACCAGGGTTCCCGGCATGGAAAGCTCTCCAAACCACTGCCTGGGATATCCAAGCTTCTCAATCAACTCATAGTCCCATGTATTGCTTACCGGGCTTACCAGCTGGGTGGTGGTGGCGTTGGTATACTCCTGGCACTTCTTTCCCGTGAGGAGAAAATGAAAATAATCCGGGATCATCATCATGGTCCTGGCCTGTGTCAGGTACTCCGGGTTGTTTTTTTTCACGGCCATGAACTGGTAGATGGTGTTAAAGCTCTGCTTCTGGATTCCGGTACGCCTGTACAGCTCTTTGGGGGAGATTACCTGGCTCACCTCCCTGTCCATCCCTCTGGTCCTTTGGTCCCGGTATCCCACCGTATTTCCCACAATTTTGTCCTGGCTGTCCAGAAGCACATAGTCCACGGCCCAGGTATCCACACCCATGCTTACGGGAATCTTTCCCAGCTCCTTACACTTTTTCATCCCTGCCTTCACATGGCCCCACAACTCCTCCAGATCCCAGCACAGCTGTCCTCTCACAGCTTTCATGCCATTGGGAAACCGGTAGATCTCCTCCAGAGACATTCGTCCCTTTTCCACCCTTCCCAGAATGTGGCGGCCGCTGGAGGCTCCTATGTCCACCGCAAGAAAATACTGTTCCATAACGTCCCCTTTCTTAATCGTCCATGTGCCTATTTTACCCTGAAAACAGCAAAAAAGTAAGGACGAGGTTTTCCTAAAACTACGTCCTTATTTGCAAACACTATTTTTCTGTGATATGATGATGCCAAAGGCAAAAGTGCCGGGAAACATGAAAATCAATCTGACAGGGGGAAGTCTATGAACAGAGAACTTATTGAACGTTTAAGTGTAATCACGGATGAGGAGCGGCAGATCCTCTCTGGTCCCGGCCAGATCGACCGGACCCTGTACACCGAACAGTCCCAGCTGATCATTGACAGCAGGAAAATGTTAGACCAAGGGAAACTCATCCAGATCAGACCCCACACCCGCTTTGTCCATTTTCCCCGGCACCGCCACAATTATGTGGAGGTCATCTACATGTGCCAGGGGCAGACCACTCACATCATTGACAACAACCAGGTTCTCCTCAGGGAAGGGGAACTTTTATTCCTCAACCAGAACGCTGTCCAGGAGATCCTTCCCGCGGGCAGGGAAGATATTGCCGTAAACTTTATTATCCTGCCGGAATTTTTCGACACCACCTTCCGGATGATGGGGGAGGATGAAAATATCCTCCGGGATTTTCTGGTGGACTGTTTAAGGCAGGAGAACAGCTATGGCCGTTACCTTCACTTTAAGGTGGCGGACCTGCTTCCCGCGCAGAACCTTGTGGAAAATATGGTCTGGACGCTTTTAAACAACCAGCCCTCCAAAAGAAGCATCAACCAGTTCACCATGGGACTTCTTTTGCTCCAGCTGGTACACCACACAGACCGGCTTGACACAGGGGCCGGGGATTTTGACCAGCAGCTGATCTTTAAGGTGCTCCGCTACATTGACGAGCACTACAGGGACGGGCAGCTGACACAGCTGGCAGCTGCCCTTGGCTTCGATGTTTCCTGGCTCAGCCGGGCCGTCAAGCGGCTTCTGGGACGAACCTACAAGGAACTTCTCCAGATAAAGCGCTTAAACCAGGCAGCATTTCTCCTGCAAACCACAAGGCTTCCCATCACTGACGTCTGCGCCGCTGTGGGCTACGACAACACCAGCTATTTTCACAGGATCTTCCGGCAGCACTATGAGATGTCGCCCCGGGAGTACCGAATACGAGGGGCTGTCCCAAAATAAACTGGTTCGTTACCATGAAAGTTCATCGCCGCGGGCGATCTAAATTCAGGTATGCCAAACGCGCCCGCCATAACTTTCATTCGCGGCGGCGCGTCCGCTGCCGGGCGCACGTAGGTTTATGGGGATTCAGCCTTCCCCGCCTTTCTCCTATACCAGGTTCTGGGGCTCTCCATCCAACCATTTTTTGATATTGCCGCACACGATCACTGCCCGCTTCTCAAAGGCCTGTTGGGAAGCAAACGCCACATGAGGGGTGACGATCAAGTTGGGGGCCCCAAACAGCACATGGTCAGCGGGTACAGGCGGTTCCATCTCGAACACATCCACAGCCGCCCCGGCGATAACCCCTTCCTTCAGGGCCTTGGCCAGAGCCTGGCTGTCCACCACCGGTCCCCTGGCTGTGTTGATCAGGACCGCGCTGTTTTTCATCTTTTTCAGCTGCTCCTCCCCGATGAGCCCTCTCGTACTGTCATTTAAAGGCACATGGAGGGATACGATGTCACAGGTCTCCAAAAGCTCATCCAGAGACACGAAGGTTACCCCTTCTATCTCCTTTTTCGTCCTGCTGTATGCGTACACCTGGCATCCAAAGGCCTGGGCTATGCGGATCACACGTCTCCCGATAGCCCCCGCGCCTACAACTCCAAGCTTCTTTCCCTCCAGCTCATAGCCCACAAGCCCGGCCTTGGTGCCTCCTTGTCTCACAACCTTGTCACAGGGGATCACATTCCTTGCCAGGTCGATGATAAAGCCAAACACCAGGTCCGCCACAGCTACAGTGGAGTATCCGGCGCAGTTGCACACCGCAATGCCCCTCTCGCGGCAGTATTCCACATCTATATGGTCAACCCCGGTAAAGGCCACACAGATCATCTTAAGGTCAGGGCACCGGGAGATCACCTCTCTTCCATATTTAAAATTGGACAGCACCACGCAGTCCGCTCCCTGGCTTCTCTGGATAAGACCTTCCGTATCCTCAATCCTGGTATCATAATATGTAACCTCTGCCCTGTCCCCCAGGGCCTCCTCAACCATGGCCTGAAGTTTTTCCCCGGAAATCCCCAGGGGCTCCAAAAATGTTACTTTCACGATCCGTACAGCTCCCTTCTGTAAACGATTTAACACCTAAAATTTAAGGGAACTCATGTTCGAAAACATGGTTCCCATTTTTAGGCACTACTACATTACACAGCATACCACACCCGGGAATTAAAGTCTAGTACTTTTGTATTTTTTTTGCTATCCTTTTACTGTACCGCGATACATGCTCCTTCGGAGCCGGGGCACTTCGTGCCATAAAATGTTTAAAAGGAGGCCAAAATCATGGATGAGCAGAAACATTTTGATGAATGCCTGGATGTGATCCGCCAGAATATTGATTACTATCAAAAGCAGGTGGAAAAGACGCGGCGGGAAACCGAGAGTCTCTATGCTGCCGTGACTTCCGGCAGTGTGGAACTTTACGACCAGCTTGTGGTCAGTCTGGACATCAAAGAACACCAGGAGCGGCAGCTGAAAAAGAACCAGACAGCTTATAAGAAACCCTATTTTGGCCGCGTTGATTACCTTGAAACCGAGACAGGCCAGTGCGAACAGCTTTACATAGGAAAGAACGGCATCTCCAGAGACCGGACCCATGTTCTTATCGTGGATTGGAGGGCTCCTGTTTCCACCCTCTACTATGAAAACGAACTGGGCCCTGGATGTTACCAGGTTCCCGGCTCCGACTCCATATCCGTGGATTTAAAACTGAAACGAACCTTTGACATCGAGGACGGCGCTTTGGCAGGCTACTATGACAATGACACGGCGGCCACAGATGAACTGCTGGTAAAATACTTATCCCAGAACAAAGACGCTGTTCTGGGAGACATTATCTCCACCATACAGAAAGAGCAGGACCAGATCATCCGCCAGACCCCATTTAAAAACATTATCGTCCAGGGGGTGGCCGGAAGCGGCAAGACCACTGTGGCCATGCACCGGATCTCCTATATCCTGTACAACTACGAACAGCGCTTTTCTCCTGACCAGTTCTGTATTATCGGAAACAACGACATGCTGCTGAACTACATCACCAGCGGCCTCCCGGAACTGGATGTGTATCATGTGGGACAAAAACGGATGGATACCTTTTTTCAGGATCTTCTGGGAAAAGATTGGAAAAAATCATACCAGGTCAAGGCTCTTTCTGACTCTGAGTCCTTCAAGTCCACTTTGGATTTCACCACAGAGCTGGACCGTTATCTCGCCTGTATCCGCCATGAGCTGCTGGGGGACAGGGAAATAAAAGACCCTGCCCTGGGGGTGATTCTGTCCGCTGACAGTATCAGCAGAACCCTCCTGGAAAACCAGAACGCCTCCATAGCCAGCCTCTGCGCTCTTTTAAACCAGAGAATCAAGTCGAGAATCCATTTCCTCATGACAGACCAGGATCCCGACAAGGCAAAAGCCAAGATAAAAGAGTACGGAAAATATTTTCAGCTGGAACCGGCCCGTAAAAATCTGGTGAAACTGTATCAGGAATTTGTGGAAAACTATGGAAAATGTCAGGGCATCTCTGTGGAAAACCTTCTGGCCCATGTGAAAAAAGGGGTCTTCGATGTCTGCGACTTGGCGGCCCTTTCCCTGATCCAAAAGCGGATGACGGAAAAAGCGTTTCATGATGAATACAGCCAGATCATCATCGACGAAGCCCAGGATTTTGGCCCGGCTGTCTACTATGTCCTCAGACAGGTGATGACCCAGTGCTATTTTACCATCATGGGGGATGTGTCTCAGAACATCTACTACCACACTGGTCTCAATGACTGGAATCCTCTGACCGAAAAAATCTTTGAGCCTGAGAGAACTTCCTTTCACATCCTTTCCAAAAGCTACCGGAACACCATTGAGATCTCCCTTGTCGCGGGAAAAGTTCTGGATGCCGCCTCCTTTGGCCGCTACAAGATTCAACCCGTTATCCGCCACGGCACGCCGGTATCCTTTTACCAGGTGCCTCCACAAAACATGATCAGGAAAGCCGCCCAGCTTATAGCCCAGATCCAGTCCAGAGGATATGACACCATAGCGGTGATCTGCCGAAACCAGGAGGATGCCCGGCAGGTTCAGGAAAACTTAGGTCTCTCTTCCCCGAACCCGGATGACGCCGGCAAAACCATTCCCGGTGATACCTTCACCAAAGGGGTTATGGTACTTCCCATCCATCTCACCAAGGGACTGGAGTTTGACTGCGTCATTTTGTGGAATCCTGACCAAAAATCCTACTCCCTCAAAGAAGGAGAACCCAACCTGCTGTACGTGGCCATCACCCGGGCCCTCCACGAACTCCACATCCTCCTCGGCGGGGAAATCACCGAACTTCTGTCCGGACTTTCCTGAATCGAGCAGGGGAGCTTTTCTCCCTGCTCGTCGCGCCGGAGCGGGCCGCTTTAGCGGCATATTCCTTTCCGCCTCATATACCGTAAAAGGGACTGCCGCGGAAAGCGGCAGTCCCTTTTCACTTCTTCTTAAATCATATTACGATGCCGCCTCGGTCTCCAGCGTGGTGGTCTCGTACTTATCCAGAATGACTCTCTGAATCATATCCCTGGTCTCCGAATTGATCGGATGAGCGATATCCCTGTATTCCCCATCTACCGCCTTCCGGCTGGGCATCGCGATAAATAATCCTTTCTCTCCTTCAATCACCTTAATGTCATGAATCACAAATTCATTGTCCAGTGTGATCGAAACGATAGCTTTCATCTTTCCCTCTTTCTCGATTTTTCTTACTCTTACGTCTGTAATCTGCATATCTTTCCCCTCTCTGTAGCTCCCCTGGCCCCCGCCAGAGGTGTTGCCTGTTACACTGTGTATCTTTCGTTCTTTTCCACCACGATCTTGATGTTCTCGGGAGTCCCGATATAGGTGGTGTTTGCCCGGATGGTGTCGCGGCTCTCCACGATGCAGTTCTCAATCACCGTGTTGTCTCCTATATAGACATCATTGAGGATGATTGAGTTCTTGATCACGCAGTTGTTGCCCACATAAACCTGCTTGAACAAGACAGAGTTCTCCACCTCACCGTTGATGATGGTTCCGCTGGATACCAGGCTGTTCCTCACTTCAGCGCCGGGGTTATACTTGGCTGGCGGCAGATCGCCTACCTTGGAGTATATCTCCGGATACTGACGGAAGAAATAATCCCGCACTTCTGGTTTCAAAAAGTCCATGTTAGTCTCATAATAGGACTCCACAGAAGCGATGTTGCTCCAATAGGTTTCTAATTCATACGCGTAGATTCGTTTTATATTCTTATAACGCACCAGAATATCGTTGACAAAGTCATATCTGTCTTCCTGGGCGCAGCGCTCCAAAAGCTCAATGAGCTGGCGGCGGCGGATGATGTAGATGCCGCAGGAGATTGTGTTGGACTCAGCCATCATGGGCTTTTCCTGGAAATCCAGGATCCGTCCGTCGTCGTTGACCTTCACGACACCGAACCTTGTCACATCAGTCTCCGCCGGCATGGTCTTGCAGACCACGGTGATGTCAGCCTTCTTCTCAATATGGTACTCCAGCACCTTGCCGTAATCCAGTTTGTAGATACAGTCGCCGGAAGTGATCACCACATAGGGCTCGTGACTGTTCTTTAAAAATGTCAGGTTCTGGTACAGCGCGTCAGCCGTGCCCCGGTACCAGTCATTGTGCTCCGCCGTGATGGTGGGGGTGAACACAAACAGTCCGCCCTGCTTTCTTCCGAAATCCCACCACTTGGAGGAGTTGAGATGCTCGTTCAGTGAACGGGAATTGTACTGGGTAAACACCGCCACGCTCTGTACATGGGAGTTGGACATATTGCTGAGGGCAAAGTCTATGCCGCGGTAGCTGCCCGCGATGGGCATGGCCGCGATGGCCCGCTTGTTGGACAGTTCCCGCATCCTCTTGCTGTTGCCTCCTGCTAAAACGATACCGATTGCTCTCATCTCGCGCCACCTGCCTTCATAATGTAGTCTCCGCCGGCCAGTAAGCCATCCGGATAGTCCTCTGCTGTGGTTTCGCCGGAAATCGCCGTGTTCTTGCCGACCTTGACATTGTCAGGGATGACACTGTGCTCTCCGATGGTCACCAGATCGGACTGGTACACCTTGGGGTCGTACTTGTTGGGGGCAACTTCACCTACTCCCAGTTCTACATTGCTTCCGATGACTACATCCTCAGCCACAATGGCTTTCATGAGAATGCTGTTCTCACCTATGCTGCTGCCTCTCATGATGATGGAATCCCTAACCACGGCGCCTTTGGCGATGGTAACGCCAGCGCCGATGACAGAGTTGCTCACCTTGCCATAGATCTCCGAGCCCTCACCGATGATGCTCTTCTCGATGACAGCCTCCGCGGCGATAAACTGTGGCGGGATGATATCACTCTTGGTGTAAATCCTCCAGTATTCCTCATAGAGGTTGAATTCCGGAATGATGTCGATCAGCTCCATGTTGGCTTCCCAGTAGGAGCTTAAGGTTCCCACATCCTTCCAGTATCCGTTGTACTCGTAGGCAAATATCCTCTGCCCCTGGCCGTGGCAGTGCGGAATGATGTGCTTGCCGAAGTCGCAGCTGGGAACCTCGGAAAGCTGGACAAGGGCGTCTTTTAACACTTTCCAGCTGAATATATAGATGCCCATGGATGCCAGGTTGCTTCGTGGATTAGCTGGTTTTTCCTCGAATTCCGTGATCCGGTTGGTATCGTCTGTGATGACGATGCCGAAACGGCTGGCTTCTTCGATGGGCACAGGCATAGCAGCAATGGTGACATCTGCGTTATTGGCCTTGTGATATTCCAGCATGACTTCATAATCCATCTTGTAAATGTGGTCTCCGGACAGGATCAACACATACTCTGGATTGTACTGTTCCATGTACTCCAGATTCTGGTAGATCGCGTTGGCTGTTCCCGTGTACCAGTCGCTTCCCTTGCTCTTCTCGTACGGAGGAAGCACCGTGACTCCGCCCACATTCCGGTCAAGGTCCCACGGTATTCCAATTCCGATGTGGGTATTCAAGCGCAGCGGCTGGTACTGGGTCAATACACCTACGGTATCGACCCCGGAGTTGATGCAGTTACTTAAGGGGAAATCAATGATTCTGTATTTTCCGCCGAAAGATACTGCCGGTTTCGCTACTTTTTGGGTTAAGACTCCAAGACGGCTGCCTTGGCCCCCCGCCAAAAGCATGGCGATCATCTCTTTCTTGATCACGTTATCACCTCTTGCTGTAGATTTTCTGTCTTGCAGTGGGTTGGGGCTTTTTATGTCGAAAACCTTGATGTCCTGACGTGAGCCGTTTCCCTTCGTTTACGGCTTGTGAGGCCGTATAAAGAAGCGGGAAGAGAGTCTTTGGTGGATGAGAGAGAGATCGATGAAGAAACCCACAAAAATCCTCTGAAAACGGACTCGCTGACGTTTGGCGCTGATGTGAGATTACTGGGAGAAGGCTCCCTCAGTGAACCTCGCCTTGCGCGTCGCTTCAGCTCGGTCACGGGCTCGCCCTGTCAATCGTCACTGCTTATTCCTTACGGCCTCATTATACCACACATTTAAAAAATAGGAAATAAAATCTTCTCAATTATTCTTGTATTTTTCCAGGATTTTCTCGGTTTTTTCTGGTTTACACCAGCTTTTCTGTATTTATTCTGACACGGTTTGTCCCGGGCCGAAGATTTTTCCGCTTTCGTTCATCAGCCGCCCTGATTACAGCGCCGATATTTTGGGCCCAAATGAAAAGAGAAAGCCTTGAATCACCAAAGAAAATAAAGTATAATTATGGACATGTACTTTAACATGGAAAAGGAGATTATTATGGATTTAGCAACTGTGAGAGAGATTTACAGAGATAGAGAGAAATTTTTAGATACTCAGGTGTCCGTAGGAGGCTGGGTCCGCAGCGTCCGGGATTCCAAGGCTTTCGGGTTCATCGTCTTGAGCGATGGCTCTTATTTTGAGCCGCTCCAGATCGTGTACCATGACACCCTGGAAAATTTTGACGAGATCAGCAAACTGAACGTGGGAGCCGCGGTCATCGTCACAGGCACCCTGGTGGCGACTCCCCAGGCCAAGCAGCCTTTTGAGATCCAGGCGGACCAGGTTGTGGTGGAAGGGCCTTCCGCGCCGGATTACCCTCTTCAGAAGAAGCGCCACAGCTTTGAGTACCTAAGGACCATCTCCCACCTGCGGCCCAGGACCAACACCTTCCAGGCCGTGTTCCGGGTCCGCTCCCTGATCGCCTACGCCATCCATCAGTATTTCCAGGAGAGGGATTTTGTCTATGTGCACACTCCTCTCATCACCTCCAGTGACTGCGAAGGTGCCGGAGAGATGTTCCAGGTGACCACCCTGGAGCTTGACAACATCCCGAAGACCAACGGCGGGTCCGTGGATTTCAGCCAGGACTTTTTCGGAAAGCCCACCAGCCTCACCGTAAGCGGCCAGCTCAACGGTGAGACCTACGCCATGGCCTTCCGGAATATTTACACCTTCGGACCTACCTTCCGGGCCGAGAACTCCAACACCACCCGCCACGCGGCTGAGTTCTGGATGATTGAGCCGGAGATGGCCTTCGCTGACCTTTATGACAACATGGCCGTGGCGGAGGGTATGCTTAAATATATTATCCGCTATGTGCTGGAACACGCTCCCGAGGAGATGGCCTTCTTCAACCAGTTTGTGGACAAGGGCCTCTTAGAGCGGCTAAACGGCGTGCTCAACTCCCAGTTCGGCCATGTGACCTACACCAAAGCGGTGGAGATCCTCGAGAAAAACAACGACAATTTTGATTATAAGGTTTTCTGGGGCTGTGACCTTCAGACAGAGCATGAGCGCTACCTGACCGAAGAGGTGTTTAAAAAGCCGGTATTTGTCACCGACTACCCCAAGGAGATCAAGGCCTTTTATATGAAGCTCAACGACGACGGGAAGACCGTCGCGGCCATGGACTGCCTGGTTCCCGGCATCGGCGAGATCATCGGGGGCAGCCAGAGGGAGGACAATTACGAGAAGCTGTCCGCCCGCATGAAGGAGCTGGGATTAAAAGAAGAGGACTATGGCTTTTATCTGGACCTGCGGCGTTACGGTTCTGCCCGCCACTCCGGATTCGGACTGGGATTTGAGCGGTGCGTCATGTATTTAACCGGTATGTCCAATATCCGGGATGTGATCCCCTTCCCGAGAACCGTGAACAACTGCGAACTGTAAAATCACGATTGAACCTGCTAAGGAGGAACTGACATGAAATTCATCCACACTGCCGATGTCCACTGGGGCATGACCCCGGACAGCGACAAGCCCTGGACCCGGGAGAGGACTCAGGCCATCAAGGATACATTTTCCCAGATCGTCACAAAGGCCCGGGAGATGGAGGTGGATTTTCTGTTCATCTCCGGCGACCTGTTCCATCGGCAGCCCCTGCAGAAAGATTTAAAAGAGATCAATTATCTTTTTACTACCATCCCTTCCGTCCATATTGTCATCATTGCCGGCAACCATGACCGGATCCGCTCAAGTTCGGCTCTCCACAGCTTTTCCTGGTGCCCCAATGTGACGTTTTTCATGAAGGATGAGATGGAGAGTGTGTACTTTGAGGACTGTAACGTGGAAGTCCACGGATTCAGCTACACCACCATGGAGATCCGCGAAAACCGGGTGGACCACCTGTCGGTCCCCCTGGACGGGCGGATCCATATCCTGATGATCCACGGGGGAGATGCCAGCCATCTTCCCTTTGACAAGAACGCTCTGGGCGTGTCGGACTTTTCCTACATCGCCCTGGGCCATGTCCACAAGCCGGGGATCCTGGTTCCCGGCAAGATGGCCTATCCCGGCTCCCCGGAGCCCCTGGATAAGACCGAGACCGGGCTCCACGGCATCATCGTGGGGGAGATCAACAGTTCTACCAGAAAGGTCACTTCCTTAGATTTCCTTCCCCTGTGCCGTTCCCAGTACATCCCCCTGGCGGTAAACATCACCGCGGCCACCACCAACGGGGAGCTGGAGATCAAGATCGCCCAGGAGATCGAGCGGCGGGGACGCCATCACATCTACCGTTTCCGGATCCGGGGCATGAGAGATCCGGAGATGGAGTTTGACCTGGAAAATCTTCTGTCCAAGTTCCGGATCGTGGAGATCATAGACGAGTCGGAACCCCAGTACAATTTCAGCGCCCTTTTTGCCGAACACCCCGGCGACATGATCGGTTTCTATATACGGGCCCTCCAGAAGCCAGGCATGAGCCCGGTGGAGAAGAAAGCCCTTTACTACGGCATCAACGCCCTGCTGCGCACCACCGACGAAAGGAGTTAACCGTGAGATTTATCGAGCTTCAGATAAAAGGATTTGGAAAATTTCATGACCAGGTCATCTCCTTTCAGGATGGCTTAAATGTTGTCTACGGAAAAAACGAGGCAGGCAAATCCACCATACACACCTTTATCCGGGGAATGCTCTTTGGAATCCAGCCTCAGAGAGGCCGGGCCTCAAAAAATGACCTGTACACCCGCTTTGAGCCCTGGGAGAACAGCGGCACTTACGAGGGGGCTTTGCGGCTGGAACAAGGCGGCCATATCTACCGGATCGAGCGGAGCTTCCAGAAGAGCAAAAAGGAGCTGCGGGTCATCGATGAGACTCTTGGAAAAGCCCTAGAGCCCACCAAGGCCCTTATGGATCAGCTTCTGTGCGGCCTAAGCGAGACCGCCTACAACAATACCATCAGCATCGGACAGCTGAAAAGCGCCACCGAGGCAGGCATGGTGTCGGAGCTTAAAAATTACATCGCCAACATGAACACAACGGGCAACATGGCCCTGAACATTACCCGGGCCACCGACTACCTGAAATCCCAAAAAAAGCAGCTGGAAGCCCAGCTTGTGCCTGAGGCGGCCCGGTCCTACACCTCTCTCCTGGGGGAGATCAAGACCCTTGAGCGGGAGATCTCGTCTCCTGAATACGAAAACCAGCTCCCCGCCTACCAGCAGCAGCGCACGGAAACCAAAAAGCTCATCGAGGAAAAGCAGGCAGAAAAGGAAAACCTTCTGCAGAAGGCTGCCCGGGGACGGCAGACTCTGGCTCAGAACCAATTCTCGGATGTACAGTCTATCCAGGACTATCAGAAGAAGACCCAGGATGTCTATGATGATTACCAGGCTACCAAAAGCTCCCGGGAGAAAAAATCCCCGCTTTTGTTCCAGATCGCCCTGTTTGTACTGAGCATCTGTACCTTTGCCTGCGGGCTGTATTTTTATTCCCTGGCGGACTGGAATCCCATTACGGATTTTCTGTTTAATTACAACATCGAATTTTCCGAGGTCTCTGTGCTTATGACCATGTCCGCCTTGGCCGCGGTCTTCCTCGTGTCAGGATTTCTCTCTGTCTGGAAAGGAAAACGGCTGTTAAAGGAACTGACCCTGTTGGCCCAGGTACTCCAGGAGTCGTTTTCCAGGCACTTAGGAGACGGAACCATCTCCCAGGAAGCCATGACCGCCTTCCTGACCCGCATGGCGGAATTTGAGCGGCTGTGCGCGTCCACAGACAAATGTGAGGAGACCATCGGGCAGCTGACGGAAGAGATCGCGGCCTTGCAGGAAAAACAGAATAACTGCGGCGAGATCATCGAAAAACAGCAGAAGCTCCAGTGGGAGCTGGAAAAAAAGCTGGAGCTTTTGTCAAATTACAAGACCCAGATGGATGTTCTCCGCCGCACCCTGGCGGAAAATGACCGCCTCTCCCAGGAAATCGCCGCCATTGATCTGGCCCGGGACACCATGACAGAGCTGTCCTCTTCTATACGGGATTCTTTTGGACTGTATCTGAACAAGACAGCCTCAGAGCTGATCGACGGCATCACCGGAGGTATTTACAAAAGCGTCAGCATTGACGAGAATCTGAACGCGTACATGAACACGCCTACCCGTCTGGTTCCTTTAGAACAGGTCAGCAGCGGCACCATGGACCAGATTTATCTGGCACTGCGCCTGGCAGCCGCAAGGCTGATCCAGAATGATCAGGAGGAGCCGATGCCTCTTGTGTTTGACGACAGTTTTGTGCTCTACGATGAAGATCGTCTCCAGAGCGCTCTGAGATGGCTGTCCAGATCCTATGGAGGGCAGATCATCATCTTTACCTGCCATCAGAGAGAGGCCCAGATGCTGACAGCCAACCAGATTCCTTATCATTTGATCGAAATCTGAGACTTATGGCACATGTGGATGTCCCGCTCCCCCGGATTTACCATTGATTTTAACAAGACAAGAAAGGATGGAAACCATGGAAGACAGACCGGAAAACCTCCAGAAGGACTGGGAACTGGAAGAGGACTATTACAAAAAAGCCGACAGCGGGCCGGAGCTGAGGCTGGAGGATTTTATGGTTGAAGATGAACCGGTTCCTTCTTTACCGGAAGGAGAAAAGAGCGGGGCGGATGAGCGGCTCCAGAAGACTATCCGCGATGTCCGCCAGGTGCTCTCCCTGGCACAGGAGGGGAAGACCATTGCCCAGATCTCCCAGGCCCTGGGGCTGGAATTCCAGTATGTGTATGATATCCAGGTGACGGCCCAGGGATTTCGGGAGGATGATGAGATCGCTGTGGCCCATATGATGTGTATGTGACCGTGAAATTGGAATATTCCACAGCTGACAATCATTTAATCGCCAAAAAAACAAGCGAGGCGGTACATTTTGAAAAAAATTCTTACTTGCTATCTTAAGCCTTACTACCGGCGCATGACATTTGGATTCGTTATAAAATTCATGGGAACCATCATGGATCTTCTCCTCCCCTGGGCCCTGTCCCACATGATAGACCAGGTGATTCCTCTGGGACATGGGGAGGAGATCTTTTTTTGGGGCGGCTTTATGGCTCTGTGTTCTGTTCTGGCAGCGCTCTTCAACATCACTGCCAACCGCATGGCCTCCAGAGTAGCCAGCGACGCCATCTACACGGTCCGGGAAGACCTGTTCGCCAAGGTCATGTATTTGTCCCATGAAGATCAGGACCGGATCACCCGGCCTTCCCTGATCTCCAGGCTCACCAGCGATACTTATTATGTTCATCAGATGCTGGCCCGGGTACAGCGCCTGGGAGTCCGGGCACCGATCCTTCTGCTGGGAGGCGTGGCCATGACCATGATTCTGGACCCTGCTCTCGCCCGCGTGCTTCTGGCCACCATGCCTCTTCTGACCGCGGTGGTTCTTGTTGTGTCCAAAAAAGGCATCCCCCTTTTCGCCTCCCTCCAGTCCTCTGTGGACAGTTTTGTCCGGCTGGTCCGGGAAGACATTGCCGGAATCCGAGTCATCAAGGCCCTGTCAAAGGAGGACCGCGAGAGAGCCCGCTGTGACAAGATCAACCGGGAGGTCATGGAAGCGGAGCGGAAAGCCAACATGACCGCGGCCATCAGCAACCCGGCTATGAACATCCTTCTCAACCTAGGGCTGGTGGGTGTGATTATTGTGGGAGCTTACCGGGTCAACGCCGGAACCTGCCAGGTGGGAAAGATTCTGGCGTTTATGACTTATTTTGCCATAATCCTCAACGCCATGATGTCCATTTCCCGCATGTTTGTGGTGGTTTCCAAGGCCGCGGCTTCTGCCGACAGGATCGGCCAGGTGCTGAATTGCCAGGATGAAAGGGATATTCAGGCTGTGTGGAGGGAGGAGAGGGCCTTGGGGGCGGATATTTATGATTCTCCCGGCTGTCCCCACATCGAATTTGACCATGTATCCTTCTCCTACAATAAAAAACAGCTGAATCTGTCAGACATCAGTTTCCGTCTCATGGAGGGCGAGACTCTTGGGATCATCGGCTCCACAGGGTCGGGCAAGACCACGGTTATAAACCTTCTCATGGGGTTTTATCGTCCAGACCAGGGGATTATCCGTATAAATGGGCAGGACATCGCTTCTATGGATTTCCGGCAGCTTCGCTCCCGCTTCGGAGCCGTATTTCAGAACGACGTGATCTTTGAAAATACTATTTTAGAAAATATCACCATGGGAAGAGGTTTAGACGAGGCCCAGGCACGAAAAGCCCTCTCACACGCCAGAGCGGCGGAGTTTGTTGAGGAAAAAGGCGGGCTTGGACAGCAATTGGATATCAGGGGGGCCAACTTAAGCGGCGGCCAGAAACAGAGGCTCCTCATCGCCCGGGCCCTGGCTGACAGGCCGAAGATTCTGGTACTGGACGACTCCTCCAGTGCCCTGGATTACAAAACCGACGCCGCCCTGAGAAAAGAATTGAAAGATCATTTCCAACACACCACCCGAATCATTATTGCCCAGAGGGTCAGCTCCATTATGACCGCGGACCACATCCTGGTGCTGGAGGATGGGAACGTCATTGGCTACGGAAGCCATGAACACCTAATGGAAACCTGCCCCGTGTACAGGGAGATCGGAAGTTCGCAGATGGGCGGGTAGAGGATTTCAGGAAAAAAGAAAGAAGGTACAGCAAATATGGCAGCCAGCGGAAGAACCCGAAGCGACGCAAGGCTAATCCCTGATGAAAAGGCTATAGAGACCATCAAAAAAAGAAAAGGCGCTATCCTCCGTTTAGGTGGTTACCTTATGAGATACTGGCCTTTTCTGACACTGGCTCTTGTTATGAATATGGCGAGCAACGGGCTGGCCCTGGTGGGACCCATGCTGTCCGGATATGCCGTGGATGCCATCGAACCAGGGCCCGGAAAAGTGGACTTTTCAAGGATGTTCCACTATGCCGGGCTGATGGCCCTGTTCTATGTTGTCTCCGCCGTCCTCTCCTACCTCCTCACAGTACTGATGATCTCCATCAGCCGGAAAGTGGTCTACCAGATGCGCCGGGATGTTTTTGACAAGATGCTGTCCCTGCCTGTGGGGTACTATGACACGCACCAGACAGGAGACATTATCAGCCGGGTCTTTTATGACATTGACACGGTCAATGAATCTCTGTCCAATGACCTGATACAGATACTGGGAACCGTGATCACGGTAGCTGGTTCCCTCTATATGATGGTGGTCATCTCCCCCAGGCTGGTGCTGATTTTTTTCGTCACAGTCCCTTTATCTGGCCTTATTACCCGGTACGTCACCTCCAGGACAAGGCCCCTGTTCCGGCAGCGCTCCGCCAAATTAGGCCAGCTCAACGGCTTCGCCGAGGAGATGGTCAGCGGACAGAAGACTATCAAGGCCTACTGCCAGGAAGAGGACACCATTGATCGTTTCCTGAAAAAGAACCGGGAAGCGGTGGAGTCCTACTACCGGGCTGAATACTATGGCAGCATGGTGGGACCCATGGTGAATTTTGTCAACAATCTGTCCCTCTCCTTAGTCAGCGTCTTCGGCGCCCTGCTGTTTATGGCAGGCAAAATGACTATTGGACAGATTTCTTCTTTTGTGCTGTACTCCAGAAAATTTTCCGGCCCCATCAACGAGGCCGCCAACATTGTCAGCGACTTACAGTCAGCCGTGGCAGCGGCGGAGCGGGTGTTTAAACTCCTGGACGAAGCGCCGGAACCGGCGGATTCTCCCAACGCGCTGGAGCTTGGAAAGACAGCGGACGGCTCCGGGACAAAACTTGTCCGGGGACATGTGGAGATTTCCCATGTGAATTTTGGATACAATTCCGAAAAGACTATCCTCCATGACCTGTCTCTCACCGCCGCTCCCGGCAGCCTCACCGCCATCGCGGGCCCCACAGGCGCGGGAAAGACCACTCTCATCAATCTTCTTATGGGATTTTATGACCCTCAGTCCGGCCGCATCCAGGTGGATGGCATCGACATCCGGGATCTGACCAGAAAGAGCCTGCGCCAGTCCTACGCCATGGTGCTTCAGGATACCTGGCTGTTTTACGGCACGGTCTATGAGAATCTGGCTTACGGAAGAGATGACATTTCCAGAGAAGAAGTCATCCAGGCAGCAAAGGCGGCCCGGATCCACAATTTTATTATGGGACTGCCCCAGGGATATGACACCCTTCTTCTGGAGGATGGGGCCAACATCTCCAAGGGACAGAAGCAGCTCCTGACCATCGCCAGGGCCATGGTCTTAGATGCCAGGATGCTGATCTTAGACGAGGCTACCTCCAACGTGGACACCCGCACCGAGGCACAGATTCAGGCAGCCATGCGGAAACTGATGACAGGAAAAACCTGCTTTGTCATCGCCCACCGGCTGTCCACTATCCGCGGCGCGGATCTTATTATTGTGGTAGACCGGGGGGAGGTAGTGGAACAGGGCAGCCACAGAGAATTGATGGAGAAAAAGGGATTTTATTATCAGATGTATCAGGCCCAGTTTCAGTAAGCCATAATAAATCTGAATCTATTGTCTGCTCTGCGTCATAAGTTTATGGTATAGACGCAGAGCCAGAAAAGAATGGCGGCCGCTATCTCAATCTCCGGAATTAAATTCCACCAGCTTCTTCCAATCAATGCTTCCATCTTCCTGACAAAAACTATTGGAAAATTCTCTTACCAGCCTATTCGCCGCCCTGTTATAACTTTCTTTATAATCAGCAACATACTTTTCCGGCATCGTTCCCATGTATCCCATGATTTTTATATAGAACTCCGCGTCACCTGTCAATTTTTCCCAGAAATATTTTCCCGCAAGTTCCTGATATAGTTTGGGTTTTCCTCTACCTGAATCCTTCTTTTTCCCATAACAATAGCCAATATATGCCTCATACCTTGCTTTTGCCTGCTGTGCCAGCTTCGACGCAGCTATAAAATTTTGTTCCTGTCGTTTTTTACTATCCGCATTAAAAACTGACGGACCACTTTTTACAGCTATGGCAGAAATCGTATTTGTTTCGTTATTTTGGATCATAATATCAATGCCCTCTGCCAACGCTTTACTTCCGCCACTGGCAGCTATTGCTATTGGCTCAAAAAAGCAATTACCAAAAATTGTCTCTTCACTAGAGCTTACAAATGCGGTAAGAACAGAATCCACTATTTCTGCCGCATTCTGCATTGCTTTCGCACGATATAAATATGGGTTTTTCCTCTTCATTACTTTCTGTATATTCAATCTATCTATTTTCTGAATTAATGTTCCATAAAACGTTTCCAGGGCCAACGCTGTTGCCTGTATTACCGCTTGTTCATTATACGAATTATTTAACGGCATATAGATTCCCTCCTAATTCTATCGCACTTCTGATTTTACTATGTACATTTGTACCTCTAACTCGTTTTGTTTGAATAATAGCGGTATTATTTGCCACAGATAAAACCGCCTTTCCAACAGCTTCCGCCAATCCTACAGGTACAGCATTTCCTATCTGCCTATATTTTGCCGCTGTGGTACCTGTAAAAATCCATCCGTCTGGAAATTGCTGGATTCTTGCGTACTCTTTTACACTTAACGGCCTGTTTTGTGTAGGGTGGCACATCATTGTTGCCTTTTGAACCGGAGATGTAACAACTGTAGGAGCAGGTTGGTCATATGACAATCTTCTATAAAATCCAACTTTACCACCACCAGAATTATATGCCCCACCCATTGCTATAGGCATAATGTTTTCTGGCAAATCCCGCCAATTTCCCCCTTCGGGAATCATCTTCAAAAATTTAAGGCGTTCCTCGCTTAATCCAGCGCATTCTCCATGTTCAAATTCTAAATCCTCAATCACACTCCTTACAGTTTGCCACTGATATTCTTTATTTTGGTGCATCTGAAAATGGGTAGGTATGGGAAGATATATATCCTCATTATCACGGCTTCCAATTAGAATAAACCTTTCTCTAAACTGGGGGACACCATAATTTACCGCATCCAATACCCCATAAACTGTCTTATAACCCAATTTGCCAAATTCAGCCAATATTACCTCTAACACTGTTCCTAATTTCTGTTCCGGGTCACTTTCATCCCTCTCTGATAATGATACATGTTTCAAAGGCGCTGACATAATTCCCTTCACATTCTCCATAACAAAAAACCGCGGCCGAATATACTCTATCATACGGATAAAGTCCATAAATAGGCTTCCTCTCGGGTCGTTAATCCCCAGCCTTTTCCCTGCCGTGGAAAAAGGCTGGCAGGGAGGCCCTCCACAAATCAAAAAAGGTTCTCCAATATTTAATCCTGTTATATCCAACAATTGCCGCGGCTCAATTTCTCTGATATCGCCCCCCAATACTTTATGTCCATTTTCCCTCATGGTTTTTACACATGCAGCATCAAAATCCTGCCCAATTACCACATTTAAACCAGCTTTTCCTAATCCTATATCTAACCCCATAGCTCCAGAAAACAAAGAAATAACATCCCTATTATCAGCGTATATGCCATAATCACTCTGCCTATTTTTAATGCTCATCAAATCTTCTCTCCGTTTTCTAATACAAATTTTCTCTCAAAAGAACTATTCACAACTTTTGCGATATTTTCCAACTCTGATACTGTAAAACTCCCTCTCTTCATTTTACCACTCAAGTTCTGCGGTGTCGTACCGAGTCGCCGGGCTAGCTCTGCTACACTAATATCTGACCGGACGCATAACACCTTAATTTGCTCGGAAATCGTCATTTAGAGCACCTCGTCTTTAAATCAATTTTTACCTTACCAGTATAAATCATAGTCTTTATAACGTCAATCTAAAAATTCATACCTTTGACATACTTTTTACCTAATAGAGACTTGTAACTTTTTAATTTCCTTGATAAAATAGATCATATAACCAAAGGCGGTGATTCATATGGAACGTAATCCTACGGCTATATCCAAAAATATGAGCAAAATCCGCAGTAAAGACACATCTATAGAACTCCGGCTTCGCAAAGCTCTATGGCATAAAGGATATCGTTACCGCAAAAATTATAAGGCCCTTCCAGGATCGCCAGATATCGTTCTCACTAAATACAAAATTGCTATCTTTTGTGATAGTGAATTTTTTCATGGAAAGGATTGGGAAATTTTAAAACTCCGTCTTGAAAAGGGTAAAAATCCAGATTACTGGGTAAAAAAAATCGAACGCAATCGCTCTCGCGACCGGGAAAACGATAAAAAACTTCTTTTTCTTGGATATACTGTTATTCACTTTTGGGGAACTGATATACTAAAACATACTGATGAATGCTTACAAGTCATCGAAGATTCCATCTGGGATATCAAACTTTCCGATTGCTCTGAAATTGACATTTTATAGCATGCATTTTGCACCAATTAAACCATCAGGTTTTCAGAAGATCCGGAGCAGCTCTTGCCGCTCCGGATCATAGCAACGGACATGGAAAAATGGAATTTGAAACATTAACCTCCGCATTTCTCTATATCTTTTTCAAAAAAATCTCCCTCACATGGCCACCGTATTTCTCCTTCACTGTCACGGACTCATACCCCTGGCCTATTACATTGTTCCGGCTGTAGCAGTTGTCCGGGTGGACGGTGCACATTAGATACCAGAAGCCTCTCTCTTTCAATTCCTTTTCCGCTGCCTCCATGAGCCTCCTCTGAAGCCTGTGGCCCCGGTACTCTGGCAACACTGCCACCGAATCCATGTGGGCCACCAGAGGAAGCTCCCCCGCCGGAAGGCCTGCATCGTATCCCATGTTGTCGGCATCCAGGCCCGGGATCACGGCCATGAACACTCCCGCCACAGCGCCTGTGGCAGGATCCACTGCCTTGTAACCCGTCCCCTTTCCTGCGGTCAGCATCCGGTAGGTATACTCTGTGTTGTCTGCCACAAACCACTCTTTTTGATCCATGGCCTCCCACACGGCTTGAATTATATTGGCAAATATTTGATAATCCTCTGTGACGGCTTTCTCAATCATGAGCTTCATGAATTACTCCACCCTGACCCTGTCTGGCTAACTGAAAATCCTGTACATTCTCCATTTCCACTCAGATAACGGTTGATATTGTCTATGTACATTCTAACAGTATTAAGACTAACTGGCATTTTCTGTTTCTCATACTGCTGTTCTTTCTGTTCCCCCTCACCGTTCATATCGTACTCTGGCGCATAATATGCAAATCTGTCAACCATCTCTAAATTATTCTTTACTAATTCATAAATCCATCCACCATATGCTCCGGCTTCCAATGCCCTACCCATGAATCGGTTACCGTCTAAAAGTTCAAACCCGAATTTACAGGGCATTTCTTCCTTCTTGAGTCCGTTATTAAAATACAAAAAATATTGGTAATATCCGCCGGGATAGTACAAGACCTCATATACACCATCATTATTTAAATCAAATACAGACAGTTCGCTGCGATCCATCTCAGAGACATAAGCATTCAGCAGTTCGTTCTTATATGCTGCCAACGCTCTCCTGTTTGTATCATTATCATATGGATCTAAACTCTTCTGTTTCTGTACCTCGCCATTTACAACCCATGCCCCTTTGCTGTCTACCTGATATCCATCAGGTGTTATTGTGCCTATTAAAATCCAACCGTCTGTATCGAAATAGTAGCATTCTGACGTTCCATCATTATCCCCATCAATCCAGTTCCACCCGTTTGCCGGATAACTGCCATCTCCATTATCATACCACCATTTCCCGTCGGTCTCCTGCCATGTACCTGCCCACGCTGATGCGCAAGCAATTATAGAAAACAATACTGTAAAAAACAACACTTTGTTCTTCCGTTTTTTCAACTTCTTTACCTCCGCTTTATTTCCTTTTTCTAATTATAGTAAACGACAAAATTAATTTTACGCAAAGCTACAAAGAGATCTTAAT
>CAJUSJ010000020.1 GCA_910588865.1 uncultured Lachnospiraceae bacterium
ACCCACGTATCCAGCTTGGAAGGCTGGTGTTCTACCATTGAACTACACCCGCAAAAGACAACTATTTTGTTTACTTGATACAGTCTACACCATTTTCCCCTGATTGTCAATGGGGATATTGTAACTTTTTTCTTTGTCATTAACACGCGCCTGTGGTATACTTGGACAGAGGCTTAACGGAACCTTAAGGATCAAACCACAAGGAGGTACATGATGAACAAAAAAGAGGTTGCCGAGATCCGCAGGCAGTATACACCAGAGCGCTGCGCCATCACCCGGATCCGCGGCTGCTACATAGATGCTGAAAAAAATGTGAAAACCGAACTAAAGGAAGCGTTTTTATCCCTGCCGGAGGATGACGCGTTCAAGTACTTTGACATTTTCAAAAAAACACTGTCCGGCACCCTGGGACGCAATCTCCTTAATCTGGATTTTCCTCTGGATGAGGAGAAGGAGGGCGGAGCTCAGGAGTTTCTGCTGAAGCTGAGGGACAGCCAGCTAAAGGACGATGACCTGATCCATGAATTTTACAACAAGATCATTGAGACTTATGACTACAACGAAAATTACTATATCATCATCATCCATGTGGCCTACGATGTCCCAGGCAAGGCAGCGGATGGCCTGGAGATGTACGATGCCTCGGACAACGTGTACAGCTATATCCTGTGCAGTATCTGTCCTGTCCACCTCTCCAAGCCCGGGCTGGGATACAATACGGAAAAGAACTGTATCGAGAACAGGATACAGGACTGGGTGGTGGAGCCGCCTGTGAAAGGATTTCTCTTCCCCTGTTTTAATGACCGGTACACGGATATCCACAGCCTGCTGTATTACACCAAAAACCCCGGGGAGCTCCAGGAGGATTTTCTTCAGAGCATGTTCGGGTGCAGCCATATTCCGCTTGCCGCTGACACCCAGAAGGAAACCTTTAACACCCTGATCGCGGACACACTGGGGGAGGACTGCGATTATGGCATCATCAAAAATATCCACGAAACCTTAAACAACCGGCTGGAAGAGTTCAAGGACGAGCCGGAGCCCCTGGAACTGGGCAAGCAGGAGGTCCGCCGCCTTCTGGAGGACAGCGGAGTGCCGGACGAAAAGCTGGAAGAATTCGACCAGCACTATGACCAGTGTGCCGGGGAGCAGACTTCTTTTCTGGCTTCCAATATCACCAACACACGGCGGTTTTCCATTGAGACGCCGGATGTGATCGTTCAGGTGAAGCCGGAGTCCGCTGACCTTGTAGAGACCCGGGTCATTGACGGCCGCCAGTGCCTGGTCATTGCCATCAACGAGCATGTGGAGGTGAACGGGGTCAATGTCCGGGTAATTCAGGGGGACAAAGAGCCTGTATAAGAAAGGTTTTTTATGGGTAAACGAATTGTAGGGTTCACATATTTGATAGTAAAGTAAACATCGGTACAATAATCAGCCATTAAATGCTATGTTTAATCTATCAAAAAGGAGGGACATAGTGATGGAACCAAAGGAATTAGGCTTATTTATTGTCAAACTTAGAAAAGAAAAGCAAATCACACAGGCGGAGTTAGCGAAGAGATTAAATGTAACTGATCAAGCAGTGAGCCGCTGGGAAAGAGGTTTGGGATTTCCAGATATAGGTATTTCAGCAACCATCGATATTGCGAAAAGTCTATTATTGGGCCTTTCCTGCTCTATCGTTGGTCTGTGCGCGGTACTATATGGAGTATATCTTTTTATAAATGGTACATGGACAATGATGTCTAATAGCAGTGATGGAGCAACTTCAACGTTTATCTCAGGGAAGATCGGTGTTTTACCGCCAACAATTATCTTGGGAATTGGCGGAGCGGTATTATTATTTGGAATATATACTTTAACCCACTCACCCAATAATAACCAGTGAGAAACCAGAAAAAAGCCGGACGTCCGCACCAGAATCGGATGCGGGCGGCCAGCTTTTCTCTGTTCATACCATAGTTTCTATCACATCTTTCAGTTACTCTAACCCTCCATCTGCCTCCCGAGAAATCCGGCAGCTGTTGTCACCAGCTTTATCTCTGTATCTCCCATCTTCGCTTTGGGTTCCCTGCTCAGAAGGGATACGCTTCCAATGGCGTCCCCCTCGCAGATAATAGGGGCCACTGCCTGGGCTGTGATTCCTTCCATCTCCTCGGAAGTCAGAGGAATAAAATTCTTATCATCTTTTGACGCCACAATGGCATTTCTCTCTCCAATAACATGTTCCAGCTGCTTGCTGATCGTCTTTGCCAGCAGCTCTTTTTTGGAACCGCCGGATACCGCGATAACCTGATCTCTGTCAGTAATGCATACCATCAGGCCGGTGGCCTGAGCCATGGCCTCCGCGTACTGGCCTGAAAAAGCGGTCAGTTCCACCATGGGAGAATATTTTTTCAGAATGATCTCCCCTTCCCGATCCGTAAAGATCTCAAGGGGAGTCCCTTCTCTTAGCCTTAATGTTCTTCTTATTTCCTTTGGAATAACTACTCTTCCCAGGTCATCAATTCTTCTCACAATTCCCGTAGCTTTCATATCACAATTCCTCCATTTTGCATCACCAGCATAATTACCTGATAAGATTTACTGTAAATCTAGTATCTGTAAAATGGGGAAATTTATACTGCTGAAATTTTTGCGAGAAAAAACTCAAACTTAATATGTAAACAGCTGTACCCAGTACTTCACCCCGTTGGCATTTTCATAGCAGCTGACGCCGATTTTGGTGAAATTTCGTTCCAGGATATTGGCCCTGTGCCCCTGACTGTTCATCCAACCGCTCATAACAGCCTCCGGGGTCTGCTGGCCATAGGCAATGTTCTCCCCGCTTCCCATGTATCTGACACCGATCTGATCCAACGCGGTGGTGTAATAGGTACCGTTAGGCCTTGTGTGTGAAAAATTCCGGGTGATCTCCTGGGCTCTCACGTCCGCTGCCGCTGTCACGTCAGAGGATTCCGTCACCGGGGAGAGCCCTGCCTTGGCCCGCTCCTCATTGACCAGTTCAATCACCCTCTGAATATAGGCAGCCTCGGAACCTGATGTCTGATTTCCAGGGTTCTGAGTTCCAGGATTCTCGGTTCCGGGGTTCTGGGTTCCGGGATTCTGAGTTCCGGGATTCTCGGTTCCGGGGTTTTCAGTTCCAGGATTCTGGTTCCCAGGGCTCTCGGTTCCAGGATTCTGGTTCCCGGGATTTTCAGTTCCAGGATTCTGAGTCCCGGGGTTCTCGGTCCCAGGATTCTGGGTTCCAGGGTTTTCGATTCCGGGATTCTGGGTTCCAGGATTCTGAATCCCCGGCGTTTCATTGCCCCCGCATCCAGAGAAATCCGGCCAGATCGGCGCGGGACACTCCGGCTGCCATACATTTTCCCATGTATCCGGGCAATTTGGAATCAGAATATCATCACAGGACCCGCTTCCAAAAGACCCTGACCACGGATTGGAAGAGAACAGCATCTGGAAAATGTCCTCTGTTGAACAGCCGTTTCCGGAAAACATATTTCCAGTATTTCCATACCCGCTGTCACAGCTTCCCTGGTTTCCTCCAAAACCGCCTCCTGTCCAGCCGCCGCGGTTTCCTCCTGCCACATATACACCCACCGCTGCCTGAGATGTCATAGCCATGGCTCCTGTCATTGCCGCCGCCGCTGCCGCGTATAATACAAATCTTCTCATGATTATCCTCCTCCAATTGTTACAAAATTTTACATTTCTGTTACAAATTAAGGATAGCATACAAAAGCTGGGAACTCCATAGGGAAACGCTGGCGGGGCTGGGGAGGATTTCCAGAATAACCTTCACGCGCCACCACCCATGAAAGTCTGGCGGGCGCGGTTGGCATACCTGAACTTAAACCGCCTGACGGCGATGGGACTTTCATAGTAAACCCCCATGGCCTGCTTAGGGCACCACCATGAATGAAAGGGATTTACTATGCCCTCCGGGGGGATGCGCGGAAAACGGGAATGGAAGATGCTGCTTCGCGGCCCCGTTTTCCCACGGCTCAGCGCGGGAGCGCTGAGCTTTCATAGTAAATATTTTAGGCATAAACCATGGCGCTGAGCTTCACATTATGCTATACTGAAAAATATTAGTCTCACCCCAGGAGGAACGGCAGAACATGAAATTGCTATCATTATTTTCGGGATGCGGCGGGATGGATATCGGCTTTGAGGGCTCCTTTTCATGCCTGAAAAAATCCGTTAATACCAGTTTGCATCCTGAATGGGTCGCTGAGGAAAACGGCGATTGGGTAACCCTTGTCCCCACTGTCTTTGAAACCGTTTTCGCCAATGATATCCGTCCGGACGCGAAAGCGGCATGGGTATCTTATTTTTCAAAGCAAAAAGCAAACGCAGATGAAATATATCATCTTGACAGCATTGTGGATATCGTTAAGAGAGCAAAAGCGGGAGAAGCGGTCTTTCCATCAGAAATCGATATTGTAACCGGAGGATTTCCCTGCCAGGATTTTTCCATCGCGGGAAAAAGAAAAGGGTTTCACTCTGGAAAAAGCCACCTTGGCGTTGCCCTGAGTGATGACGAGCCATCTGTTGAAAACCGGGGACAGTTGTATATATGGATGAGAGAAGTGATCACCCTGACAGCTCCAAAGCTGTTTATAGCGGAAAATGTTAAAGGTCTCACGAACCTTGATGATGTCAAAGAAGTGATCGAGCATGATTTTGCTTTAGCGGGAAATGGCGGGTATCTTGTGGTTCCGGCCAAGGTACTGTACGCGCCTGACTATGGTGTCCCCCAGTCCCGGGAGCGGGTTATTTTCTTTGGATTCAGGAAAAACGCCCTGAAAGAAAAAGCCCTGGCCGCTTTGACCATGGAAATGATTCCTGATGAATATGACCCATATCCCATTAAAACCCACAGCGAAACTCCAGATGAACCATACGCCCCCACAGTGACCTGCGGGGATATTTTTAAAGACCTGCCGGAACCAGACGCTTCCTCGGACCCCTCTCAGATGAAATACTCAAAGGCAAAATATATGGGAGCTCATTGTCAGGGCCAGACGGAGATAAAGCTGGACTCTGTAGGGCCCACCATCCGGTCCGAGCATCACGGGAATATCGAATACAGGAGATTAAGCCAGGAACATGGCGGCAAACACGGGGCGGAGCTGGCCGCGGGACTTCCAGAACGCAGGCTGACAGTCCGGGAATGCGCCCGCATCCAGACATTTCCGGATAACTATCAGTTTATTTTAAATAAAACAGCCCGAAACGTCAGCGTCTCCGCAAGCGACGCGTACAAGATCATAGGCAACGCGGTCCCCTGCCTGCTGGCGTACAACATAGCGAAAAACATTGAATCCAAATGGGAGCGATATTTTAAGGAGACAAAAGCATGATCGTTTCAAGAAACCCGGTTCCAAGTTTACATGATTTTCAGATCCTGATGTGCCGCGTGGACCAGTTTCTCAACGACGACGCGAAAAAACGGCCGCGGTATTATGCCGCCAGAGGGGGCAGCCCGCTGGAGGATGATGTAATGATCGCGCTGGTTTACTTATATCCTGCTCTGTAACCGGAGTTGTTGCCGCTGGAGGATGATGTAATGATCGCGCTGGTTTACCTGTCCGCGGGTACCTTGTTTGAAAATACCATTGTGAAGGTGTCCGGGCAGAAATTCCCTGATATCGTAGCCGCGAATTTCTACGGCGTTGAGGTAAAAAGCACGAAATCCGATCAGTGGACCACCACCGGCAGCAGCATCCTTGAGACCACAAGAGTTCCAGGTGTGGAGCGGATCTATATAACCTTTGGAAAGCTTGGGGGAAATCCGATTGAATTTTTATCCAGGCCCTACGAGGAATGTTTAAGCGGAATCGCTGTCACCCATATGCCAAGATATTTAATTGACATGCGCCTTGGAAACGGACAAACCATTTTTGACAAAATGGGAATCAGCTATGATGCTTTAAGACAGCTTGACAACCCCATCGCCCCGGTATCCAGCTATTACCGGAGCCAGCTAAAACCCGGAGAACGCCTGTGGTGGACCGGCGACCCGGCGGAGGAATCCGTCTCCCCTACCATCCGCCTCTGGAAAACCATCCCCGGGCCGGAACAGGATTACCTGGTCACTTACGGCTGCGTCAATTTTCCCGAACTATTTGGCGGCGATTATGATGGTTACGCGCTCTGGCTCACATCACTGGGTGTGGTCAATACCCACATGCGGGACCAGTTTTCCTCTGGCGGACAGGAACCCATGGGATTGTCCAATGGAACCATTGCCATGTTTCCCGGCGTGTACCGCCGGGTAAAACGGAACCTGGGTACTTTTTTGTATCTCATGTCCCTTCAGGAACCAGTGATCACAGGGGTGCCTCTGAGCCCGGAATCCCCCCTGGGTCAACGTCTGATGATGTGGAGCGACGCTGTCTCCAGAATATCTCCTGTAGATTATCATGTATCCATGGATGCTCTTACCACCTTATTTTTCAGGAAAAGTTGATTTTTTAAGTTCAGGGAGGGAACGCGAGGAGATGTCAGCTGAAAAAAGAGATCCAAAAACCACCCATAAAATCATGTCCGCAATCAAATCAAAAGACACCAGGCCGGAACTGCTGCTCCGCAGAGCGCTGTGGCAAAAAAATTTAAGGTATCGGGTCAATTATAAAAAGCTTCCAGGAAAGCCGGATATTGTCTTTACCCAATACAAACTTGCCATATTTTGTGACGGTGATTTCTGGCATGGGCATAACTGGGCCCTGCGGGGTATCCCTTCCTTAGAGGAAGAATTAAAAGGTTACTCTGAGTTCTGGAGAAATAAAATCCTGAGGAATGTAAAACGAGATGATGATACCAATAAATGCCTTAAGGCTATTGGGTGGACTGTCATAAGATTGTGGGAAAGTGATATAAAGAAAGATGTTGACCAATGCGTCTTAACCATTCAGGAGGCAATCTTTGAGATAAAAACCCAGATAAATGATTTAGATGAGATCTGAGCTATCCCGCCCGATATCAGACCCCGGCGCATCTTACACCCGGAACACAAGACAGCGGCTGCCGCGAGAGGATAGGCTGCCGGGATATACAGCCTGGAGCCATTCCTCTTCGCGGCCTCCCCTTTTATCAAACTTCCTTTTTCTTCCTGAGCATCTTATCAATAGCCGTCCTTGTCACCGGAATATTGTTCACCAGCACAAAGACCGTGCAAATCAGAAGGAGTATGGTGGTCCAGTGGCCAAACATGGCTATCAGTTTGTTGTCTGCCGACGATGCCAGTGACACGGCTCTCCGGAAGTTGGAGTCCATCACCTTGCCCAGAACCAGGGCCAGCACCAAAGGCGCCACCGGGTACCCTCTTCGCCTCATGACAAATCCCAGGGTGCCGAAGGCGAACATCAGCCCCACGTCAAAAAGACGGTTATTGCAGGCAAACGCCCCCACCACACACAGGCTGGTGACAATGGGGATGAGGATATTCTTTGGGATGGTGATCACCCGGCTGATCCTGGGAGCCACCAGAAGCCCCAGAATCAGGAGTGCGAAACAGGCCACAAACCCGCCTGCCAGGATGGAGTGGAAAGCTGACGGATTTTCCGTGATGAACAGGGGGCCGGGCTTCAGGCCGTGCACATAAAACACAGACAGAATAATGGCCGTTACCGCATCCCCCGGAACCGCCAGGGTCAGCATGGGGATGAGCGCGCCTCCGATACAGGCGTTATTGGAGGATTCGCTGGCCACGATTCCCTCCACCGCCCCTTCCCCAAATGGAACCTCCGGCTTTTTTGTCAGACGTTTGGCCTCATTGTAGGCGATAAATGCTGCCACGGGGCCTCCCGCTCCCGGCAGCGCCCCGATGAGAAGCCCTAAGGTGGAGGTATAGAGGGACAATTTCCAGTGCCTCAGGGTCTCCCTCAGGCTGACTCTTGTCTTCTCCATGGTCAGGACATTCTGTTCCTGGTTGATGTTGAAAATTACGCTGAGCACCTCCGCGAACCCAAACAGGCCTACCAGGGCCGGAACCGTATTGATTCCGCTGGTAAGATTCTGGATACCAAAAGTCAGCCGCTTAGTTCCTACCAGGGGATCCAGACCAATCATGCTTAAGATCAGGCCCGCCCCCACGCTGATCAGGCCTTTGGTGTAATTGCCGGAGCTGACAGACCCTACTGTGGCAAGCCCGAAAAGAGCCAGGAGAAAATAGTCCATGGCCGTAAATTTAATGGCGATCTTGGACACCGGTCCCGCCAGGATCCACAAGGCCCCGAGGCCGAAAAGGCTTCCCGCGAAGGAGTAGATGGTGGCCGTGTAAAGGGCCTTGTAGGACTGCCCCTTTTTCGACATGGGATAACCGTCTAAGGTAGTCACCACAGAAGACGGAGCCCCGGGAATGTTGATCAGGATAGCCGACACAGCGCCGCTGAACACTCCCACCACATACACGCCCATGATCATGGCCAGGGCATCCACGGTATCCCAGGTGTAGGTAATGGACACCAGAAGGGCCGTGGCCATGGACACGGAAAGTCCGGGAATAGCCCCCACAAACAATCCTGCCAGAGAGCCCAAAAAGACCATGATGATAAAATGAATATCCACAACCGATATCATATCAGCCATCTTTTTCCCCTCCTTCTTTCTATGGCAGAAGCACGTTGAGCATGGTCCTGAAGGCAATACTTAAAAACAAAGTAAACCCCAGGGGAACCAGTGCCAGGATCATGGGCTTTCGCACCCCCATGTACACCATCATGGCGATCAAAAAAATCCAGGTGGCTACCTCGAATGTGGAAAATGTAAAGAAAAAGGCAAAGATCCCAACCGTTACATAGGGCAGCTTCACAAAGGACAATGCCCCATAGTAGAGGGCGCATAAAATCAGCACCACCCCCACCCCTCTCCAGTTCCTGGCCTCATGGGCATCCGCCCTGTCCAAAGCCTTGCCTTCACCTTCTGCTGTCTTCTTCCATTCCGCCGCTCCTTCCCTGATCAGGCAGACCGCCAGAAACATAAACGCCGCCGCGACCATAAGCGGAAACAGGTACGGGGACTGGTTCCAATCCTTATTAAACGCCTTTCCATAAGAGGTGACGGCATAGCCAAGCAATGCCGCCCCCACTAACAGAAAGAAAATACCCTCCTGGACGGAATGGTTTATCCTTCCTTTATTCTTCATATTATTTTCTATTCTCCGATTCTCTCAATTCCGAATTCTTCCGGGCTCTTCTCCGCCACCCCGTTGTCATACTGGAGCCAGCAGATCACGGACTGCCACCTGCCGTAGAACTCATCCATAGCAGCCGCGTCAGCGTATTTCTCATATACCTTGTCAGCGGCATTCTCCTCCACAAAGGTGATCCACTCCTCATCCTGGAATACCTTCTGAGTGGCATCCTTGAGCACCGCCACCACGTCGTCAGGGGTATCATTGTTCACCACAAAGGTCAGCAGCGTGTAAGGGATATCCAGATATTTCTCCGCCTCCGGCAATGTCTCGGTAAATGCCGGGATGTCCGGGTATGCCTCCATCCTCTCGCTGGCGAACACTGCCAGTGGTTTCACGTCGCCGCTGGCGATATAGCCCTGCAGGGTGGAAATATTGGGGTTGGTAAAATCCACCTGGCCGCCGATGACGCCCAGGAGAGCGTCGTTGCCGCTGTCAAAGCTGGTCATGGACACCTCATAGCCCAGCTCTCCCAAAACAAGCCCCTGGTTGTGGCCGCTGCCGCCAGGGCCGGAGTGGGACATGGTGATCTTGCCGGGATTTTCTTTGATGGCATTTAAAAGCTCTTCAAGAGTGTTGTATGGAGAATCCTTCCCCACCACCAGCACCTTGGGGTCGCCTACCAGGGGGGAGATGACCGTAAAATCATCATAGCCCAGGTCGCACACGTTCAATGTGCGGTAGGTTCCCATGGTCTCCGCGCACACCAGGACCGTGTAGCCGTCAGAAGGCTGCTCTTTTACAAACTGGCTGCCAATGGAACCAGAAGCGCCGCCCTGGTTGGTGACGGTCACGGACTGGCCAAGCTGCTTCTCCAGAAGCGCTGCCAGCTTTCTGCCGTACACATCCGTGGTGCCGCCCGCGCCGTAGGGAATGATCATAGTAATGGGTTTTGTGGGGTAATCTGTAGCCGGAGCCTGTGTCTGTGCCTCTGTGTTCTCCTCCTTAGCCTCCGTGGCCGCCTCGGACCCAGCCGCTTCCCCGGTGGTCTGGGCCTCTGTGGCCGCGGTCTGAGCCGCTGTGGTGGGCGCTCCGCCATCCCTTGAGCTTGTGGACACAGTACACCCGGTCATGGACAGCGCCATAACTGCCGCGAGACCCGCTGAAAGTAATCTTCTCATAATCGTTGCCTCTCCCTTTATGTATGGTATTTTTAAAACGGCTCTAATTATATCACAGTGTTTTCCTTGTTTCAACAAAAACTTTTCTACTTTAAAGTATTATTCACTTTAAAGTTCTTGCAAAAACTTCCAGCTGGTTCTATAATGCTTTCAGCACTATGCCCCGCGAACCAGGGCATTTGAAATGGTGAAATACCCATGAAATGGAGGCAATTATGATATATGAAAAAAACACCCCCGCCGCCCCTCCCGTTATTCTCTGCGGATTCATGAGCAGCGGCAAGACCACCATAGGCCGCCCTCTGGCCAGGAGGCTGGGATATGAATTTGTGGATACTGATGAGTTGCTTGTGGAAAGTTATCAGATGACCATCCCTGAGATGTTCAAAAAAGGGGGCGAAAGCTATTTTCGGGATCTGGAACACGAAATCGCCAAAAAAGTCTGCTCCATGTCCCGCGCCGTGGTGTCCACGGGAGGAGGGATGCTCACCTTTGCCCGCAACGGGGAGATTCTGTCCAAACAGGGGATCGTCATTTATCTGGAAAAGGATTTCGAAGAATGCTACAGCCGCCTGGCGCTGGAGAAAGACCGGCCCCTGGTAAAAAGCCGGACCAAGGAGGAACTGCGGCAGATGTATGAAGAGAGGATAGGGCTTTATAAAAAATACGCGGATCATATTATAAAAAATGATGGGACTGTGGATGAGGCGGTGGGGAGGATTGTGGAGGTTGTAACGGGCTATGTTGACGCCGAAAGATCTATCGCTTTAATCAACAAAGAACCTTTTGATTATACAAAATGGCGGGATGAGTACCTTGATGAGGGATTAAGTGTCCGTGAATTAGGCCAGAAGGCAATGATGTACTCTAAGACATTAAACTGATTGTAAGCTCTGGTACTTATTCGCTCGGTACATAATATATTAGTAATCTGTCAAGATTAGGTAAACCCCTTCTGCACAAATTCCCCATCAGCATCAGCCGATGGGGAACATTTCTTTGAGATCTACTGTTACGGAAACCAGATTAATGTGTTAGTTGCGATGGTACCGCTGGATAGTTTAATCTTCACATAGTTCCAAGTAGGATGTCCCTAACCCATCAATCTCCTTTATTTTATCCATTTTCCATCTCCATCAACTCGATAGCCATCTGGCGTTATTTCATTTGCATACATTCTCCCTCTATGTCCATCAGAGACCTCATTAAGATAATAATATGATCCATCCATGTAGGCCCATCCCGTCATCATCTTGCCCAAGGTTCCATCAGATACAGGATTTAATAAATACCAGTATCCGTCTGTGACATCATAAAACCAGCCAGTTACCATCCTTCCGTTTTCGTCAAATCGGAACCAGTCAAAGCCTTGTTGTCCTTTAGCGGTATCTGCGTAAGGATTTTCCACTGCCGCCCAGGTATTTACATATCTTGTTCCCGCTGAATCTGTAAAATTCCAACTCCCGTCTCCACTCTGATTCCATGAACCTTTAATAACATAAGATGGGAGCGATGTGCTGGATGGCGCTTTGGTTCCCGGGGAAACAGAAGAACTGCCGCTTTTTGACCCGCCATTTCCACCAGAACCGCCGCTTCCGGAACTGCTTCCTCCGCTGGAGCTGCTGGAAACAACTTTTATTTTACAATGATTAGAGCTTACTCCTCCTTCATCCCGGGCTACGCAGTAGACCTCCGCATTTCCTATGTCAACTGCGGAGACGACTCCAGTTCGATCTACTTCGACCACACTTTCATCTGTACTGTACCAGATCACAGATTTATCATCCGCGTCTGCCGGATAAATGCTTCCGGAAAGGGAAGCAGTCGCTCCTTTTTTCATAGTCATGCTCTGAGGCTTGATGGTAATCTTCTGTATCAGCTTTTTCTCTTTCTCCTCGATTACTGCCACTTTACAGCGGTCCGATTCCATGTTGCTTCCGTCCAATGCTGTGCAATAAATTTCCGTCACGCCCTCCGAAATTCCAGTCACCGTGCCTTGTTCATCTACGGCTGCGATCTCTGGATTGATGCTGTGCCATGCTACTGCTTTATTTTCCGCATTCTCGGGAAGAATTACCGCGGTTATGGTATCTTTATCCCCGACTTTCACGGAGAGTTCGCTCTTGTTAAGAGTTATCTTCTCTATGAGAATGACCGGTCTCATTACTGTCACTTCGCAATGATCCGATTCCACACCGCTTCCGTCCAATGCTGTGCAGTAAATTTCTGTCACGCCCTCCGAAATTCCAGTTACCGTGCCTTGTTCGTCTACGACTGCGATCTCTGGATTAACACTGTGCCATGCTATTGTTTTATTTTCCGCATTCTGAGGAAAGATTGTCGCGGTTATGGTATCTTTATCCCCAACCTTGACGGAAAGTTCGGTCTTATCAAGAGCTATCTTTTCTATGGGAACGGCTACTTTCACCGCACAGTGGTTTGATTCGGTCTTCCCCTCATCCTGGGCAATACAGTATATCTCGGTTGTTCCTACCCCTATCGCAGTGATGATTCCTTCGGAATCTACTGTCGCAGAATCCGGATTTGTGCTGTGCCAGATTACAGCTGGGTTATCTGCATCCTCTGGACTTACCTCTGCTGTCAGCGCAATGCGGTCTCCGGGCTTCATTGTGAGAATTCCTGGGGTAACTGTAATATTTTGCACCAGCCTTTTCCCACTTTCCGTCTCCACTTTGTCAGTTTTCCACTCTGTACCTACTTCTGTTACCGCGTCATTATAATTCTTTCCTCCGGTAATCCTGGCAAATAAATAGTATTTCGTATTTGGAGTCAATCCTTCAATTACAGGGCTTACCTGCCAGTTCTCCGATGGAACACTTCCGTCAATGCTGTAAGAGTATTCCACCTTCCCATCATCTCCCCCAGCAGTCGGCACTGCCAAGTTCAATGTAATAGACTTGTCCGTCTGGCTGGCAACGGTAACTGCCGGAATCTTTCGGGAAGCCTTTTCTATAACCAGCCACAATGTGTTGGAACTATCCGAAGCTCTGTAGTTGTCGGCTTTTGATCCGGCAACCCTCGCCTTGATCAGATAACTGCCCGCATCTATAGGAAGCCCGTTACTATATCCTATGCCATCATATAACTTATAAAAGTACGAAATAGAAGGAGCCGACGCAGAAGCCCCATCTGTCAAAATCACTGCGGGAGGATTAATGACCGCCTGTCTTCCTGTATATGCCACTACTGTCTTACTGGTCTCTAAAAAATTTACTATTGGTATATTCAGAGGAAGCCTTTCTTTGCTTAGTTCTGGTCCATTTATAAAATTTATACCGCCTCTTTTGTTCCCAGGTATGTGGGATTCTATAAATGTCATACTGTTTTCCCTTACTGGTGTCTCTGAACCAAGCAGCAGCCAGTATGTGTTTTCGTAGCCAGATATGGCCATTCCCTTTTCATCATAGGGATCATTCCATGTCACGTCTATAGCATACCACTCTTCTTCAAGCTCTACATAATTCCAAGCATGATTACCTCCAAAGACTCTCACACATGGAATTTCTGCCCTATCACACAACACTTTAAAAGCTTTTGAGTATCCATCGCATACTGGGCCATTTTCACCTGTGCTGCCAGCTAATGCCCCATTGCTCTCATAGGCCGAATGGTGCAAGTCTGCCATCCACACAGAGTCTGACACATCGTCTCTGTAAAGTGTACTGTACGCATTATTTTTGGTCAGCCAATCATTAAAGGCGATAACCTTGTCAACGTCATCACCTGATGAAGACTTCCCCATGATTGTGTTAATATTCTGATCACGTTTGCGGATTTCTTCTTTTACAACACCATTTGATCGATAATCCTCATAACGGACATCAAAATCAGGGTGCTCCTCATTTTCATGTATCTTGTATACATAATATATCGTATAGGTATATATGGTTTTTCCATCGGTTTTTGCTCTTTCACTTGGGGCATACATATGACCTCCTATATTTAGCCAAAAAACCTCTGGATGATCTTGAATAAAAGCATCATATGCTATCCAAGTACATTTACAAATATAAGACCACTCCTTATCCTCTAGTGTACTGACATATTGATATTTAGTTAAATTATACTAGTAAATACAGCCGTTTTGATATATACTAAGAAAAAACGGCGGTGATTCCTATGGCAAGACCCAGAAAATATGTAATTATGCTTACAGAAGATGAATACAAGAAGCTCAAATCCATAATCAGTAAAAAAGCAACCTCAAAAACAATACGCTGCAGATGCCAGATACTCCTTGATCTGGATGAGTCGCATGGAAAAATCCTGACCCATGAACAGAGCGCCAGGTCCAACGGTGTCTGTCTGGCAACAGTTACAAATACCATTACAAAATACATAAATGGCGGTGTTGATGCTGTCACTGAATTTAAAAGAAGCATAAATTCAGATAATGCAAGGCGCAAGGTTGACGGACGTGTAGAAGCCCGGCTTATTGAGCTTGCCTGCGGGCCAGTCCCGGAAGGACACTCCCGGTGGACGATCCGCCTTCTGGAGGAAGAATCCAGAGTCATCCTGGAGACACCTGTAAGCAGGGAGGCTATCAGGAATGCGTTAAAAAAAACAAACTTCGACCTCACAAAAACGACTACTGGTGCATCCCCGCAAAAGAGGACCCGGAATTCATAGCCTGCATGGAGGATGTCCTTGATGTATATGAGCTTCCTTATGATCAAATGCGTCCGGTTGTCTGTATGGATGAAAAGCCTTATCAGCTTCTGGGCGAAGCAAGAGAGCCGCTGCCAATGCTTCCCGGGAGTGACCGTAAAACGGATTCCGAATATACCCGTAATGGAACGGTCAGCATATTTGCTTTTGTGGAACCGCTTGGCGGAACACATCATGTAAGCGTACGGGAACATCGTACGGCAGTTGACTGGGCGGAGGAAATCAAGTACCTTGTGGATGTCATGTACCCGGATGTCGAAAAACTCATTCTTGTAATGGACAACCTCAATACCCATAAGGCGGCTTCCCTCTATAAGAGATATTCTCCGGAGGAAGCAAGGCGCATCATCAAAAAACTAGAAATACATTACACGCCAAAGCATGGCAGCTGGCTGGATATTGCCGAAATAGAGCTGAATGTAATGACCAGGCAGTGCCTGTCCCGTCGTATAGCTGACATTGAACTGCTGCGCAGGGAGCTGTCCGCATGGGAAACAGAGCGTAATACAATAGCAGCAAAGGTTGACTGGCATTTTAGGGCAGGTGATGCCAGAATAAAACTCAAGTCCTTATATCCCAGCTTTACTACTGCCTCTTAAAAGGCAGTAGTAAGGCTAAATATCATCATGTCAACACACTAGCCTGGTATCACGTGAGAAACTCATAACTGGAATTCCATTAAATATATAATCTCCATTTATGGAAGCATTATCTTTTGAAAAATATTTGTCATCGATCAGGAAGTCATCAATTCCATCATTATCTGTGCTTTCTTCCAGCACTTTATAAAACTCCCTGGCGTAATCTGGAATATCGATTCGATCAATCCATCTTACATAGTTTCCCTCCCGCAGATGAATCGCATCGTTTCTGGAACTGAACAGACTTCTCTCCTCTGAGTATTCCATCATTTCTTCGAAAAATTCCTCAGAAAATACATCGTCTTCTACTTCCACCGCAACAATCGGCAATAATTCTTTTTTTATCTCATAGCCATCTTCCAGTTCTGCCCTAAACCTATAAATCCCAGGTATTTCTCCATCATAAATGGTCAGTCCATTATCTCCGCTTTCAACCACCCATGTGACTGGTACTTGTCTCCATGATTCCCTTTCACTGTCGGAATCGGTCCCTTTTTTCCGTATCCCATTGACTGTGGTTGCCTTTTTTTCCAGTCCATTTTTTCCTGTCTCTGGCATCTCGATTATGACCCTTAAAAACTCCGGCAAATTCAAATCTTCTTCCAAAGTTCCAAACTCCACCTTCTGATTCAACACTTCTTCTGGCAGATTTTCAACAGCTGTGATAATCTGTTTTGTTTCTTCGGGTTCTCTTGCGAAAGGCGCGATCAATCCCAGATCACATACCAGGACAATTGTTAGAAGTAACGCTATCCGACGCCTCCATTTAACAATTTGATTTTTTAAATCCATCATATTTCCTACCTTTTCTGAAAAGCCCTCTCTTGTGGATTGATAATATTTCACCACATGAGAGGGCTTCTCCCTATACTCAATTAATCCATTTCCCGCTCGCATCAACCTGATAGCCATCAGGTGTTGTCTCGTTGGCGTACATTCTGCCCTTAAAACCGTCAGAGTTAGGATTAAAATAATAATGATATCCATCAATAAGAACCCATCCGGTCATCATCTTACCCAAGGTACCGTCAGAATTGGAATTCAGGTAGTACCACCTTCCATCAGCGGGATCAAGATACCATCCAACTACCATCTTGCCATTCTCATCAAATCGGAACCAGTCGAACGCCTGCTGTCCGACCGCTAAATTCGCATACGGATTTTCCACTGCCGCCCACATATTGACATAACGTTTTCCTTGGGAATCAGTAAATCCCCACGAACCGTCCTCTGCCTGTGCCCAAGAGCCTCTGACCACGTAAGAAGGCAGTGAATTGCCGCCCGGTGAGGCCGTACTTCCGCTCCTTGATCCTCCCCCTGAACTACTGCCACCAGAGCTTGCGCTTCCTCCTGAACTCCCGCCACCTCCAGAGCCGCCGCTTCCTCCTGAACTTCCGCCTCCAGAACCGCTGTTTCCTGAGACAACTTTCACTTTACAGCGATTAGACTCAACCTGGCTTCCGTCTTGAGCTGTACAATAGATCTCAGCGGTTCCTGTTGTCTTTGCGGTGACAGTCCCGTCAGCGTCAACTGACGCGACTCTCTCATTTGTACTGTGCCAGGCAACGGATTTGTTTTCCGCATCTTCCGGGACGACAGATATGGATAACTTCTCCTTGCTGCCGCGGCTTAATGTGATACTAGAAGGGGACAGCGAAATCGACTGAACCAGTTTCTTATCTGGCTGTTCCTCCAGCTGTTCCTCAACAGTTACCTGGCAGTGGTTGGAACTTACCTTCCCCTGGTCCTCCGCTACACAATAAATCTCCGCGGTTCCCGCTGCCAAAGCCGTCACCTTTCCAGCGCTGTTTACCTGGGCCACCTTCTCGTCTGTACTGCTCCATATGACATTTTTGTTGTCTGCGTCTTCAGGAACGATACTCCAGTTAAGGGGTTCTGTAGTCCCTGTTTTCATGGACAGCGTTTCCGGCGCAACGGTGATCTTCTCGACCAATTTCTCTGTAGGATCTTCTATATCCGTCACAGTCACCTTACACCAGTTGGAGGCCACCTTGCCTTCATCTGCGGCGTAACAATAAACCCATGCGATTCCCGGCAGATTCGCCGTCACCACGCCGTTGTTGTCCACTGTCAGAACAAAATCATTGGTGCCATACCATTCTACAGCTTTGTTTTCCGCATCCTCTGGATAAACAGCCCATGTTACAGAAGCTTTGGTTCCTGCCTTCATAGTCAGAGTTTCTGGTGTTACGGTAATCTTCTCTACCAGTTTCTTTTGTGGTTGGTCTCCACCATCATTATTTACTACCACTACACAACGGTCAGATGTCACTTCGCTTCCATCCAAAGCAGAACAGTAAATGTCCGCGACGCCTGGAGCTATTGCGGTGATAATTCCCTGATCATCTACAGACACTACTTCTGGGTCTGTGCTGTGCCAAGCCACGGACTTGTTATCTGCGTCAGTAGGAGAAACCGTTATCTGTATTACCTGCTCTTCCCCTGGCTTCATAAAACGTTTCTGCTGGCCAATAAAAATCATTTCCACGGGGATGGTCACTGTCACCTTGCACCGATTGGACTCCACTTTCCCTGTATCCTTGGCCACGCAGTATATCTCCGCGGTTCCTTTTGCCAGCCCAGTAACATTTCCTTCCTCATCTACTGACGCAATCTCCGGATTGGTGCTGTGCCAGGTCACAGAAGGGTCATAAGCATCTGTCGGGCTGATATCGACGGCCAGCTTTTTCGACTTTCCTCTCAGTAAAGAGATTTCCTCTGGGGTCACGATAAGATTTTGTATCGACTTTTTCTCATTAACAACAATCGGGAACGTATCTTTCCATGTTCCGAAGAAATCCTCTCCATAGAAATCATAGTTAACTGTAACCTCTTGTTCTCCTGTTTGATACGGATCAAAATCACACATTTCATCGATCACCGGCACCCTTGTCTCACCACATGTGGAACAGAAAAGACTCAACTCATAATCTAAATCGTTCAGCGATCCTCCCTCTATAATCTCAGCCGGGGTATTACCTTTGGTCACTAAAGCGATATTTTTGTAAATACCCTCGCATTTTCCAAAATACTGAACCCAAGAAGCTTGCCGCCCGGAATTATGATATCCTATTCCTACATGAGTATGCTGGCCGGACAAAATATTTTCCCGATGCCCTTTACTGTTCATCCAGGACTCCATAACTTCCATCGGGGTTCTTTGACCTGTAGCAATATTCTCTCCACTGTATACCGAGCTTTCAATTTTTAGTTCATCTATAACAGAAGAGATATCCCCTCCATCCGGTCTTATATGCTCATATAACATACTGATCTCACAGGCTCGAATATCCGCTGCCTTTTGAAAGCTGTCCGAGGTAGATACCAGAAGAAGACCATTGTACAGCCGCACCGCATTTACTAGTTTTAAAACTTCCCACTCTGTCCGGTAATCTTCTTTCATCGCCAAAACACAGGCGATCACGTCTACACTTTCATCCCCCTGTGTTACCGTAAGCCTGGCTGTTCCAGGACGGTTGGCGACAATCTCGTTCCCTTCCATATGGACAACTTCCGGATCGCTGCTGCTGTATACATATTCTTCTCTGTGCAGGATGGGGTACTGCCGCCGGGTGTCCGGATACATATATACCATCTCTGTGTAAGGTGTAAGAGCGGGTACCTCCTCCGGATAGGCAATCTGGATCAATTGTTTCAATTCCTCTACATAAGCCACGTAATTGCCGACATAGGGATAATCACTGAGATAGATCGTTTCCTGCTCCCTGCCGACTATAAACACCAGAGGCCTTGTATAGCTAGTAAGTCCTCTATCTCTCAGCAAATCCCAACTTTTCGCGCCGTATTCATGGTCACGATCCTGGCACAAATAATATGGAATGCCATCAGATAGCTGATCCTTAAACATCAGGATTTGATCAGCGCTTCTGTCCTGGGTATCCAGATAATACAACTCGGCATCTACACCCTGCATCTGCGCTGTAAGCTGCTTCATAACATAGAGCGTATTGGTACACTGGACAATATCTCCAAACACAAAGATCCTGATAGCAGAGGAAGACATCTCATCGACTGTGGCTGTTTTTATTTCCGGGTTGATAATATGCAGTGTCAAATCTTTGATCTTAGCGTAATCTTCGTCTCCCGCCGTTCTCATAGCCGCAAGCATATTGTCAGCCCCTGCCACTATTATGGCAATGGCATTTCCTGGCTTTTGAGCATCACTTGGTGTCGCTGTTTGATTATCTACGCTGCCCATAGCTGTTCCGCCCAAAAGCGTGGACATAACCATGATTGCGGACATCAACAACGCTGCCCATCTTTTTCTTTTTTCCTTCACAAGCTTTCCCTCCTGTTGAACGCATACCTCATTTGTTTTAGCTAAAACTCTGTCTCGAAGCCCTCCATAAATAGTGCTGTCTCCCACCACCCTCGTGAAAGAATGCTTTCTGCCTGTGTATCGGAGGTCTTCCGCAATCCATCACCATCTGGATAATCCCGTACAACGCCATCAGGTCCGATTTCCCGTATCAGATTGTGATTCTGATAATAGTAGCGATACTCCCTTGTTCCATCTGTTCCATAAGCGAAAATCAGATCCACACTGTAATAGCCATCTTTCCATACCCATTCATAATAATATTCTACTGTAGGCAATGTCAGATAAAAATCATTCTTCAATATGGCCTTTACCAATCGATCATCGTCAACAGCATAATCAATATAGTTTCCGCCATCATACGCTTTCAGATCGGTTCTTGTGTTAGTCTGGTTATATACGTCTCGAATATGCTGTATTTTCTGCTCGTGTTCACTGGCCTGTTTTAAATGTCCGTTCTCATCAAAACTGTATATTTTCCCATCAATCACTTGGGATCCATTGCAGGCATAAGATCCGTCTGTATTCTGATACCACCAATATCCGTCTGCCCATATCCAGCCAGTCTCCCAGTAACCTTCAGCGTTAAAATGATACCAAATCTGATTATGTTCCAGCCAATCACTGATGACATATGAGCCATCCTCTTTTTGGTATCGCTGTCCTCTATCATCATTTGTCCAGCCCGCCCCGTACACTGATGTAGTGGATAGAATGGCAAGAGTTCCTGTAAGCAAAATTCTGGAAAATAATTTTTTTATTTTCATAATTCTATCTTCCTTCTTCATTCGTGTCGAACACTTCTACTGCCCTGACCCGTTTATCTGATCTAACTGTGCCACCGGATTGCTGACTGATAGTACAGAAACAGGCCAAAGGGCAGTTTGCCCATTGTCAAGAATCACTGTACTTCCCTTTTTAATCTCTTCAAACTTTTTATAAAATTCATCATATTTCCGATTGCCATCAACGGTATCAAGAATCAGGTGAATCGAATATTCGTCAGCTGTATTCTCTGTGCCATCGGCATTTAAGCAGAATATGGAATAAGACAAGTCTCCCTCTCCCTGATAAACCCCATCAAATAAATTAATAAGGAATGCCTGGTTATCCCGTATTGTCAAATAGATTTGATTCCTGAAAGAGCACTGTCTCTGAAAAATCTCCTTCACCTGATTTTTCTCTATGGTACAGACCCGAATCCAAGGGTTAAAGCCACCAGAAGAGAACTGAGCGATCACCAATTCATCATGCCCGTTACGTGTAAGATCTGCCAATGCGATCCGTGTATCCTTTTCTATAAAATTATTGGTTATGTAGGCTTTGTAAAGAGCCTCATCAGCCTCATTCCCCTGACTGCTGCCCTCTATTGTCAGATGCCCTTTCTCATCAAAATGGCACTGTCTCCCATTAATAAACTGGGATCCATTGCAGGCATGGGAACCATCCTCATTTTCATATCCCCAATATTTGTTGTCTTGAGTCCATCCTGCTCCATATGTAACGGTAACGGAAGCCATAATAAGCACTCCCATAAGTAAAAATCCAGAAAACATCCTTATTATTTTCATATCTGCATTTCCCTCTATGATTTTCTATACTTCATCCCTATTCCCCAATTTTAATCTCCTCTGCCAGCCGGTAGGATCCTTGTTGATCAGTGTAATATATAGCGATCCCAATTTGCCCATACTCCGGCCCGATCACTTGGGCGTAATGGGAAGCTGATGTAAACTGACCCGCTAATAGGCTTTCCAAATCCCCAACTGCTTTACCCGAATCGAAAAACCATGTAAAATTACCATAACCCTCAACCACTGCCTTTGACTTATTCTCCGTTCCCGCATAAGCCCCATTTCCCGTCAAAGCCTGAGAAACCGTATCCCAGAGCATTTTTCCGTTTTCATCAGGACCACTGTAGCACCAGCCATACTGTTGTTCAGATAATCTTTCCATCTTCTCCATCTCAATACACCGATAAGCAGCAGCTACACACAAGTCATAATTCAGGAGTGTAGGAGCCGCCCCGTTGGCTATTCTTTGTTCATTTACCATCTCATAGCCTCTCTCAATAGCGGACCAACAATCTTGAACCGCTTTCTGGGCAGTGTTTAAATCTTCCATATTCAGTCCTGGTACCTCCACAGGAGCGCCCTCTTCCACCAGCGCGCCGCTCTCATCGAACTTACACGCGCGGTATACGATAGTGTGCTCTCCGGTCAGCATCTTTCCATCTGCCCCCAGATAATAATTCTTGCCATCTACATATACCCAATTGTTTTTCAGGTATTCACCGCTGTTTCCCCGATAATACCAGTCATTTCCCTGCTGTTCCCAGCCAGCCCCAAAGGCAGTCAGGCTCACCCCAACAGTCATGAAACATGTTAACACGACTACTCCAATTCTTTTTAATGTCTTCCTCATGATTTTCCCCTTTCTATTTCCTGTACTTTTCTTATTTATGCCAATCCCGCTCCCAATCTTTCTTTTTAAGATCTCCTCCATGCTTTAGGGGGCGATTTTTTAATAGTCCCTGACACATAGCTATGGGCAAATGGAGATGACCAAAAAGATTAGATTTCTGGCGACTGGTCTGAAAGTATTGGCAAAATAATACTGGAAATATAAAAACAATTTTGATAAATTTAGTTTATCTCATCTTATCAATTCCCACAATATGGATTGCAGAATTTACATGTTTTCCGCAAAATTTACAATGCCCTTGAATAAAGCGGATCTCCTTAATCCGCTTTACCCAAGGGTACGAAAAAAATACATTAAAAATATGAATGAAACATTACTCATTTTTATCCATCAAACACACCGAATCAATAAATTTCATCACCGCCTTAGTGTCAGCCTTCGACTGTAAAAGCATATAAAGCGTCTGAAGCTGATTGGCAAAATCGTGTTTTATTGCTCGCATATCGTTCAGATTCTTCTGCACCTGAAGATAATACTCAAACTCCTGCTGCCGCTTAACCATAAGCATAGAAAGATTTTCCTGTGCCTGCATATGTGAAATCAGATGATCTACAGAAAAAATAATTAAAAACGCCAATAAAAGATTCATCATAAACAACAACGTCCCCATATAAATCATTGTACGATCTAAGCGGGGATAAGTTCTTAAAAACAAGATAAGAACAAAAAGCTGATAAACAGGTATCGTAATATAAATCAAAAATTCTTTTATCTTAATCTGATGCAGGATAATTTTTTTCAATTCAATAATCAACACACACACCAGGAAATACAGCATATTACTAATGATTACTCCTGCCGCCATGTACATACTGTTTTCTGTTATGTCATATTGTATAAACTCGGGTGAATCAAAAATGATAAATAAAGCTATACAAGTACATAACTCAATAGAAACCGCAATAGCTAACGCGCTGAAAAACGTAAATAATCGTACTTTTAACGGTTTAGAAAAACAGCATAAGGTAAAATATAAATTCGCGATTTCCATCACAAGACCGCGAGGCCAGGCATAGGGTGTTACTAAACAGAAAAATGTTATATTGAAAGCAATAAAAACAGAAAACCGTCCCCAATTGCGGAAGCATGTGCGACGATCTTCAGCAAGCATACTGCTGACATAAAAGGCATTCATTGATCCATTGATAATTTGATGAAAACACACCACCATGGTAATTTCTCCGCTGCTCATCAAGAATTCTCCTTAAGATTAAGTAAAACTGACACAATAAACCGCGTTTGCTCCTGTTTAACCGAAACCTGGCCATGGTATTTTTCCGCGATTTGTTCAACCAGCTTTAATCCGTACCCATGTTCTGACGCATTTTCTTTCGAAGTACGGAAAAAGCGATTGTCCCTGACAGATAGCTTTTCGCATGGATTTTCTGTTTTAATAACCAAATATCCTCCCCGAACAATATCTGCTTTAACCATAATATATCCAGAAATTGCCGTATTTCTTTGGCAGGCTTCGATCGCGTTATCCAGCAAATTGCAAAACAAACTACATAAGTCCAGCGAGGAAACAGAAATTATTTTGGGCAACAAAACCGAAATACTCATATGTATTTGTTCAGCTTCCGCCATTTGTTTTTTTAATGTCAAAACGGCATTGACAACTTCTTCGTCACAAAAACGCGGAAAAGGATTACGTGAAACCTGTTCCTGTGAAAAGTGAATAAACGTGTTAATTTCCGGATTATCTGGATTTTCTTTTAACATATCACGAATAGCTTGATACTGTGAAAAATAATATTGTTTCAATTTCTCAATATCCTCCATATTTTTATTCGCCTGTTGGCAGTAATCATATTCTACCTGGCGTTGTGTATAGAGTGCTATCAGCTTTTCTTCAATTTCAATTTTTTCAATTAGCTTATCCAGTGAAAACATTAGAACAAAATTAATGAAAATATTTAAAATCAAGATTAATGTACCAGTGTAAATCATTATACGATTGATTTCCTGATAATTTTTTACATAAAGAACAAGCAGAATCAGTTGATACAAAGGAAGAAAAAGGTAGAATGGCAATGTCCGAATTCTCATCCGATAGCGCATGGTTTTATCAACAGAAAGATCCATCGTCAGAATAACAAAATACAGCATATGTTCAATCATTAAAAAAAGCAAAAAATATAACACATCATCAGAATAAACATACCCTGATTTTGGTAAAAAAGAAAAAATAACAGAAAAAGAAAGTACTCTCTTCATCCCAATAAATAGGATAAGCTTAATTAGCGGGAACAAATTTTTGAGAATCGTTTCATAAAAAAAACATAGGGAAAGTCCCGATATCCACAGTATCTCAGCCACGAAAGAAGGGATTCCCAGCGGAAATATAAGCCCGCGGATAATATTTCCAAACACTAAAATTCCGCTGAATCTGTTCCACGTTCTGGAAAACAATTTATCCTCTGGCAATACACTGCCGCTGAGATAATAAATGCTTCCAATACTGCCAATTATCTGGAACAAACAAAAATAGATGTGGATCTCCCAGTTTTTCATTACACTCACCTTCCTTCTCAGCCCTTAAACACACCAAATCAATGAATTCCATCGCGATATCCGCCTTCGACCAAGCAGGCATATAAAACGTCTAGAGGTGATTGGCAAAGTCATGTTTCATCCCGTGAATCTTATTTCACTTATCTTCTTTCATATCCATTGTTAATAATGACGAAAGATATCCCCAATATGTACTTCGGGAAATGGATTGAAACGTCCGTCCAATCGGAACAATCATTCCATTATCTAAAATAAACTTGGTATTGGAATACTGGGAAATATGGTATAAATTCACAATATAACTTCCATGACAGCGCAAGAATCCCTCGCCAAGCAGCGGTGAAAGTTCTCTTAAACTACTAGGAACCGTAAAATCTTTTATTTCCGTCCGAATTAATGTATGGTGCTGATTTTTCTCCAAATAAAAAATTTTCGCCAGAGGAAGTCGTATATTTAATGAAGGAAACGCAAGAGAAAGACATGGTTCCTCTACATTTAAAATATCTAATGCTTTATCTATAGCTTTCGGAAGCATCTCTTCCATTTGCGATTTTAAAACAAAATAAATATGCTTCGTTTCATAGACCATCGTCGCGTAATCAATATAAGCCGTTAAAAAAATAACCGGACAGCGAGGATAGAAATCATTAATCTGTTCCGCAAGTTGAATTCCACTTTTCCACCGCATCTGTATATCAAGTACAATCATATCCGCCAAAAAAGTTCTTTTGGAAAGCAGTTCAACCAACTTTTCCGGAAGAAGTTCCTCACACTGAAAATCTATCGAAGGTTTCTGTTTCAAATAACGGACAATGCATTGATTTGTATACTTCATATGCAACGGATCATTATCACAAATATAAATATTCAAAAAATTCACCCTATTTCTTACAATCCTTTTTCAGCAAAATTATAAAAAGAATGCTTTTGCAAATTTTGCCTTTATTTTTTTGACAAAAAAAGTACAGGCTTTACAGAGCCTGTGGGAACTTTTTTCATTATCAAACTGTCCAACGCCCGTCGATTACTCCCTGCGGTTCCGGTTCGTTTTGATTTTTCAAAGGTAATTTTATCAGATTTGGATATTTTTTACAATGATAAAGCTGTTTGATTATTATAATAGTAGATTGTTTATATTTCACAAAACATAATACCAGATCAAAAAAGAAACTGGAGGTTCCTTATGATCTTAAGCGCAAGCCGGAGAACCAATATTCCCAACTATCATTCCAAATAGTTCTATAACCGGATTTGGGAAGGCTTCTCTACACCCGCAACCCCAAAAATCCCCCGGCTTGGAAGCCGCATGCCTATCACTAATTTTCAGTTCACCCTCACTGGCTACGGAAAAGATAAAGAACCTGGTGTCCCAGACAATCGGATATGAAGTCTTTAAGGAGATTGTAATTAACTGGCAAACAGATTGCCTGCCGCAAGCGCCCGCATCTGCTCCACCACACAATCGTATGGAATAACATCTGCAGCGAAATAACTTGTGATCTCCTCACCTCAACCTTAATCTCCCACTCCTGACCCCCATATACACTTCCTCCAGCCTCGGATAAGCGTACTCAAAAAATCCCTTATAAGCGTCACAAAAATAATTCTTCCCCGTGCTGTCCTCTGTAACCGGTTCCCTGTTTCTCCGGCATCCGCCCCGGCACAGGTTAAGCCACCGGCACTGCCGGCAGTCCTCATGGATTTTCTCAGACCACCGGATAAAACCCAGCTCTTCCCGCCTTCTATCCATATCCTCAAAGCTGTCTTCCCTGATATTTCCAAGGAGCCACTGGTCCAGGGCGTAGAAATCGCAGGGGTAAGTGCTGCCGTCCGCCTCAATGACCCACTGTTTTCCGCAAATTCCCCTCATATTGCAGCTCTCCGGCATATGCCCGTCAAAAATCAGCATAAGATTTTCAAAATACCGGTTGTACACCGCCTTCCCCGCCTTCACATCCAGATACCAGGCATCAAACATGCTTTTTAAAAATACCTCGTACTGTCTGGGAGTCAGGGAAAATTCCTGGCCTCCCGGAGCCTCCCCCAGAGGATCCAGGCACTCAATGTACTGCTGATATTCCATCTTATTTTTCTTAAAAAAGTTGTAGATCTTCTGGCCGCTTCTGGCGGAGGCAGAGGTCACCACTGTCAGTATATTGTAGTCCACATGGTATTTCTCCAGAAGCCGTATCCCGGACATAATCTGGTTGTAGGTGCCTTTTCCCCCTCTATCCCTCCGGTACTTGTCATGGATCTCCTTGGGCCCGTCCAGGGAGACTCCCACCAGGTAGCGGTTCTCGGCCCAGAACCTGGCCCATGTCTCATCAATCTTAAGGCCATTGGTCTGGACCGCGTACTGAAACCGGATCCTTTTGGGATTCTCACAGGCAGCCATGTATTTTGCCAGGTCCTCATAGAAATCAAGGCCCGCCAGGGTAGGTTCCCCTCCCTGAAAGGCCACTGTACAATAACCGTCCCCGTATCTCAGGGCACGGTCCATGATCATTTTCATGGTTTCCTTTGACATGATGCCCCGGGAGGACACGCTGCGGTTCTCCTGCTCATCAGCATAAAAACAATAGCGGCATCTCATGTCGCAGTTTCCTGACGCTGGCTTTATCAGCATATTTAAAGGCGGCATTATCTTTTCCCTCCTCAGACTTCGCTCAGGGCCCGGGGAACCCGGGCCACCTGATCACATGAATTGAATAATATTGTAGACACAGATCAGCATGATGATACCCATAAGCCCGATAAACAATTTGTTCACCATGGCTCCGTCCATGCGCCTGTTGACAGTTCTCCCTGCCGCTCCTCCCAGGATACCGCAGGCCACCATCAGAACCAGAAGGCCTATGGTAAACTCAGGAACCGTTCTCGTCGCCAGCGTGTTGATCAGGCTGGCGATCTGAGAAAACAGTATGATGTACAGGGAATTCTGGGCCGCTGTCTTGGTGTCCATGGAGAAGAAGAAAAACAGCACCACCAGGTTAATGGGGCCTCCGCCGATGCCCAGGAAGGAGGACAGAATCCCCAGCACCAGGCCGATGGCGATACAGGCCGGCACATTGGTGACATGGTGGGTTCTGATCTTGTCTTTTCTTAACGTGTATATAAGGGTTCCAAATGTAATGACCAGCAGGCAGGAGGCCTGAACCGCCCCCACCTGGTTTTTGTCCGCCGCGAGGCCTGAAATGTACTGAAACATCATTTTCCCCGCCACGCCTCCCAGGGCGGCTCCCACGGCAAGGGGGGTTCCTGTCTTCATGTCCACCAGAGAAGAGCCTCCCAGCTTTGCCTTCACCACTGAGTAGCAGGACATGGAAAGCACGGTGCAGCCGGAGAGAAAGCTGATGCTGGCCACGCTTAGGACTCCAAAGGTGTCCAGAATGGGCTTGATCAGCACTCCGCCGCCGATGCCGCATATGGCCCCCGCCACAGAGGCCAGAAAACTTACCATAGCGAAAATAACGTACAGATACAGATTCATTACCTTGTCTCCTTCCTAAACTCGCGCGCCCGGCAAAAGCGGGGCCTCCTTACATAAAATCTGGCAGGCGGGCCTGGCAGCCTGAACCCCTGCCGCTTATGAGGCGGCAGTTATTGGCGGCAATCCCTTTATCTTGGGTCTTTTCTGTTGGGAACCACATCCCCGGTCTCCATGTAGAATTCCAGAAGCCTCGCGGCCATGGCCTGAACCTGCTGCCGGTACTCTGGTTCCCCGATCCGGTTGTTAAGCTCCATTGGGTCTTTTTCCAGGTCGTAGAACTCGTCCTGCTCATAGAGCCGTTTCACATATTTGTACTGCCCCGCGCGGATCATCACCGCCTTGGTGTGCTCCGGCCCTTCCATACCCTGGGTCGACAGCCGGGGCCAGTATGGCGACTGGGGGCCGTGACCCCTTTCCATGGCCTGAACCTCCCCGTGGATCCGTCCGCCTTCACAGAACACAGCGTCCTTGTGAACCGGACTCCCCGCCACCGCGTCCAGAAGAGATTTTCCAAACTGGGTGTAATCCAGGGTAAATCCCGCCATGTCCGCCCAGGTGGCCGGAAGATCCAAAAGCTCCGCCAGAACCTGGCTCTTCCCCGGCTTTACGGGAAACATGGAGGCTGGCTTGATGAGCAGCGGAACATTGGAGATGGGATCCTCAAAACAGTTCTGAACCTTCTCCGTGATGCCGTAGTCCCCCGTGTAGTCCCCGTGGTCGCTGAACACAAAGATGCTGGTGTCGTCATAAAATCCATGGTCCTTCAGCTTGTCCTTCACCAGCCCGAACTGGTAGTCAAACCGCTCCACCATGCCAAGGTAGACTGCCCGCAGCTCATTATAGCGCTCCTCGTCCCAGCCTGTAAGCATTTGTTTGGAGCGGATGCCCTGGAGCATGGAGGGCTTCCCCAAAAGGGTCTCCACATCCGCCCGGCGAGGGGGCAGGCTGTCCCTGGAAATGCTGCTAAACCAGGGTTCCTCACACCCGTAAGGGGGATGGGGGAAACTTAATGTTATGTATAAGAAAAATGGTTTCCCATCATCCTTTTCTTTTTTCCTGTCCAGGTAGTCCAGGGCGCTTTTCACACAGTTCCAGTCAAAAGTGTGCTTTGCCTGTTCCTGATCCATCTTTCCTATATAGAAAGAATATCTGTCATCCTTGTCCATAAACTCCGGCATTTCACAGGAAACCTTAGGACCTGGGGCAAACTTCATGTTCACTTCGTCCCGGTGGTCCGCGAAATCAGCGCCGCTGTAAAACTCGTCACAGTACTCCGTCTTGGCCCGGTCGGCCGGAATCACGTCATTGCGGCCGATCCAGATCACCTCGTACCCCTGTTCCTTCATGGTCCGCAGAATATTGGGTTCCTGGGGCTCCTGAAGAAAATGCATGGTCCTGTGGCCGGTGGTATGGGGATAGCGCCCTGTGAGAAAGCTGCACCGGGAAGGCACGCACACCGGATTCTGGCAGTAAGCGTTGGCAAATGACACCCCGTCATCCAAAAGAGAATCCAGGTTCGGGGTCTTTGACGCGGGATTCCCCATATGGGACAGGGAATCACAGCGCATTTGATCCGCGACAAACAGCAATATATTAGGTCTTTTTTCCATAGTCCTCTCTCTCCTTATGTCTTACTCCGCCGGTTCCCGCTCTTCTTTTAATGCCTGGTTATCAAGTACCTTGAAAAAGGGGAAATAGCAGCATACCTGGATCAGCACCAGAACCGCCTGCCACACACCCAGCTTCCAGCCGCCGCAGAGCACTCCTGACAAAACCACAGGTGTTCCCAGGGGAATCTCCATGCCGTTCATAACCGGGATCACCCCCATAAGGGTCATTATGTAGGACAGTGTAAAGGTGATCACAGGCGTTAAAACCAGAGGTATGAGCATAATGGTATTCAATACCATAGGAAGGCCGAAGGTAATGGGCTCATTGATACCGCAGAGTCCTGATGGAAGCGCCAGCTTGCCCAAAGCCTTATACCGCTGGCTTCTGGCCATAAAACACATGACAATACACAGCCCCAGAGTTCCCCCGGCTCCTCCTAAGGAGGCATAACCGCTCCACGCGGATTTCACGATAATATTGGGCAGCTCCCCGCCGGCGCCGTAGGCTGTTAAGTTCTCCATGGCCAGGGGCATGTACAGCATGTTGATAAAGGGCATTACAATCATGCCGCCGTGAAGCCCGAAAAACCACATGATACTGCACATGAGAATCAGAACGATCATGGTAAACGGACTTGCCCCCAAAGCGGAAAGAGGGGCTTTTAACAGTGTATAGATACAGGTGTTGATGTCTCCAAAAGAAATCAGAGAAAATCCAAAACGGATCAGAGAAAATATAAGCAAAATCAAGAAAGACGGCAGAATTCCCTGAAATGAAATGGATATCTGCGGCGGCACACTGTCCGGCATCCGGATGACCAGCTTTTTGTCAATAAAGAATTTATAAAGCACCGGTATGGCAAGGCCGAAGATCATTGCCGTAAACAGGCCGGCCGCTCCCAGATAAGAAGTGGACAGGGCCGCGGCCACAGTCACCGTCACCTCATCCTTTGTTCCCGTTACACCTAAAGGAATCATAACAAGAAATACAGCCAATGTCAACAGACCGATGCTGTTTGCCTGTCTGTCCATATCAATACTGCCGGCAGTGGCCCTGGAAATGCTGTACACCGCGTAGAGAGCCAGCATATCCGTGGTGATCTTGGGGACAAAGCCAAAGATCTCCTTTAAGTGAACAGCAGTTATGAGGGACTGGTAAAACCCGATGTTTAAATTGGCCAGCAGCGTAAACAGGGCTCCCACGATAACAACAGGGAGACAGGCGGAAAAACCGCTGCTGATGGATTTCAGATAGCGGTTCTCCGACAGCTTTTGCGCCAGAGGCAGCAGCGCGTTTCCTAAACTTTCTGTAAATTTTTCCATAATTTTTTGAACTCCTTTTTCATGTGTTGACCATGTTAGAAAGTTGCCAGGACCCGGTTCCTATGTCATATCATACGCTTAAATGGATAAAAGTTCAACGTATTTTTGGATATTTATCCAAAATTAGCATTTTCCACAACTTAATATCCAAAATCCAAATTTGTTCTGGATATTTATCCACTTTTCTGATAAAATGGATATACACAACTTTTTACCGGACAACAACTTCAAGAAGGAGGCGAACCATATGAGTCCACTGGAACTGTTAGAAAAACAGCTGCCTGACCTAACCAAATCAGAAAAAATCATCGGGGAGTACATTCTGGCAAATCCCATGTCCATTATCCGCTATTCCCTGACCCAGGTAGCCAAAGAATCCAAATCCTCCAACACAGCCATCATACGCCTCTGCCAGAAGCTGGGCTACAAGGGATACTCAGAATTTAAATTTTCCATGTCAAGAGCCGCCCTGTCGGACACCGGCCCCGCCGCCGAAGTCTCCGTCTCTGGTTCCAGAACCTCCATGACAGACATTGTGAGGCAGTATGTGTCCTATCTCAACCAGATGGCGGCGGAAACCGATATGGAGGAGATCCGGACCATTGCCTCAATTATCTGCCAGTCCGCGAGAGTGGCCATCATGGGGTCCAACCGCACAGGATTTTCCGCCTCCCAGCTGTCTTACCGGCTGTCCAAGCTGGGCGTGGCCAACCACCTTCTGACAGACCAGGTGCTCATGAAAGACTACATGGAGATCTTCGGCCCAGGAGACCTGTGCCTGATCTTTTCCATCAGCACCATCACCTGCGATTACAAGGAGATCAGCCAGCGCCTGAAAAAAAACGGCGCGGAGGTCGTCCTTTTCACCATGAACACCTCCACGCCATTAAAAAAAATATGCGGCCACACCATCTGCCTTCCCCAGATCTCCTACAACAAAAAAATGGGATTCTTAGACGATCAGGCCATCTTCTTTGTGTTTATTGAAGTTCTGCTCAGCGAGATCGCGGCAGTATTAAATCATCTGAAAGATTGAACTTAAAAAGGCTGCCGCGAAATGAAAGGATTCATTCGCGGCAGCTTCCTGTGGTCTCCAATCATAAAACTTCTACTTTACATCTGTGCTTCTTCGCGGCTTTCTCATAACTGATTCCCACCAGCAGAACCCTTCCCGTATATACAGGCTTTTCCCCGGTTTTCCCCCGAAAACGCAGGTCATATTTTTTCTCTTTAATCTGCGCTATCGCGGCTTCAGGTGTACTGTCAACTTTCAGTTCCAAGATGATCCCATCAAGACTTTTGTCATATTTGGGGTAAAAGATAAAATCCACGTAGCCAATCCCGGACTTGTCTTCCCTCAAAACATCATACTGATCCCTGGCTGAAAGGTAAACCAGATTGACCACAGCGGTAAGCTCTGTCTCATGGTTGTAATCCAGCAGAGGACTTTCTGTGTTGTGGGCGCATTCCAAGATCTTTTCCATCACCTTTGTATTGCCGGTTATCGTCGCGTTCAGCATCCGATCCGACTCCCTGGCCAGACGGTAAACATACCCAAGATCCTCCTCTTTCCGCGTCATCTCCTCAAACTTGCCCATCAACTCCCTGTTGGGAATCGACACCTTTCCGTTTTCATAGCTCAAAAAACCATACACCACCATAGCGGAAAAGATCTCGTCTTTTGTGACCAGCCTCATGGAGGTGGCCGCATACTCCTTTATCCGGGCCTGGACAGGCTCTCCTGATATCATAAGGGCAAGGTCTTCCCTTACTTCATCTATATTATTTTTTACATAAAAGTAAAGTTCATCATAAGGCCCTGAACTGGTCCAGTAGTTCCCAAGGTTATCATTTGTCAGCGCCGCCACAACCGACCTGGGATTGTAGAGCCTTTCACCTGACCGGGTGTGATATCCGTCATACCACTCTTTCAGCCCCTGCCTGGTCACCGCCGCGTCCTTCCTGTTTTTTTTGTAAATATTATACAGGACATCAACCTCTCCTTCCGTAAATCCAAAATAGCTGTCAAAGGTTTTCTCCGCCGCCATGGTATACTCCAAAAACATATTCAGTTCCGAACCGCTGGAATATTTCGCTACAGGGAGAACTCCGGTCATATACGCAAGGGAAACATACGTCCGTCCCTTTAAAAGCAGCCTCAAAAAATTAAGATACTGATTTTTATCCTTCTCATTGATAAAATCTTTGTGAAAAACCGTATCCCACTCATCCAGAATAAAAATAAACTTATGTCCCGTCTCCAGGTTGATCCATTTCAGATCCTCGAATACGGAGCCATCTTCCCTAAATGAAATCCCTTCATATTCTCCGCGCAAGTCCCTTCTCAGCATAGACAAAATCTCTGAAATATAACGGTCATAACTGTCAAAATACCCTGCCCCGCTAAAATCAATGTAGATAACATTATACTTGTTTAAATGCCTCTCATATACCGGCGACCTGGAAATATCCATGTTGTCAAAAAGTTCCTTGGAATCACAGGCCTTTGAAAAGAAGGCCCCCAGCATAGAAGCCATAACGGACTTTCCAAACCTTCTGGGGCGGGTTACGCAGATGTACTTTTCCGCTATTCCTATTCTGGGGATAATCTCATTGATCATTGCCGTTTTATCCACAAAATACGGGCTTTGGGCCATCTCCTGATACATGGAATATGGCTCGTCGTTATTCAGATAAAATCCCATCCGTACCACTTCCTTCCCTGGTTTGCGGCTATCCATGCCGTTTTTCAAAATCAACGTGTTTATATTAATATATCATGGTCGCCTTTTCTTTTCAATAGATCAAAAAGTTTCCCCCTTATAATCCACTGGCAGGCTCTCCCACCTCTTTTTCAGCAAAAAGGCCGCTGCCTTAGGCTGTCTCTGCCTGGTAAAGATCCCCTTCTTGTTGCCGTTGACCCTCATGATCCCCTCTGTGGTCTGGAAATCCGCGAAGTTCCACACCTGTTCCCCCACCACAAAATCAAGGGAATCGAAGACCTGATGAATCAGCTCCAGCACCTCCTCCTGATACTCCTGGCTCCACATCACCGACGGGAGCTTGTGCTCCATGGCCGAGGTGTCAGCGCCGTACTCTGTAAACATAAACGGCTTGTCAGGCTCCACTTCCTTCCACTGCCTCATCTCCTCCCGGAAATCCTCAAAAGCGTCAGATATCTCATACCCGCCTTTGATGTACCACCCATAATACCGGTTTAGGCAGATAAAGTCACTGAACTGGTGGCATTTGCAGATATAAGGCCCTGAGTTTTTGATCTCAGCAAAGGTTCTTGGCCGCTTCTGGGGGTCCAGCGCCAGCGCGTGGGCAAACACCTTCTCAAAATAGGGCACACTCTCATCAGTGGTGGTCTCCGGCTCATTGAGAAGGCTCCAGGCCACCACGCTGGGGTGATTCTTGTCCCTGGCGATCAGCTCCTCAATATCCCGCAAGTGACGGCGAAGGAGCTGGGGAATGGTATCCAGGGAGAAAAAGCATGTGACCTTGCCGCTTGTGACGTCCACGAAATTCTTGGTGCTCTTAAACAGCCCCACAGCCGCCACTTCGTCGATGATCAGAAATCCCTCTCTGTCCGCCATGCGGTAGATTTCCTCATCATAGGGATAATGGGATGTGCGGAAGGAATTGGCCCCAATCCATTTCATCAGCTCAAAGTCCCTCTTCATCACGCAGATATTAAAGCCCCGCCCCGCCACATCGCTGTCCTCATGTTTTCCAAAGCCTTTCAGATACACAGGGCTTTTGTTGATCAGGAACTTTGTCCCTTTGATCTCCACAGTGCGGATGCCGATCTGGTCCTCATATTCATCTACCAGCGCCCCATCCCGGCACAGATGGATCCGTATGGTATACAGATACGGGTTCCGCACCTGCCAGAGCCGGGCATTGCTTACCACCAGGGTGCCCTTCCTTCCCTGTCCCCTGGCCACGGACGCGCCCCCTTCATCCAGAAGCTCCACCTCCACCTGGCCCTCTCCCACAGTCTCCACCTGGTAGTGAACCTTCCCGTCAGCTCCCTCCAGTTCATAAGATGTGCTGTAATCGAAAATGTACTCCTTTGGGCAGATCACCAGGTTCACGGAGCGGTGAAGCCCAGAATAATTGTAAAAATCAAAATAAGGGGCAGCCTTTTTTCTCCCGTTTTTCAAAGTAATGGTGGCCCCGCAGGGAAGGTTGGCCGTGGACAGCTCATTGTTCACCACCACAGATATCCGGTTCTTCTTATCAAATTCCACCAGCCCGGAGATATCCATGGAAAACGGCAGAAATCCCCCCTCGTGGGCCCCGGCCAGCCGTCCGTTTACATACACCTGGGCAAAATGAGTGGCGCAGCCAAACCGGAGAAAAATCCCTTTTTCCTTATAAACCGACGAAACCATCACATCAGTCTCATACCACACATCCCCCACAAACTCCCGGATCTCCTTGGTGGTATAAAAATCCTGAAAGCTGGCGGGAACCGGGATCATGTCAAACCCTGAAAGTCCCTCCTGCCATCTTTCCTCCCTGCCCGCACTGTCCCAGTCAATCTTAAATCTCCACATGCCATCCAGGCTGAGAACCTGACGGCTCACCGTATTGACCGGATATAATACCGAATACTCCAACATCTCCCGTCTTCTCCTTCTTCATTAGATTTCTTTCATAAAATGAAATTACCACATAAACAACTCTTTATCCGCCAGCTTCAGCAGCCCCTCGATAAAAAAGTAATCCCCATAAATAATCGGGATATTGTGGTCGCTGCCATGATAGTCCACAGAACACCGCTCCAAAAGATAGTCCGTCTTCTTGCTCCAGCCGCACCGTTCCCTGTCAAGGGTCTGTAAAAGCCATATGGCCGTATTCCGGTAAAGCCGGCAGTCCGCCTCCTCCACATGCTTTGACAGCTCCAGCAGGCCGCAGGCGGCACAGGCGGCGGCAGAATCATCCTCCCACTCACACTCCTCTGGCTGTCTGAAATCCACAGGGATAATCCCGTCCCTTGGAATATTGGCCAGAAAATAGTTGGCGATCCTCCTGGAAGCATGGAGATACTCCTGATTTCCCGTGTGAAGATAACTCAATACAAAACCATAGAGCCCCCAGGCCTGACCTCTTGTCCAGGAGGACCCTTCCCCATATCCCTGTCCGCCGTACTCTCTCACAAAATCCCCTGTCACCGGGTCCAGCTCCACCATATGGCGCACAGAGCCGTCTCCCCTTACAAAATACTTGAGAGCCGTCTTACCATGTCCGTCGGCAATATGGAGATACCTGGGGTCCTCCGTCTCCTCCCACGCCCAGTACAAAAGAGGCAGATTCATCATACAGTCAATAATGGCCCAGCCGGTATGTCTCTGCCCTCCCCACTCATTCCACGCCCTCAAAAAACGGCCCTCTGGATTGTATCTTCCCGCCAGAAGCTGAGCCGCCAGAAGACCTCTGTTCCTGGAATCCGGATCCTTTGTCAAACGGTAATCCGCCACTGCCGACAAAAGCCACTTAAACCCATTATCATGATCCAGCTTCTGGTATACCAGGAAATTCCTGTCCAGCTTTTCCTCCGCCTCCCTGGCCGCCTTCCGGTAAAGCTCTTCTTTTGTCAGTTGATACATCTGCCACATAATACCTGGCCAAAATCCGTTGGTCCACCAGCAGATCTTTGATTCCGAGTAATCATTGAACATGCCGTCTTTGGCTGTATACGGAATCTTGTGGAGATTCCTCTCAGCCACACAAAACATCTTTTCCTCTATCTTTCCGATGGTTATATCCACCCAGGCCTTCTGCTCCTTTGTTACCCTCATGATCCCTGCCTCCTAACCAGAACAGGGCGCCGCCAGGCTGTGATCTCCTGTACGCGGCACCCTGACATTTTTTCATCCCTGCCGCCTACTTCTGCTCCGCCTCTTCCTTAAGGAACTGATTATCCAGCATCTTGATAAAGGGCATCCACAAAAGGAATCCAAAGGCAAAGGTAGTGAACGTGATCACCACGGCCCAGGGATTAAAGTTGGTGGCGATAAGCTGCTTTAAGAAAGGCGGTGTGGTCCACGGCACATCATAGATGGGGATAGCCCCTGTAATCTTCATCAAAAGGTAGGCCAGACCTGCCTGAAGAGGCTCACTCAAAATCCACGGAATAAAAATCGTAGGGTTCATAACCGCCGGAAGACCAAAGACAAAGGGCTCATGGATATTGAAAATAGCCGGAACCAGGATGGTCTTCTTCATGGCCTTGGCCCGCTGGGATTTGCCCAGAACACACAGGGCCACAATCTCCGACAGCTTACAGTGGTTGGTGTACACACGGAAAGCGGCGGTCATAAGGAAGGGCAGCGCCGCGCCGGAGTTGTAGGCCTCCAGATTCATGGCCATGGCCACCAATGCCGCCGGCTGCCAGATGGGAGTCAGGATCAGGTTGGTTCCATGAAGTCCGAAAAACCACAGAACCTGGGCGATAAACATAAGGAACATAAACACCCAGATATTGTTGGACAGGTTCAAAAACGGCCTGGTGATCAGGGTGCTGATACACTCAGACAGGGTACCGTAAGGCGTCAGCTGGAACAAAAGCCGGATAGCCATAAACAGAAGCACCGTGGCACCCATGGGGATCATTGCCAAAAAAGGCTTCATCACATTGGGCGGTACCGTGTCCGGCAGCTTGATGGTCAGGTTCTTATGCTCCAGCCAGGCAAACACGGAGATGGACAAAATCGCCACGATCAGCGCCGGGAAGATCCCTCCCGCCCCCAGAACACCAGTGTCGATGACCCCTGAGACCACTGTGGCGATCTTCTCCTCACCTACAGCCACCTCTGTGGCCTTCTCAAAGGGCGTCACCAGAAGGAAGCAGATCACCGCCGTAGTGATCCCGTAAAACTTGTCCACCTTTCTGCCCTCACTGTAATAGTAGGCAGTACCCAAAAGGGCATACAGAGCGATGAGCCCCAGGGTAGCCGCGTTGATGGGGCCGAAAAATGTCCGGAAAGCCGCGGACAGCGGCGGACAAAACTGATCCAGATACGGAAAGCTGCTTAAGATCAGCGCCACTGAGGCGATCATGGTAGCCGGAAGCGTTGACATCATACCGTCTTTGATTCCGGAAATGACGATATTGTTGTTGAGCACTTCCGCCACAGGCGTCATGTATTTGTCCAACGCCGCCTCCAGCTTGTTCATAAACTCATTCATTTGTTTTCCCTCCTCGTATGTTGGCTCGCGATTCTCTGGCAAAATCCAGGGCCTTCTCCCCGTCCATCTCACTGTAGATAGCCACAGGGATCACCGCCACCGGAATCCGCCTGGGTTCACACAGGGTCCGGGCCTTTTTCAGGGCCAGCCGGGACTGGGGCCCCAGAAGGGCCACATCGACGCCGTCAAGACACTTCTCCATATCGGACTCCGCGTAGGCTCTGATATCCACGTCCTCTCCCCGCCTTGCCGCTGCTTCTCTCATACGGTTTACCAGAAGACTGGTGGACATTCCCGCCACACAAAACAGCCTGATCTTCATCTCGCCCTCTCCTCCCTTCTGTACAATTCCACAATCTCCCTGGCCAGGTCCCGAACCGTGATGGCGCTCATAAGATGGTCCTGGGCGTGAACCATGAGTAGAGTGACGTTTCCCTGCTCCCTGCCCAGTTCCTCCTGGAGCATGTCGGTCTGCGCGCTGTGGGCCAGAGCCAGGGCCTGGCCGCTCTGCTCTAAAAGAGCCTCCGCCCTGGCAAATTTCCCTTCCCTTGCCGCCTCAATAGCCTCCATGGCCGCGCACCTGGCGTCGCCTCCCTGGATCACCAGCTGGAGAATCCTCCTCTCCTCCTCGCTCATGCCTTCCACCTCACTTTCTGACTTCCGCTCATCACAGCTTGTATTCTATCAAAATCCCGGGGACACCTCCATTGAGGTTATTACCGCCTCGCTTCCGGTAAAATTCCGTTTCACCCCCATAAACCATAAGGCAACCTGTCACTCCGCTTCAAAAAACACCTTCAGAAGAGTCTCATACCTTCTGCTCCCAATAATCTCCCCCACCTTCTCCGGCGACAGCAGCACCCGGGAGGTGATCTCATAAAACTTCTGTACCTTCTCCTCCATACTGTTGGTAAGAGCCACTAAAACCACCAGCTGAACCTGGTTCCTGAACCACTTAACCGGTTTGTCAAGAATCGCCGCGGCCACAATATTCCGCTCCACCATAACCCTGGCCGGGTGAGGAATGGCCACCAGGTTGCCGTAATCCGTGGCCCCCAGTTCCTCCCTCTCAAGAACAGAGGCGGCAAATCCCTCCGGAAGGGGATAACAGGCCCTGATTTTATGGCAGATCTCTTCAATGACTTCCTCCCTGGTTTCCCCTTTCACATGGGAAAAGAAAAACTCCCTCCGGTAAAACTCCAGGAGAAACTGCCGGTCCCCGTTTTCCAGGGTCCTCCTGGCCGCCAGAAGATCCCCGTACTCCAGAAAATCGTGGATCTCAATAACCGGAACCGGCACATCCCTGTAGATGGGAACCGTGGCAAAAATATAATCCACACCAGTGAGATCAAAATCCTCCAGCTCATACACATTGCACACAAACACCTGGTCAAGATAACCTCCAAACTCCTTTTTCAGCTGATAGAGAAGCATCTGGGAGCTGGCCCGGCCGCTGGCGCACACCAGAAGCACATTCTTTTTCTCGATCCGGTTCTCCCGCTCCTCTAAAGCCAGGGCGAACAAAAAGGCGAGAAATCCCACCTCCTCCTCTGGTATCTCCCTGCCGTAATATTTCTTCAAAGCGCCGCTTCCCTGGACAGCCACAGAATAGGCCAGGAGATACTTCTGCCAAATCCCCGTCAAAAGAGGATTGTCTACCTCTATCCCGTATCTCATGCGGATATCCAGAGATACCAGGTGCTGGTTCAGCATCATTCTCAGGTTCAGATTATCCCGAAACTCCATGTGAAAAGCCTCATACACCGATTCCAGCATGTCCATCACCATGCGGTCGACCCTCTCCGAGATGACGAAATTGGTTTTCCCTGAGCCGTGGATCCCCTTTCCCGCCAAAAAGATTCCTAGAAACCGGATCTCCGCCTCCTCCGCCGGGACGCCCCTTTCCTTCCGGATCTTTTCCATGATCCCAGCCGCCAGCCGCCGCTCCTCCTGTCCCAAGTCACAGGGAACCTCCGGCATCTCAAGAATCACCCGGCCTCTCTCCATACGCCAGGCCGCCACATGGATATACTCCAGAATGCTCTCAAACGACATCTCCGAAAAGCGGAGGTTCTCCGCCCTCATCCGCTCCAGCAAAAAACGGGCCATGTCCTGGTTTTTGATATTGCGCTTCCTCTCCTGCTGGGTGTACCGGTCCTCCACCCTCTTCCGGTTCTCCATGAGACACCGCCGGATATCAAACTCCTGCCCCCGTATCCGGACCCCGTAAGCCGGCTTTCTCTCCAGCTCAATGTGAAACTTCCCAAGCCTCTCCTCCACCTGCCTCATCTCCCCGGACAAGGTGCTTCTGGATATATAAAGAAACTCACAGATATCGTCAAACTTAATATAATCCTCCCGGTTTAACAGCATGGCCAGAAGATACTCAACCCGGTCAGCAGGCGTGTCCGGAATCCCTCCCCCTTCTCCCGCCTTCAGCTCCTCAAGCCATCTCTCAAACCGTCCCTTGTCCTCTGTCTGAATCAAAAATCCCTGCCCCTTTTTGGAGACCAGCCGCCCGCCCCGGCTCTCGATCTCTGGTTTCATGTCCTTTAACCGCACCCTCGCGGTCTTCTCACTGACTCCCCACAGCCTGGCCAGCTCCCCGGCTGTCTTAAACCCCTCATCCATCAGACACCGCAAAACCAGGATTTTCCCATCCCACATCGCCTTCACCTCATATCAGTCCGTGCTTGCTAAATACAATAACTATAGCAAACAGAAAGATTTTCTGTTAGAATAAATCTATATAATTTAGAAAAATACTACGATACAAGACATACAAAGGAGGCCCCCATGACACTCCCCGAAGCCTGTTCCTTTTTGCAGGACCTGACCCAGGTTCCCGCCGCCCTGCTGTCCGGCGTAAGGCAGCAGGCCCTGTTTTGCGCCACCTACCAGTTCCACCCTGTCCAGAATTACTTAACCCCGGACGCTCTGGAGTCCCTTCTGGCCCACCTAAGCCCGGGCCGGATCGTCCACCTCACCGACCCCCTGGGAATCCACTTCATTTTCACCCGGGCAGACCAGGTCCCCCTGGCCCTCGGCCCCTTCTGCACAGAACTTCTGACCGTGGCTGACTGCCATGCCCTGTTCCGGGGTCTGGGCTCCCTGCGCCTTCCTGTCACCGACTACCTGGCATACCGCAGCCCATTTCCCGTTATGGAGGAAAGACAGGTTCTCCACCTGACAAGGTGCCTTCTGAAGAACTTAGGGCTTGGCCGGGAAGACTGGGAAGTCCGGGATTTAAACTGCCAGGACCACGGCCTTCCCGACTCCGACGACCAGGAAATCCGCCGGCCCTACTCCCAACTGGTAACCGAACGCTATGCCGCGGAACAGCGTCTCATGGAAAATATCCGTCTGGGAAACCGTTTCGCCGCCATCGCCAACTGGCGGGACCTCCACAATTACGTGGCATATACAAGAAATCCCAAAAACATTGGATACACCATAGAAAACGCCAGAACCTCAGCCGCCATCACCCGAACCGTCATCCGCATGGCAGCCATGAAAGCCGGAATCCCGGCAGTCTTAAACGACAAGATCTCCGGCGAAAGCGCTTCCATCATCAGAAACGCTTCCACCATTGAGGAGATCAACCGAGAGCACGAGCGGCTCATCAGCGAATACTGCCAGATCATCTACGACCGCAGAACAAAAGGCTACAGCAGCCTTATTTTAAGCGCTGTCTACCACATGGAGCACCACTACTCCCAGTGTATCACCGTGGCCGCCCTGGCAAGAGAGCTGGATGTGTCCCCCAACTACCTGACCAGCCGCTTCCACGCCGAAACCGGCCTGACCCCCACAGCCTACCTTGCCAGGATACGCATGGGCCAGGCCGCATGGAAGCTGGCCAACACCAGGCTCTCCATCCACCAGGTAAGCGAACAGGTGGGGATTCTGGATTCCAACTATTTTGTAAAACTGTTTAAAAAAGAATTCGGGGAGACTCCCAGCAGGTACCGGGAACGAATGGGCATATGCTTCTCGCCCGGGACCAGTTGATTTTTTTTCATTTCTGCTCCATAATAGATACATGATAAGGCTTATTGGCAATGGAGCGGAAAACCTGGAAAATTTTTATCGAAATTAAAGGAAGTGAAAATATGGCGATACCTACAAGCATAAAAACATTACTGTCAGGAAGTGTAGTTGAATGGGCAAGAATAGAATTTAAGGGAACATGGGATCCCCAAGCCTCCTTAAAAAGTGTCTGCGCGTTCGCGAACGATCTTGACAATTGGGGCGGCGGTTATATTGTGATCGGCGTTGAAGAAGACAACGGACGGCCTGTCTACCCATTAAAAGGCGTGCCCATAGACCGGATTGATTCTTATCAAAAAGATATTTACGCAAAATGTAAACTCATAAGGCCCGCCTATACTCCGATCATCGAAGTGGCGGATTATCAAGATAAAAAATTCATTGTCCTTTGGTGTCCAGGCGGCGACAGCAGGCCATATTCATCCCCTAAAACCATGGCAAAGGACAACAAAGAACGTATTCACTATATTCGTAAGTCTTCCAATTCTGTGGAGCTTTCAGATGATGAAGAAAAAGATTTGTTTAATCTGGCAAACAGGGTGCCTTTTGATGACCGGGTAAATCATCAGGCGGAAATGTCGGATTTAAATATTACCCTCATACAGAGTTACTTAAAAGAGGTCAACAGCGCTTTATATGAAAAGTCCAAAACCGGAGACTTTACAGAAATATGCCAGGATATGAACATCATCAGCAGCCTTCCAGAATATATAAAACCTAAAAATGTGGGGTTAATGTTTTTCAGCTTTGAACCAGATAAGTTTTTCCCATATACACAGATTGATGTCGTCCAGTTCCTAGACGGGCTGGGCGGTGATCGCATTATTGAAAGCACATTTAAAGGACCGATCCATCAGCAGCTTAAAGATGCCCTTCGATTTATCAGAAATACCATTATTACAGAAAAAGTAATCAAATATCCAGACAGAGCGGAAGCGGACCGTTTCTTTAATTATCCATACGCGGCTATAGAGGAAGCCCTGTCAAATGCCATATATCACAGAGCCTATGATGTACGGGAACCAATTGAAGTCCGGGTTGAATATGACAAAATCGAAATCGTCAGTTTTCCAGGACCTGACCGTTCTGTAACACAGGAAGGATTGAAAAACTACCGGGTATCGAATCGCAGATACCGAAACCGCAGGATCGGCGATTTTTTAAAAGAATTGCGCTTAACAGAGGGCAGAAATACGGGATTTAAGAAAATCGTCAACGCCTTAGAGGCCAATGGTTCCCCTAAGCCGGAATTTGAGACCGATGAGGCCCGCAGTTATTTTATATCAAGACTGTTTGTGCATGAAGGCTTTTTGGAAGAAACTGACAAGGCAGAAAGAGAACGTCCTGAATCAATAAGAATAAGTTCAAACCACAGCGGTAAAAATGAGCGGAGTTTGAGCGAAGTTTTGAGCGAAGTTTTGTCAAAAAAAGATTATGATAAAGTAGAAAAATTAATTGAATTTATTGAAGATCATGGAGCAATTACTCCGAAAGAGGCTGAGAAGATCTGCAATAAATCTTCCGCGACAGTACGCAGGTATCTAAAGACGCTGGTTGATACCAGATATATAAAAGCCCAGGGAAATACCAGCAATTTGATCTATAAGGTGGTTTAGCCGAAGTATATGGTCTAATGGTCTGCTGACTGGGGCTGCCGCGAAACAGCCCCAGTTTTACCACCAGCCATCCCCGCAAACCTTGTCACCCCCCGTCTCACCCGACCCCCGGCACCTCGGGACGGTCAGACCTGGGAGTGAATACATCGCAGGGTTTCCACACTTCTTCCGGAATCATCAGCCTGTTGATCCCCTCCTCAACCTGCCTCCATTCTTCCTCTGTCATATTGACCGGATTCCCACAGCACTCTCCATTATGATAGTAATCCTGAAACTCATAAAAACGTTTCCTCTCTTCTCCTTCCCCGCCATCCACTTCCTCTCGGCTCACCCACGTATAGTAGCATTGCTCCTTTATCTGCCGACACTGGGGATCCACCCGATTCACCCACCAATCCTTGTCATCTTGATACCAGGATACCGAGAGAATCTTCCCATTGGCCAGAGGAACTCGATACCCGTGAGAGTCCGCTGAGCCATAACTTCCCCACATCCCCACATGTCCGTCTTTATAGCAGAAAGAGGCTGTATTGTTAACACCGTGAGGATAGAACCGGATCACCAGTTCCTTAACCCCATCCTGATTAAAATCCATGAGAAAATAACTCCATCCGCAGATCCCGTCATTGTGTTCCAGTTCCCACTCATATTCCGCCTGAAGCCTGCCCCAGTCCTCGCCCGCCACCACGGAAAAATCCCCTTCCATCATGGTTCTGTAGGCCTCCCACTCTTCGCCGCTCTCCTCATTGACAGGCAGTATGCCGGTATCTCTCAGCCCGTATCTCACCGGCATCTCCTCTCCCGGCATGTAGCCCTGGTTCTCCCCGTCTCCGAACAACACAGAAAATGTCATTGGATGAGGGGTTTGCTCCGCGGCGGCAAAATAATCCCCCAAAAGTTTCCGCGCCGTCTCTTCCTCCACCGCTATGTCCGTATGCTCTCCAAGAGACACCAGATAGGGTTCCTGTCCCCGGCGCCAGTGCCAGTAAACAATCTGTTTCAGACAAAATTTCTCCTCTCCGGCCTCATAACAGTACAGGCTGATATCAGCCTCCTCATCTGTTTCCGCAAACTCAGCATACATCTGCCCTTTTCCCAGCAGATGCCAGCCTTCCTCCTTCCGGGTGTACAGCTCTACCCGGTCTTCCTCCGGGTGATATTTCAGAACACAGGGCCCCTCCGTGTCCACTGTCAGCTCAGGAAGGCCGTCGCCGTCGAAATCCTGATAATAATAATCCGACCCCCTCACTACCCACAAAAACTGGTCCTCCGGCAATTTTCCGGCCTCGCTCAGCAGATCTCTGTAAAAAACCGGCTCCTCCCCGTCCCGTCTGTGGATCGGGATCTGATTTGTGACGGCTTTCAAAAAAGCCTCCTTATACACCCGGTCCGTCTCCAGGTCATAGCGCTCCCTGTCAACAGGGGATTCCCGTATGGTAAAATCCATGGCCTCCACCTGCCTCAGGGCCTCCTCTCTGAGAGCCTCCTCCCGGGTTTCGTCTGCGCTGTCAGAGACAATGCCGGTTTCCCCCAAAGCCGCTTCCTCCGAAACCGCTTCCTCCGAAACCGCCTGCTTTGTGTCCGCGGGGTTTGTGTCTGCCGCTTCCGTGCCGGCCACCCCGCTCCCGCCATATCCACACCCGTTAAAAATCAAAACCATGGCGCAAATCCCGGCTATGTAAAAGCTTTTACTCATTAGCCCTCAAACTCCCTCCTTTGTCCTTTCATACATTATAGACCGCATTTTGGACAAAGTCAATTATCGGTTTATTTTAACTTCTTTCCCTGTTGCGAAACATTAAGAGACATATTATAATTATTATGAGAGTCCGCCTTACAGCGGACACCACAAGGAGGAGAGATGCTTATGACAGGGAAAGTATACGCGCTGTCAGATCTTCACGGGCATTATGACGCTCTCTGCGCCATGCTTAAAAAGATACATTTCAGTGACAATGACACGCTGTATATATTGGGGGACTGCAATGACAGAGGCGAGAAAGCCATGGAGATTTACCATTTTATCCAGCAGCACCAGGACAATATTTTCCTGTTAAAAGGAAACCATGAGCTGATGATGCGGGATTTTCTTATAAAGAATGACTGGACGTGTCCCCAGGGAAGGATCTGGCAGTGCAATGGCGGCGACAAGACCATGGAACAGATGGATAAGTTTCTCAAAAAGGGCTGTGAGACCAAAAAAGATTTTGAGTGCAAAAGGACAGAGTTTCGGAACTGGCTCATCAACTATGTCAACTCCCTGCCCAGCTACATTGAAGTGAATGTAGGCGGCCAGGCCCTGGTGCTGATCCACGCGGGGATTGATCCGGAACGGCCCCTTCACCAACAGGACGAGGAGATCTGCGCCTGGATCCGGGAATGGTTTTACATGTCACCGGCTCTCAAAGGCAAGACCATCGTGTTCGGCCACACACCTCTGTGCCATCTAAACGGCGGCGAGAATTTTGATGTGTGGTTTGATCCTTATTATCATGATAAGATCGGCATCGACGGCGGATTGGGTCCCTTTGACAACGGGCAGCTCAACTGTGTCTGTCTCAACGATATGTCGGTGACCGTGATCAAGAAAAAAGACCTGGAAGGGAAGAAGGAGGCTGTATGATATGGATGTGCTGTTGGCAAGAATTCTCAAGTATTTAAACGGAGCCCTGTTCTACGATGACTCCTACAAATTCTGTACCTACATCGTTGACCACTATCTGGAGATGGAATCCATGACCAAGGAAAGGCTTCTCTCCGAGACCGGGATCGACGAGAAGAACCTAGACGACTTTGTCCGCCGTCTGGGATGCGATTTTGACTGGGATAACTTCCACAGAACCTTTGTCCAGCACCATCTCACCCGCTTAGACCAGATCCGGGGGCGGATGGTGGGCCTGCGGGCCGCTGATCTTGTGAAGGACATGAAGAAGGACATGACCGATGAGGAGATGTTAAATTATATCTCCGTGATCTGCGAGGAGATCGAGTTCCACAAGCGGATCGTTATCGTGGGCGCGCTCTACCCCATGTCCATCGCGGTGGAATTCCAGACAGATCTGATCACCTTTGGGAAAAATGTGATTCAGTTCCACAACTACGATCCCACCATGATGTTCACGGAAGATGACATGCTGATCTTCATCTCCGCCACTGGGAGAGCCATGAAGGGATTCCTCCAAAACAGAGGCAACTTAAATCCCGACGCGGCCACCAGCCTTCTGATCACCCAGAATCCCGTTTACACCAGGCCGGAACACAGGATCAGCACCTTTGTTTTACGGCTTCCCGGAAGATATGACGGACTGGACTTTAACCATCAGCTGATGCAGATCTTTGACCTGATCCGTATCCAGTATTATCAAAAGTATTATTTGGGGATGTAAGTGTTACTATATTAAAACCAGGGGGGTATTTATATGGACCAATCATCAGACAACACTTTGATACAGCAATTCAGACAGTGGGTGTTAACCCAGACCAGTTCCCATTACAAGCTCTACATAAACGCGAAGGACGAGAACGTGATTGTGATCGAGACCAGCTACTGCCGGGGCGAGGTCACCTTCTTTCCCATGGATATTATCCAGCTGAGCGTTCTGAACCTGGTGACGGACCGCCATGAGTTCTATTTGCATTTTCAAATGCACACATTGGAACACGCCATGAAGCTGTTCCGGGAGATGCTAGAGAGCGTGAAAGAGCTGGCGGTCAAGCCGCCTGTCCGCATCCTTCTGTCCTGCACAAGCGGCCTGACCACCGGATTTTTCGCGCAGAAGCTCAACGAGTCCGCCCAGCTTTTATCTTTGAATTATGAATTCACCGCTGTTTCCTACGGAAATCTGTACCATGTGGCCAGCCAATATGATATCATCCTTCTGGCACCCCAGATTTCCTATATATACGAGACCGCGAAAAAGATCCTTCACAACAAAAAGGTCTGTCAGATTCCGCCCAAGGTCTTTGCCACCTATGATGTCAAAGCGGTGTTTACGGACTTAGAGCCTCTCCTCTCACCATCCAAGCATACCGGCCGCCCCTATATCCGTCAGCTTCCCCTTAAAAAACAGGTGAAGTCCCATGTAAAGATCCTGACGATCGCCCTGATCCGGGAAGATGACCATTACCTTCTGTCCTCCAGGATCTACACAGAGAACAACGGCATTATCTTTGATGAAGTCAGTATCAAGCCCCAGATCAGCGTAGATGATATATGTGATGTCTGCGATACGGCCTTTGCCATCTATCCCGAGATCACTACAGTAGGGCTGTCCATGCCCGGAATCATCGACGAAGGACGGGTCACCCTTCCAAAGCAGGGATTTGATGAGAGCAATATCCTGGAATCCCTGTCAAAAAGATATTCCCGCAAATTCGTTCTGGACAATGACGCCAATTGTATCGCTGTCGGCTACTATGCTTCCCAGGATCAATATCGCTCCATCTCTGCCCTGTTCCAGCCTTTTGTGGCCTCCACGGGAGGTCTTGGCAGTATCCACAACGGCCAGCTGATCGAGGGCTACCGCCATGTGGCCGGGGAGGTCCAGTTCCTTCCTCTCAACAGTGAAAGTGACAGCGACAATCTGGCGCCTTCCCTCCGGATGACTCCTGAGGGCACTCTGTCCTGGGCTGCCCAGACAATCGCTTCCATCATAAGTATCCTGGGTCCGGAGCTGATCCTCCTGTCCTGCCGCCTTATTGTCCAGATTGACGGCCTTATCAAAGAGTTGGAAAAATATGTGCCGGGAAAATATATCCCGGAGATCATCCAGATCGACAGTGTGAAAGATTACATGCTTCTTGGGCTGATGATCCTCTGCACAGAGGCCATTGAAGAGAACCAACGAGTAGAGGGAGGCCCTTCCCCCTGCTCGCCGTGCCGGGGCGGGGCCGCTTCAGCGGCCATATTCCTTTCCGTCCCGTGTACATAAAAAACACAGGCCCATGTATCCCTCCCTGGATATATGGGCCTGTGTCTCTATTCCAGATAACGTTTCACTCTCCTCAGCATCCTGACCTTTCCCGCGTATTCAAGCATCTGCTCCATCTGCCTCTCCCCGCTTTTGCGGTAATTTTCTATGATCAGGTTAAAAATATCCTTGTCTATGTTGTCCTTAAAACGGATACAGTCACAGACGCTCCTGTCCAAATCGTACACCCTGTACGATCCCAATGGAGTCGTCACTTTCTTCGAGTTATCCTCAAAATAACTGTCCCCAAAATAGTGTCTGCATATGGGGAAATTCACTTTCATCTTGCTCCTGTCACTTCTCCTTGTGGCCACAGACAGGCATTCCGGCTCCACATCAATTAATCCAAGATAGAAGCAGGCGCTGTCCGCGCAGATTATGGCGCCGGGGTTGGTGATACACACTTCAATCGCCTTATAGTCGTCAGGTTTCTCGCATCCCGCGTCCACAAACCAGTAATGTCCGTGAGAGATCTTCTCCAGCCTCCCGCTTTGCACAAACGCTCCGATCTGACGGTTTGTCACCTTCCCTTGCAGCAGTTCCGCAGTTGTAATATACCCTGAGTGTTGTTTTGATAAAGTTTCTAGTCTCTTCACAGTACTTTCCAGCATACACGTTCCTCCTGGTGAAATTTCGGGCCAGTGTTATCTGTTTTCAGTATAGCATATCCGGTTAACTTCTTCAATGACTCGCTTGTCTGTTTTCCACAAAAAAGAAACTCAAATTGGTGTTTTCGTTTCACAGGTTGCACCTTTTCATCTTTTTCTCTTGTTATTTTTTCCTTACAGCATTTTCCATATCAAGGCCTGTATCATAGTTTAATTGTCTGGGTTCATATTTCCCGTTTTCCCGCTGCCTGATATAGCCGTCATTTTTCAGGATGGCGCAGCTCCTTTTCTCCAAAGGCGGCACCTTCACTGGCATCTTAAACGGTCAGCGCGGCAAGCGCGCGGACCTACCTGGACAGTAACCGCGGTATGACCGGACAGAATACAGATAAAGGAAATCCATTGAACCACGCGGGATTTTGTGGTATTATGAATATGTAAAAATGTATATATAAGGCAGGTGATATCATTGATGGAACATCATGCGGAAATTTCAGAAAACACACAGCAGGAATCCGTTCCTGTAATGAAACGTACTATTAA
>CAJUSJ010000021.1 GCA_910588865.1 uncultured Lachnospiraceae bacterium
TGATGTCTCCGGAAATATTGATAATTACATGGGAAGCGCCCTCAATGGTGGTCTCCAAAAGAGGGCTGGACACAGCCTGCTTCACAGCCTCTAAGGCCTTCTCGTCGCCTTTTGCCTTGCCGATACCGATATGGGCGATGCCCTTGTCTATCATGACAGTCTGGACGTCCGCGAAGTCCAGATTGATCAGTCCGGGCACATTGATCAAGTCCGTAATACCCTGGACAGCCTGCTGAAGCACCTCGTCCGCCTTGCGCAGGGCGTCGGGCATGGTGGTGCGCCTGTCCACGATCTCCAGAAGCTTGTCGTTAGGGATCACGATCAGGGTGTCCACGCTCTCCTTCAGGCGCTCAATACCCTGGAGCGCGTTGGTCATACGGGTTCTGGCTTCAAAACGGAAGGGCTTGGTCACCACGCCCACAGTAAGGATCCCCATATCTTTCGCGATCTTGGCCACAACGGGGGCAGCGCCTGTCCCGGTTCCGCCGCCCATACCGCAGGTGACGAACACCATGTCAGCGCCCTTTAAGGCCTGCGCAAGCTCCTCCGAGCTCTCCTCTGCCGCCTTCTCACCGATCTCCGGCCTGGCTCCGGCTCCAAGTCCCTTGGTCAGCTTTTCGCCGATCTGCATGGCTGTAGGGGCTTTGCAGAATCCCAGGGCCTGCTTGTCCGTGTTGATCCCGATGAATTCCACACCCGCGATATTCTCATCGATCATGCGGTTCACCGCGTTGTTGCCTGCCCCGCCCACGCCTACTACTATGATCCTGGCGGCATTCTCTGCCTCATTTATCTTAATCTCTAACAAGATACTTCCTCCTTCATACTAAAACCTAGTCTATCTAATACTATATTTTATTTCCCTCAAAATAGCAACTGTTTTTTTCAAGAAAATTATGACTTCCTCTTGAACGTGTAGGCCATACTGCTGTTGGCAGGGTCGTAGGTGTCCAGGTAAAGGGTCCCGCTAAGGCCGTCCAGCTGGGGAAACATGTTGGACAGTCTCAGGATCTTTCCGTCAATGTTTTCATTATTTCCCAGGAATACTTCCAGATCATCCATATAGAGGGTGGTTTCCCCCCGGGCGCCAAACTGGATCCTGTCCACGTCCAGATCGTGGAGCGACAGAACCTGAGTTAAGTTCAGGATATCCTTGAAAATGCCCTCATCCTCCACCGGAAGAGGCTGGTGGAGCACGATCTGCCCATAATTCAGGCCCACGACCCGGGGAATCCCGTCGATCTCCTTGTTGGCACTCTCCACTATGATCCCGTCCTTGTCAAAATACATGTAGCTGCTCATGTAGGACACATAGCCCACTACGCTCTTCTCGTGGACAATGATCTCCAATTCGGAGAGGCTTTTGAATACCAGGCTGTAATCCTCCACAAAGGGGATGGACAGATGATCCTTAAGACGGTCTTTGATGTAGCAGTATATCGTGTTTCTGTCTGACGGCTTCTCAAAGAGCCGTCCGATCAGCTCCTCATCTGTGTACCGGTTGTTGCCGCTCACCGTAATGTGGTCCAATTTTAATGACAATACGGTGAATACCAGCACCAACCCCAAGGCTGCCGTTACGGCCAGCACCATTTGTCTTTTCTTCATCCTTCTCTCCGTATGTCTGCTCCCAGGTTTTTTAAGTCGCGGCAGATATCCTCATATCCCCGGAAGATATGATGGCAGTGGGTGATACAGGTCTCCCCGTCCGCCGCGAGACCTGCCGTTACCAAGGCAGCGCCTCCCCGCAGGTCATGGGCCCGCACACGGGTGCCTTTTAATCTCCGCTTTCCGCTGACCAGGGCTTCCTTCCCCTCTATTATAATCCCCGCGCCCATTTTACGCAATTCTTTCGCGGTGGCAAATCTTCCCTCAAATACCGTTTCCTTCAAGCGGCTTTGCCCCTGCCCCAGACTCATGAGAACCAGCATCATGGACTGTAAGTCTGTGGGGAATCCGGGATAGGGTCCGGTGGCTATGCTCATGGCTTTGGGCCGGCCTTCCATGGCGACCCTTATGTCGCCGCCATCTACTTGGATACGGGCCCCCATGGCTGCCCCGGTTTCCAGAACCTGGCTTAAGTGCTCCGGGCTGCCTTTTTTCAGCACAGCCTCACCGCCGGCCGCCATTACCGCTGACAGATAAGTTCCCGCCACGATCCGGTCTCCCGGAACATCGTATTGTGAATCACGGAGGGGGCTTCCTCCCCGGATCACAAGAACATTGGTTCCAATACCGCTGATATTGGCCCCCATGGCGTTGAGCATCCGACACAAAGCCTCAACCTCCGGCTCCATGGCCGCTCCCTTAAGGGTGGTGATCCCTTTGGCGGCCACTGCCGCCAGGATAACATTTTCCGTGGCTCCCACACTGGGGTAGGGGAGACTTAAGGAGGTACCTCTTAATTCCAGGGCCCGCGCGTGGAGGATGCCCTCTTCCTCACAGATATGGGCTCCCATCTGTTTTAACGCCTCAATATGCATGTCAATGGGCCGGCTGCCGATGGAACAGCCGCCGGGATAGTGGACATAAGCCTCCCCGCGGCGGCCCAGGAGAGCCCCCAGGACCATGATGGAGGATCTCATGGCCTTTCCGTTCTCCTCCGGGATCCGGATGTCCCTGATTGTTTTCGCGTCCACTGTCAGTGTGTGCTCCTTGAGAACACAGGAACAGCCCATAGATTCCAATATCCCCATCATACAGTAAACATCCTGTATTCTGGGGACATGTTTTAATACCGTGGTGCCTTTATGGAGAATGGCGGCAGCCATCATGGGAAGCGCCGCGTTTTTCGAGCCTTGGATCTCGATCTCACCCTTTAGCGGATGGTAACCTTGGACTAAGATCACAGACAACCTGTTCCCTCCTGAGGTTTCCTATACTGCTATCTTATGTAATATCAGGCTGTCCGTTGCCAATTTTCGTCTATTTTTCCAGTTTTATCTGGTTGGACACGCTTAAAACCATCCCCATCTCCACCATAAGAAACAGGATGGATGTACCCCCGTAGCTGATAAAGGGTAAGGTTATTCCGGTGTTGGGGATGGTGTTGGTCACCACCGCGATATTCAGTATAACCTGTATGGCAATGTGGGCCATAACCCCCACCACGATCAGGGCTCCGAACAGATCCGGCGCGTTGCCGGCTATAAGCACAAAGCGGTAGATCATGAACATAAAGATCAGGATCACCGACACGGCCCCGAAAAGCCCCAGCTCCTCACAGATAATGGAAAAGATCATGTCGTTCTGGGCCTCGGGGACAAATCCCAGCTTCTGGATGCTCTCCCCCAGCCCCTTTCCGAACAGGCCTCCGGAGCCTATGGCGTAAAGTCCCTGAAGTACCTGATAACCTCCTGTGGTAGGGTACGCCTCCGGGTCCAGCCACACGTTGATTCTGGTTAACTGATAAGGCTTTAGCACTTTGATCTTGGTGAGAAAGTTGCCGATCGGTCCCGCGAAGACCATGATAATGGCTCCTAAGGCCACACAGCCCCCATAAATCAGTATCTTTCTGCTGGCCACGAACATCATGACAAAACCGATGCCCGCTATAATGATGCCGGAGCTTAGGTTGTTGGCAGCCACGATACCTGCCAGGGGGATGGTGATGAGGATGGCCCTGGCTATGCCGGCAGGCCGGTCCACATCCTTGCCGATCCTGGTGATCAGCGCGGCCATGGCCACAATGACGGTAATTTTTACAAGCTCCGTGGGCTGGAAGCTTATGGGGCCTACCCCCAGCCATCTTTTCTTTCCGTTCACTTCTCTTCCCACCAGGCTGACGGCGATCATCAGCACCCAGGATATCAGGATAGCCAGACCGGAAAATCTGGCGTACCAGTGGTAGTCCATCTTGGATACCATGACCATGAGCACAAATCCTCCCATGGCGATCGCTCCCTGACGGGTCATAAAATATGCCGCATTGCCATCGTGATTTAACTGTGCTGTGTAGGAGCTGGCGCTGTAGATCATCACCAGCCCGAAGATGGTTAAAAATACAATGGCAAACAGAAGGCTGTAATCGTAAAAGCGTTGTGATCTCTTTTTATTTTTAGGCAAAACAGCCTCCTCCTCGATCTACTGTGCCCCTCTTAAAGATTTCTGACACATTCTTTAAAGATCCTGCCCCTCTCTTCATAGTTTTTGAACATGCCCCAGCTCGCGCAGGCCGGGGAGAGCAGGACATTGTCCCCCATGTTGGCGTAGGAGGCGCACACTCTTACAGCCTCGGACATATCCTCCGCGTACATGATCTCCGTGAATCCGTGTGCCTTGGCGCACTCCGCGATTTTATCCCGGGTCTGGCCAATGAGGACTAAATACTTTACCTTGTCTCCGAAGGATTCGATCCACTCATCATACTGAGACTCCTTGTCATATCCCCCGGCTATGAGAAGGGTGGGCCCAGGCATGGCCCTGACAGCCTGTATGGCGGCATCGGGATTGGTGCCCTTGGAATCATTGTAATACCGGACTCCTGACCTTTCCAGAACAAACTCGATCCGGTGCTCCACTGCCTTGAACTCTTTCACGACCCTTCTGATCCGGTCTATGGACACTCCCATGGAGGAGCTGATGGCAATGGCGGCCATGACGTTCTCATAATTATGGCGTCCCAACAGGTTTAATTCTCTGGTGTCCACGATCTCGCTGACCCGTCCGTTGTGGGCATAGCAGATCATGTCGCCTTCTAGATAGTAGCCTTCCGCCAGCTGCTGGCGGCTGCTGAAAAAAATCACCCTGGATTTGCGCCGCTCATTTTCCGGGGAGCCGAACTCCCGCAGCACCGGGTCGTCATAGTTGAGAACACAGATGTCTTTTGCTGTCTGGTTCAGGGTAATGCTCTCTTTGATGGCTATGTAATTTTCCATGGTGTGATGGCGGTTCAGGTGATCCGGGGTAATATTCAATATAGCGCTGACATCCGGCCGGAAATCCATGATGGTCTCAAGCTGGAAGCTGCTGACCTCCGCCACCGTTACGCTGTTGTCTTCTGTCTGAAGGGCAACCTGGGTATAAGGAATCCCGATATTGCCCACCACATATACATCCTCGAATTTGGATTTCATGATCTCCCCTGTAAGGGCTGTGGTGGTAGTCTTCCCGTTGGTCCCCGTGATGGCGGCCAGTCTGCCCTTGGCGCACTGAAACGCCAGCTGAATCTCTCCCCAAATGGGGATCCTGGCCTCGTCGATCATCTGGACGAAGGGGGTCTCTAACGAGATCCCCGGACTTATGATGCACATCTCCACCCCTGACAGATCTGCCCGGGTCAGTTCTCCAAGGACAATGGTGACCTTAGCGCCTTCTTCAAATTCTTTTTTTAATGTCTCAGGATCCAGGCTGGCATTGCCGTCATAAAGGACGACCTCGCCTCCCATTTCCAGCAGAAGCTTCGCGGACGATATGCCGCTGATACCGCTGCCCGCAACCAGGACTTTCTGACTCCGACTCATGTCTTATCCTCCTCGTACAATCTATAATCCCAAATATGCTACCAGGCAGAGGATGGCCGTAATAATGGAAAATACCGCCACTACCCGGGTTTCTGACCAACCGCACAGTTCAAAGTGGTGATGGATAGGGGCCATTTTAAAGATCCTCTTTCCTCCGGTCTTCTTAAAATACGTCACCTGGATGATCACCGACAGCACCTCCACCAGATAGATCAGCCCAACGATCGGGATGAACAGGGGAAGCTGCATCATACAGGCGCTGGCTGCCACAAATCCCCCCAGAGCCAGGGACCCTGTGTCCCCCATGAACACCTTGGCCGGATACACATTAAACAGGAGAAATCCCAGAAGGCTTCCCACCACAGCGCCGGTGATGGGGCTGATGCCGGTTTCCTCCCCCAGGGAGATGATGGTCAGGAAGGTGGCCACCAGGATGGTGACGCTGGTACACAGACCGTCAAGGCCGTCTGTAAAATTGACGCCATTGTCTGTTCCAAGCATCACCACAAACACAAAAGGCACATATAAGATCCCGAGATCCAGAAAATATCCGCCGTCAAAACCCCCTGTGAAGGGGATCAGGGCCGCTGTTCCCACCTCTCTCGAATTGACCAGATAGTAGGCGAAGATCCCGGTGATCACAATCTGTCCAGCCAGCTTCTGTCTGGGATTCAGGCCCTCGGACCGTTTCATGACGATCTTAATATAGTCATCCAGAAAACCGATGATCCCGAATCCCACTGTCACAAAGAGCACGGGTATCATCTTGGGATAGTCCTGGATATAGAACAGAGAAGTGATGATAATGCTCCCCAGTATGATCAGTCCTCCCATGGTGGGAGTCCCTGCTTTTTTTAAATGGGCCTGAGGGCCATCCTCCCTCACCTGCTGGCCGAACTTCAGCTTGTGCAGAAAAGGTATCACGATGGGGCACAGCACAGCGCTGATGGCAAAAGCGATAATAATCGCCAATATGGTCTCGTTAATCATATCGCACCTCAAATTCTTATGTATACCCTGTACTTTTTGGGTATCGTCTTCAAAATACGCCGGTTTTGCTTTTTATAGTATACGTCTTTTTACGGGAATAATCAACCGTAGATTCGAAAGGCGGAAACAGTTTCTTCCTCTTCTGCCTCAATTCCCAGATATGGCAGAATATTCTCAAAAATATCCGCGATCACCGGTGCCGCGATGGTTCCTCCATAGTAGACTCCCGATGGCTCGTCGATGGTGATCAGGGCGATGACCTGGGGGTCATCAGCAGGCGCGAACCCCATAAAACTGGATATGTATTTTTTTAAACTCCTGGGAAGCTTCTCTGAGGTGGCCGTCTTTCCCCCGATCTTGTAGCCCGGAACATAGGCCTTTTTCCCGCTTCCCTCGGAGACCACTTTTTCCAATATGTATCTCATGGTCTGGCTGGTCTCGGCTGACACGATACCGTTTTTTACCGGGTAGGAAAATTGATGGACATTGGTATTGTCCGGGTCTGACACCTGGATCGCGAAGTGAGGGGTCACCCGGTTTCCGCCGTTTACGATGGAGGCGGCTGTGGTGATCAGCTGCAGGGGCGTGATCTGAAAGGATTGGCCGAAGGACACTGTGGCCAGCTCCACAAGCCCCATGTTCTCCTTTTTGTGCATGATGGTAGCCGCCTCGCCGGGAAGATCGATCCCTGTTTTCCCGAAAAGGCCGAACTGGGTAAAATAGTGATAATACTGATCCACTCCAAGCCTCTGTCCCACATCGATGAACACGGGATTGCAGGAGTTCATGGCCCCCTGGAGAAATGTCTCCGAGCCATGTCCGGCTACCTTGTGGCACCGGATCTTCCGGTCCTCCACGATCCGAAACCCGGGACAGGAAAAGGTATCCTCCAGCCCCACCACCCCTGCCTCCAGCCCCGCGGCCGCGGTGATTACCTTAAAGGTAGACCCTGGCTCATAAGTGTCATTGATTGCCGGGTTCCGCCACATCTGGTTTAGCAGGTCCTGTTTGGAAGCAGTGCTGCCCTCTTGCGGCTCCATGTTCAGTGTGAACGGATCGTTTAAGTCAAATTCCGGCACATTGACCATGGCCAGGATCTCCCCGTTCCGGGGATTCATGATGATCACGGAAACCCTGTTGGCTTCTTTCTCTTCCATGACTTTCAGGGCCGCCTGCTGGGCATAGGTCTGGATGTTTAAATCCAGGCTGATGGTCAGATCCGCCCCGGACACAGGCTCCACCCGATCTTCAAAGGCGTTCTCGATCTCAACCCCCGCGGCGTCTGCCTGGGTGAGAATCAGTCCGTTGGTGCCCTTGAGATAGGACTCATACTTTACCTCCAGGCCAATGATGCCCTGATTGTCTCCTCCAGTAAATCCCAGGACCTTGGAGGCCAGGCTTCCGTAAGGATAATAACGCTTGTAATCCTCGTCTACCTTGACTCCGTCCAGATGCCGGCCGCGGATCTCATCCCCCAGCTCTTTATCTACATTAACCGCCACAATTTCCCTGGCGCTGTATTTCTCCACCTTCTTTCTCACATCCTCCGCCTGTAAGTCCAGGGCCTCTGACAAAACCTCAACCACCTGGTCAGGATCTGTGATCTGATTGTGGATAACGGATATGGTACATACGGTGCGGTTGGTGGCGATGACGGTGCCATTGCGGTCTAAGATCCGCCCTCTTGCCGCCTTGATGGTCCGTTCCCGCTGATGAAGATCCTCTGCCATCTGACTGTAATGTTCTGAGCAAAAGACCATGAGATAGAAAAGCCTTCCGCTGATCCCGATCATCAACAGGCAGGATATAAGGCAGACCACGGCCATCCTTCCTCTGTGATATGACTGATTTCGGTTCATCTGCATTCCACCACTGAGCCATTGCTACAGTATATGAAACTTTTTGCGGATTATTCTTGATGGACCCTTATCGGGCTCCAGAACTTTCGGTGGTCTCAGGCTCCTGGGAACTGGTTTCGCCTTCCCCGGTCTCCTCGCCGCTCTCAGATTCTTCCGTCTCTTCGGAAGCCGCCGGAAGAGTCTGCGCCCCTGCCTCTGTCTCGGACAGAAGATCCGGAAGTCCTGACGGCAGCGGCGACCCATCCTCATCGGTCTCCTCTGGCACATACTCTTCTGTCTCGTAGGTTTTTGTGGCTTTGGTCTCCTCATCTTCCCCGCTGCCGTTGATGCCCTCATTGCCTACCGCCGGCTCCGGAAGCTGAGGATTCCCTTCGGATTCCACCCCGTCGGGAAATATATTTAAATAAGGAAGAATCTCACCCATTATCTGGGAAAATACCTGGCTGGCGTAGGTGCTGTGGGCCTGACTCTCTGTATTTGGCTCATCAATCACCACGTAGACCAGAACCTCCGGATGTTCCACCGGGGCAAAGCCGCAGAAGGATACCACATAGTCTTCTTTGTTTCGGCCCATCTTCTCCGCTGTGCCGGTTTTTCCGCCTACCTGATAGCCTTCAACCTGGGCCGCCTTTCCGGTTCCCTCCGCGACCGTGCGTCTTAAGGCCTCCCTGAGGAACCGGCTGGTAGAGTCGGATACGGTCTCCCGCACCAGGACGCTCCCCTTTTTCTCCACCACTGCCCCGTGTTCGTTGAGCACCTGCTTCACCACATGGGGTTCATAATAGGCTCCCCCGTTGATGACAGAGGCGAAAGCCGCCGCCATCTGCACCATGGTGCAGTTGAAATTCTGTCCAAAGCCATTGGTGGCAAGGCTGGTGGGATCCATGTTGTCAACCCGGTATACGAGGGAAGCCGCGTCAGCCTCACCTGGAAGATCAATGCCTGTCTTGGAACCGAAATTGAACATGTCCTGGTATTTCTTGAATATGGTCTTTCCCTCCATGGCAGCCATATGCATCATGGCGTCATTGCAGGATACGATCAGGGTCTCTTCCAGTGTCATATCTCCGTGACCGCCTTTTAAGCGGGCGGTGCAGCCGATATCATGGCCTCCTATAAGCTCAAACCCGTCGCAGTCAAAATGGGTGGTGGTCTGAAAAATATTCTCCTCCAGCCCTGTGGCCACGGTCAGCACCTTGGCGGGGGAACCTGGTTCAAAGGTATCGCTGACACAGAAATTACGCCACATCTGGCTTAAGGCCGCGACCTTGTCACTGTCGCTCATGTCGTCGATCTCTTCCTGGGTATAAAGGAGGCTGAGATCCCTGGGATTATTCAAGTCATATTTGGAATTGCTGCCCATGGCCAGGATCTCCCCATTGCCCGGGTCCATGACAATAACGCCTATATGCTTGCTGCCCATGGTGCTCTCCCACTCTTCAATCTTCTTCTCCACGATCTGCTGGATATAGATGTCTATGGTGGACATTACGGTGTTGCCGTTTTGCGGGGGCTTGATCACGGCCTCCAGATCCGTGTCATCGTTGAGGTATCCGTATTCCCGTCCATTGACTCCTATGAGCGTGCTGTTATAATACTGTTCGATCCCTCCGTTTCCCTCGCTTCCGTCACTGGAGGTAAAGCCGATGACGCCGCAGGCTAAGGAATTGTAGGGGTAGATCCTCTTATATTCATCCTCAAACCAGACTCCTCTCACCCTCTGGCTGACTCCGCTATTGTAATTGGCCTCATTGACAGACTTTTGCACAGCCTCAAAGGCCTCCTTTTTGTCGTAAGTAAGCTTTCGCTCATACCTGAGATACCGGGATTCCCGGTTGTCATTTATGACCTCTAAAAGCTCATTGCGGTCATACCCGAAGACCTCAACAAGGGCATTGACCGTGGGATTCAAAAAAAGCTCCTCCTTTTCATAGATCTGAACCGGGTCAATGATCAAGTTGTAGACTTTGTCGCTGGTGGCCAGACATGTGCCGTTGCGGTCCACAATGTCTCCTCTCCGGTAAGGGATCACCCGGCTGTCGTAGGTGGAGCGCTGGGAGAGAACGATCCTGGTGTACTCTGTGTTGTTTTCATCGATAATACGGTAAAGAGTCACAACTAACGCAAACAAAGCCAGCATGATCACGAGGACCGTGACAGCCAGCTTTTCCTGCATATGCCTTGCGAATACCTTTTTGTTGGCCGGCTGCTTTGACGGCCCCCCATGCCCCCTGTTTCCATTAATAGTTCGGGATATCTTCATACTGCCTTACATACTCGCTTTCTGTCTGTTGATATAGGAGAACCTGATCCTTGTTCGCGTAGACCATGCCCAGCTCCTCTGTCGCCACTTTATACACATAGTCAAGATCCACCGCTGTGTTGATCCTCGTCTCCAGGGTATCATTCTCATCCTTCAGCGCGTCCAGCTCCAGCTCCAGGTCTTTGATGTGGTCCATACGGCTGGTCATGTCTGATCTCACCTGCAGGTAATTGACACAGATAAGCAACGTGCAGCAGGAAGCGATCGTCAGGACCACCAGGTAGGGAAGATCGATCTGAAGCGCTTTTTCCTGATTTCTTCTCACTTGGTAATGTGACTTGCGTTTTTTCTCTTTGGCAGGTCCCGAAGGAGCCTTCTTGGGCTCCGCTTTCCTCACCGCGTTGCCATATATGTATGCCGGTCTGCTGCTTTTTTTCTTTTCCGCCATATTGGTCTTCCCCCTTTTTAACTTTGCGTTCCCCGCTGAAAAACACGGAGCTTCGAACTTTTTGAGCGCTTGTTGTTGTTGATCTCAGCCTGCTGGGGCAGGATAGGCTTTCTTGTCACAACCTGTCCCCTGCTCTTTTTTCCGCACACGCACACCAGAAAATCGGGAGGGCAGACGCAGGGATTCGCGTTGTCCCGAAAACGGTTCTTGACGATTCTGTCTTCTAGGGAGTGAAAGGTAATGACGCTGAGACGCCCTCCGGGATTGAGCAGGTCGATCATGGTATCCACCGTGTTTTCCAGAACCTCCAGCTCCCGGTTCACCTCTATTCGGACAGCCTGGAACGTTCTCTTAGCAGGGTGTCCGCCCACGGCCCGCAGCTTCATGGGAATGGCTGCCTTGATGATCTCAATCAGTTCCCCTGTGGTCTCGATCCTTTTCTTCTCCCTGGCGGCAACAATATGTTTCGCGATGTTTGCCGCGAACCGTTCTTCGCCGTAATCCCGTATGACCCGGCAAAGCTCCGCCTGGCTGTAATCATTGATCACCTTGGCCGCGGTCAGCTCACGCTGCCGGTCCATACGCATGTCAAGTGGAGCATCCTCCCGGTAGGTGAAGCCTCTCGCGGGATTATCCAGCTGGTAGGAGGAGACTCCCAGATCCAGACAGATTCCATCCACTCCCCTGACTCCAAGTTCTCCCAGCACGGAACGGATGTCCTCGTAATTGCTCTTTACTACAGTCACTTTATCTATATGGTATTTAAGCCGCTCCCGGGCCGCCTCAATGGCCTCGCTGTCCTGGTCAATGCCGATGAGCCGCCCTTTTTCTCCCAGGCGTTCGCAGATTTCCAGGGCATGTCCTCCGCCTCCCAGGGTTCCATCTACATAGATGCCGTCAGGCCGGACATTTAAGCTGTCCACGGTTTCCTTAAGCAGTACAGATTTGTGTTCAAATATCATATCTCAAAACCTTCCATGCTCTCGGCAATCTCATCCATGTCGTCATATACATTGGCTGACATCCAGGATTCCTTGCTCCAGATTTCGATTCGGTTTCCCACGCCCACCATGACCGCGTCTTTTCCGATACCGGCAAATTCCCGAAGCACAGCCGGGAGAAGGATCCTCCCCTGCTTGTCTACTTCGCAGAGAGCGGCTCCTGCCAGGAAAAAACGGTTGATCTTACGGGCGTTGGCGTTGGTGAGAGGCAGTTTCTTCAATTTTTCTTCCAGGATCTTCCACTCGGTGTTTTCATACACGAAAAGACAGCCATCCAGACCCTTCGTAACCACGAATTCATCTCCCAGCTGCTCCCGAAACTTGGAGGGAACAATCAATCGTCCCTTTGCGTCTACTGTATGATTGTATTCACCCATGAACATATGCAATCACCTGTTGTTTTTCTTTGGAACCACTTATATACCACTTTAAACCACTTTATACCACTTTCCTCCACCATCTACCTCAATTTTAGTACAAACCAGTTGAAATAGCAAGGAAAAAATAAAAAAATTACATCCTCAATATAACGACAAAAAGGACAGCTGCCGCGGCTGCTGACAACTGTCCTTTTTTTACTGTTCCCTTATTCGTTTATCTCTTAGTAGCCTGCCATGATGTATTTCTCAATAAGAGCATCCAGCCTGACACTGTTTTTATAAATCTCCTCATATTCCCGGCCTTCATCAATACTCTTATTCAGGATAAGTCTCTCGGACTCAATTTCCTTAATCAGATCTTCTTTGGAATCGTTCATTAAAATTCTCCTATCGCGAAAGTCTTCTGTGCTCCCACAGTTTAATCAATATCAACGCGGATGCGGGTATTCAGAATAGATCTTTGTCCTGAAACCCACATCTGCCGTAACTATCTGCCACTGAAAAAGGAGAGTTTTTACTTTGGCAGGACAGGCGGCAGCCGCCATCTACGACTCTCCCATAGACGACAACCCTGCCGGTCCGCGGATTCGCTGCTTTTTATCTGACAAATCCAGATTTTTACATTACGGTTCACAAAACCTGTGAACGTAACCCCGCCCGCTTATGGAGTGAACCGCGACGTTTTTACCTTTCTGTCCGGCATCTGGCTGCGCAGCCCAGATGATCCGGTAATTGTGCAGACCGTCTGCTTCTGCTAAAAGACGAGATATCACAATCCCTTCAAGGCTGCCTCCATTTTACCCCTAAATAACCTAAAAATCAATGTAATTCGACCGACATATTCCGTCAAAATTCGACATTTCGTACCATATAGGTATATTTTTCGACCTGTTTTGCCAGACCTATGGGAATTCCCGGTCATTCCCCCTTTTATTTCCATACTTTCTATGTTATGATACAAGGGTTGAAAAATTACGAGATCCAATTAAAATTAAGGAAGGTAATCATATGAAATTAGGTATTGTAGGCCTGCCCAATGTGGGCAAAAGTACATTGTTTAACTCTCTGACAAAAGCAGGCGCCGAGTCAGCCAACTATCCGTTCTGCACCATTGACCCCAACATCGGCGTGGTGCCGGTTCCTGACCACCGCTTAAAGCTTCTGGGTGATTTCTATCACTCAAAAAAAGTCACCCCCGCTGTCATCGAGTTTGTGGATATCGCGGGGCTGGTGAAAGGAGCCTCCAAGGGAGAGGGGCTTGGCAACCAGTTTCTGTCCAACATCAGGGAGGTAGATGCCATTGTCCATGTGGTGCGTTGTTTTGAGGATTCCAACGTGATTCACGTAGATGGGTCCGTTGACCCTCTAAGAGATATTGAGACAATTAACCTGGAGCTGATCTTCTCGGATATCGAGATCTTGGAGCGCCGCGTCGCCAAGACCTCTAAAAGCGCTTTCAATGACAAGTCCCTGGCCAAAGAGGTGGAGATCTTAAAAGCGCTGAAAGCTCATCTGGAGGAGGGACTGCTGGCCAGCAGCTTTTCCTGTGAGGATGAGGATCAGCAGGCCTTTGTGGCATCCTTAAACCTTCTCACCTGGAAGCCGGTGATCTTTGCCGCTAATGTAGGGGAAGATGACCTTCCCGACGACGGCGCTTCCAACAGCTATGTGGCCTCTGTCAGAAGCTTTGCCGCTGACACGGGTTCTCAGGTGTTCGTTATCTGCGCCCAGATCGAGCAGGAGATCGCTGAGCTGGACGATGAGGAGAAAGCCATGTTCTTAGAAGATCTTGGACTAAAAGAATCGGGCCTGGAGAAGCTTATCGCTGCCAGCTACAGCCTTCTGGGACTTCTCAGCTTTCTCACCTCCGGCGAGGATGAGACCAGGGCCTGGACCATCAAGGTAGGTACCAAGGCCCCCCAGGCGGCAGGCAAGATCCACTCGGACTTTGAGAGAGGCTTTATCCGCGCGGAGGTGGTGAACTATCAGGATCTTTTGGACTGCGGTGCCTATTCTGCCGCCAGGGATAAGGGACTTATCCGGCTTGAGGGAAAAGACTATGTGGTTCAGGACGGGGATGTGATCCTGTTCCGCTTTAATGTGTAGTAATCTTACAGGCAGACCTCAACGGATTTCTCCAGGGTCAGGGAATAGATGACGCGCTTCTTCACCGGCTTTTTCCTGATCTGCTCCAGAGCGCGGCCATAGTAGTCAAGCTGGGCCTTGTAACGTTTTATCAGGATTTCCTCCTGGCCTTCCGGGATATGGTCGGTTTTATAGTCGATGAGGAGGATCCCGTCGTCGTCGTCAATCCAGGCATCGATGATACCCTGTATCAGCACCAGCTCTTTGGAATCTCCCATGCCCATGTCCGCTGCCGGAATTCCCATGACAAACTGCTGCTCTCTGTGAAGCCTGTTTTCCTTCTGGGCCCTGGCCATCTGCCGGCCCAGAGAGGTCTTTAAAAATCTCCACAGCTTTTTAGGGCTGACCAGTTTTCTGGCCTCCTCTGGAATACTCCCCTCTTTTACGGCCTCCAAAAGCCAGCGGTCCACATCCTTCTCCTCTTTCATGGCTCCCAGATCCAGAAGCTCCAGCACCCTGTGGTAGGCGCTTCCCCTGACGGCTCCTCCGGGCCGGCGTCTTTCCCCCTCCTCCCCTGTCTCTTTCAGGAAATCCGGGATCGCGGGCTGGAACAGGCTGTTTTTATCATCAATATCCTGGCCCTGCTTCTTCAGCTGGGAAACAGACATTTTTGTGTGCAGGTCAATATCCGCCCTGTAAGGGTACTCATAGGAAAGGCGCTGTGCCAGACGCTTCCCGGCCTCCTCATGGAATGTCTTTGAAAGATCCGCGGTTTTCAGCTCTTCCTCTGATATGGTCTTTTGGAGCTTTTGCTCAACCGCCTCCCCCACCAGCTCCTCCACGGACATCTTCTCCACATGAAAAAGAGGACTTTCCTCTGGCACCGCCATGAGCATCCAGTCTAAGTAAGAACCAGCTGTCAGAAGGATAGTGTAAGGAATCTGCCGGGAATCCCATGTCTTTTGCCGCCATTTTTCCATCTTTTTCTCCAGATAGCGGTCCGTACAGGTCATGATCAGCTTTTCCTTTGCCCTGGTCATGGCCACGTACAGAACCCGCAGCTCCTCCCCCAGATTGTCTCCATCCATCTTTCGCTTCAGCACATTTTTCTTAAGGGTAGGGGTCTTGACCCGGGTTTCCACATCCAGATAATCGGCAGCGATCCCCAGATCCGAATCGATCAAAAGCTTTCCCCTGACATCCTGTTTGTTAAACAATTTCCCCAGACCAGCCAGAAATACCACGGGAAATTCAAGTCCTTTGCTCTTGTGGATGCTCATGACCCGAACCATGTCCTGGGCTTTTCCCGATCCGGTGGCTTCCCCGAAATCCGTGTCATATTTCTTTAGTTTTTCGATGTACCTTATAAAATGGAACAGGCCCTTGTAACTGGTCTTTTCGTAAGCCCAGGCTTTCTCAATAAGCATGTCCAGATTGGCTTTCCTGGCCTCCCCGGCAGGCATGGCTGACACATAGGCGTAATATCCGGTTTTCAGATACATCCGGTGGATCAGCTCATGTATGGGCACATAGGCTGCCTCCCGCCTCAGCTCCTTGAGCATCGCGGAAAACCTCTTGATTTTTCTTAAGATAGATTCTCTTAGAGCTTCCGGCACACCGGCCCTGGCCGCGGCTGTTTCCCAGGACTCTGTCCTGGTCAGAGGGGCTTCCTCCGGCCCTGACAGCACCAGCTTTAGGGCCCCGTAGATCCCCCTGTCCTGACCCTTTACCGGACAGCGCTTCGCTGCCGCCGCCATAAAGGCCAGCTCCTCCTCGCTCATGCCTGTTATGGGAGACTTGAGCACAGCCGCAAGGGGAATGTCCTGCATGGGATTATCGATAACGGCCAGCATGGCCAGGATCGTCTCCACCTCAATGGTGTTAAAGTATCCGGTTCCGGTCTCGGCAAAGGCCGGGATGCCCTCCTGGGTCAGAACATTCAGGAAAGAGTCCGTCCACCCCGTAAGGCTGCGGAGAAGGATGACAATGTCGCTGTACCGGGCAACCCGGTAACTCTCCTTTTCCTTGTCCCACACCCACAGCCCTTCCTCCGGGTCCGTCATCTGACGGATTCTTCTGGCAATAAGCCTGGCCTCTATCTCCCTGCTGGTGTACTCCTCCAGCTCCTCATCCGCCGGTCCCATGACCTTGGTTCCTGTGTCAACCATCAAAAGCTCTGTTGGAGTTCCCGCTTTTTTGTCCGTGTCCTGAAACACCGCTCCCGGGTGGAGAGCCGTATTTTGGGTGTACTGAATATTGCCCAGGTTCTTTGTCATAATCTGGAAGAAAACCTCATTGATACTCTCAAGCACAGAGGCCCTGCTCCTGAAATTCTGCCGCAGCTCAATCTTTTTCCCTCTCTCCCCGGTCTCCTGGTTCCCGGGGGCTTGGGGTTCCTCCCCGTAAGTCTCATAGCTCTCGTATTTTTTCATAAAAAGCTCTGGCCTGGCCAGGCGGAATTTGTAGATGCTCTGCTTCACATCTCCCACCATGAAGACATTGGGACGTCCAAACCGCTCTGCCGACAGGGCTTTGATCAGGGTTTCCTGGACATCATTGCTGTCCTGGTATTCATCCACCAGGATCTCTACGTATCTCTGGCTGAGCTCGTCCGCGGCGGCGGTGTACTCCAGGCTTCCGTTTTCCTTCTTGATCAGCACCTTAAGGGCCTGGTGTTCCAGGTCGTTAAAATCCACAATGTTTTTCTCTTTTTTGCTTTCCTGATACCGCCGGTCAAACTCCCCCGCCAGCTCAAGGAGCTTAAGAGCCACTGCCCGTCCGCCCAGAAGACAGGCAGAGGCTTCCTCTATGGTCTGCTGTCCGTAAAGCCCTCTTAAATCTCCCAGAGCCTTCTTCACCTGGTTCCGGCAGGCAGAGGCGTACTCTTTCTTCGCGGGGTCAAGGTCCTTTCCCCTGGCAGCGGCGATTCTTCCAAAGGAGACGGCCCCAAGCTCCCGGTTCAGGGAGGCGTAGTCTTTGGCGCTTTTTATTCTTCGAAGCATTTCCAGCTCTGTCTGAAGTGTGGGGATATATTTTTCCGGACCGCCTTCCTGGCCGCACACCTCTATGGCCCCTTCCAGCTGGTCTTCCAGCTCCTCAAGGCAAAGCCTCACGTCTTCAAGAAGGTACCGGATCCAGGCGGAGCCTTCCAGCTTCCCTTCTTCCAGCTCCTCAAGCTCCCTTTCGCATCGGTTCAGCCACTCCTGGGGGAAGGGATTGCTCTGGGAAAATGTGTACACCCGCAGGATATAATCGTCAATACCACTGTCGGATTTGCCCGAAGCGTAGGTCTCCACAAACTCCTGGAACACCTTATCTCCGGATTCATAGTACTCCTCCAGCAGCTGGTCCATCACGTCAGCCTTGAGAAGCATCAGTTCCCCTTCGTCCCCTATGCGGAACCCGGGGTCCATGTCCAGCAGGTTAAAGTGATCCCTTATAAGGCTTAAGCAGAAGCTGTCAATGGTGGTGATCTGGGCCCTGTGGACCAGAGCCGCCTGAATCTGCAGGTGAGCCCTTCCAGGCTCCTCTTCCAGCTTCCTCTCAATGGCCTGGGAGATCCTCTCCCGCATTTCGGCCGCGGCCGCGTTGGTGAAGGTCATCACCAGCAGGTGGTCAATATCCACCGGGTGTTCCTCGTCGCAGATCAGATTGATGATCCTCTCCACCAGCACCGCCGTCTTCCCGCTTCCCGCGGCAGCGGATACCAGAAGATTGGATCCCCTGGCATCAATTACCTCCTTCTGTCTCGGAGTCCACTTCATCTTCATCCCCTCCTTCCATGATCTGCTCCCACACCTGGGCCGGCTTCAGGGCCGGAAAACGGCGGAACCGGTACCCGGACACCTTTAGGTCAAACCCGCACACGCCGTGGTAGGGACAGTAATCGCAAGCGGTCTTGTTTCCCTGTTTGTAGGGCGCTGCCTGGGTTTTCCCGTCCAGAATGTCCCGCCCGTCTTCCCGGACTTTCTCCCTCACATACAGCTTCAGGGCCTCGAAATGCCTGCCGCTGGCCACTGAGGAATAGTGCTCCTGAAGCATCCCGTCTTTCACGGCCACAGGGATCACGTCGGATCTGGACCGGATCTCCCTGTCCATGTGTCCGATGACCTCTAAGTCGCTGTTGACCAGTCCGTTCATCTTAAGCTCCTCCAGAATGAGCCTCTGGATCTCGTCGGGATCCTGTGGATCCTCCGCGTCTTTGGCGTCCACCACGGGGTCCTTGATGTTATAGTAAAAGATCCCCGCGGGCACCACCTCCTTGTCCGGAAAACGGCGTTTCTCCAGCTCTGTCACCGCATCCATGTAGACCACCAGCTGGAGCTGAAACCCATAGTAGATGGCCGCCAGGTCAAAGCGTGTGGAGCCGGATTTGTAGTCAATGATCTTCACATACACATGGTCTTCATCCTGACACAAGTCCAGGCGGTCGATCCTCCCCCTAAGGTGCAGCTCCTCCTCGCCGGACAGCTGGATCCTCATGGCCTCTAAGTTGTCCACGGCGGAAAAGGATACCTCGAACCCTGCTGGGACAAAATCTCCTTTTTTCAGCTGTTCCCCTAGAGCCCACATGGTCCGGTCCGTCATCCGCTCAACGCGGCCCGCCAGGTACTGGTTCCTGGCGCTGCTTTTTAAGATGGTGTTGCCGTACTCCTGGGTCACCCTGGCCACGCAGGAGCTGACCAGGCTCTTTCTCTCCTCCTCCGTGATGGCGGTCAGATCCCTTCCCTGGCTTTTCAGCTCCTGAAAGCACAGATCAATGGAGCTGTGGAAAAGATTTCCCATGTCCACAGCACCGATCTGGTACTGCTGGCGCTCCATCAGCTCCAGACCATAGCTTAGAAAATGGGCGTAAGCGCAGGAGGCGTACTGTTCCAGCCGGGTGACGCTGCCCTGGATGATCTTCCCGTACAGAGCCCTTGCCGCCGCCTTTCCGATGCCTTTTGCCTCATAGGAGTAAAAGGCCGCTGATCTCAACCTCTCCACCTGGTCTTTGTAGTCAGCCTGCCCGGCAAAATACCGGTACAGCTCCCAAAACTCCGGATCTTCCCGCCTGTTCTCATAGTCCCTCAGCCCTTCTATAAGGCGGTCTAAACCTTCCGCCGGGGAGCTGATCTGCCCTTCCAGGTCCCGGGCCTCTCTCACCTTTATGTGGGGAAACATCCGCTTCAGCTCTCCGATAAGGGGAGAAGGCCTCTGGGCCTTGCCTGCCTGGGAGAAAGCTGACCAGGACAGAATCAGGCGGCATGAGGGCTTGGTCATCATCAGATATAAATAAAATCTTTGCTGAAAGCTGTCCTCCCTGGCAGTGGGCGCCAACTCGATGGACATCTCTTTCAGGAATTCCCGGTCCGTGTCCGTCAGGATGCCTCCCCTCTCCTTTCTGGCGGGGACGATGCCCTCATTGACTCCCACAAAAAACAGCACCTTGATCTGATCCAGACGGGTCCTGGTAATATCGCCCACCACCACCCTGTCCACTGTGGCCGGGATGACTCCCACGGTGATCTCCCCAAACCCCGCGTCCAATATCTGAGCATACTCTCTCAGGCTCATCTTCTCCTCTCCTAAAAGGTGGACAAGGCGGTCGAACATCTGGATCACCAATTCGTACACCTGCTCGTACTCTTTTGCCAGACTGTACTCTCCTATGCTCTCAAAGTATTCCCTGTACTCCTCAAGCTGCCGCTGAACCTGGCACTCCTCCAGACAGGAGACCACGGCGGCGGTCATGGTCCGGACCGTCTTTTCGCTGTCAGCCATGGCGGCCTTAAGGCCCTCCAGCCTGGAAAGGATCTCCTGGCGAAACTGGTTGAGCTCATCTAAATCAAGGTTCTTTCCACCCCGGTATGTATATTCCCAAGTCTGACTCCACCGCTTATATCCCCGTATACCCAGCGCCACAACATAGTTTTCCAGACGGTCGATCTTCTCCTGCTCAGAGGACACCAGTCCTGTCTTTAGAAAGCGGAATATGCTTTCATAGTCAAAACCTTTCTGGACCGTCTCCAGGGCAGCCCGGATAAATTCCACCATGATATTTTCCAGGATGCTCTTTTTATTGTCCATAAAATAAGGGATTTCTTCCCTCTGAAAGCAGTTGATGATCTCATAGCCATACCCGGACAGATCCCCTGTGATCACCGCGATCTCCCTGTAGCGGATGCCCTCATCCTGCACCAGACTGTGGATGCTACAGGCCACCGCGTCGATCTCCTGTCCGGGGTTGGAGGCCTGAAACAGCTGGGTCTCCTCCGGTTCCCCTTCATATCTGGCCTGGGTGAACCGGTACAGGTTCTGCTCTATAAAACCGATGGAGGGGCTGTGGGAAAACCGTTTGCCATGGCTTTTTCCAAAATCCAGCACCACATCCTTGTCCCTGGCCACGGACTTTCCGGCTGCCAGCTTTTCCAGCCGGTACACCAGCTGCTTGCTCATGTGGAACAGATCCTGGATTCGCCCAGGGTCGTAGGGGTCTGCCTCCGGCCCCGCGGTGACCGTGACCACTACTTTTTTGGCATGGACCATGAGAAGCTCCAGAAGGCGGTACTGGACCGGGGTGAACCCGGTGTACCCGTCCAGAGTCACCACGCTGTTTTTTATAAGGCGGGAGTCCGGCAGCACTCTGCACAGCACATCTAAGATCTCCTCCGCGGTGATGTAGCGTCTGGAGATCTCCTCCTGAAATGCCTGGCAGATCACCAGCAGATCCTTTAGTTTTTCTCTGAGGAGAGGGCTTTTTGCCTCCTCGAAAGCCCCCTTCAGACTGTCAGGCCCCACCCCGTACTGGTAAAGCTCCGACAGCATGGATTTTAGCTGGTTGATAAATCCGGTCTGATTCAGATGTCCGGAAAAGACTCCTAAATTTTTTCGCTGTTCTGAGGCCACCTTTCTCAGCACCATGGATTTCCCCATATCGTCCAATACCTCCAGGTGCTCCGCTGCCAGCTCCTCAAAGACCCTGTAGGCCAGGCGCTGAAAACTGACAATATCAATATTCATGGTCCCGTGATCCGGGTGGAGCGCGACGATCTCCTTCTGGGTCTGCATGGTAAACTGCTCCGGGACAATGGCAATGTACTGAATATCCGGCTCCTCCAAAGACACGCGGATCAAATTCTCGTAAAGGTATCTGGTCTTTCCGGCACCAGAACTTCCTATTATAAGCTGCAGGGACATCTGTTCACCTCCTCATTGTGGGAATCAATACTCTCTTTTGAAATTGGGGAATAAATCTTATGACGCGGTAATAAATTGTAACAAATCAAACCTGGAGGTCCTATTATGAGCTCCAAAACAAAAATCGTGGTTCTGAGGATGAAAGAGCTGATCTACACGGCTGTTTTTCTTGGACTAGCGGTTGTCCTGATCACCTTGTTCCTGATCATGTTCCGCCCCAGACCGGAATCAGCTCCCCCTTCCCAGTCCGCCGCCTACATACCCGGAGTCTACACCTCCTCCATGACTTTAGGAGGACAGAACTTAAATGTGGAAGTCACTGTGGACGCTGACCAGATCCAGTCCGTGTCCTTCGTCTCTCTCGACGAAGCCGTGACCACCATGTACCCTCTGATGCAGCCGGTGATGGATGACCTGTCTGCCCAGATCGTGCAAAACCAGTCCACGGAAAACCTGTCCTATGCCCTGGAGACCCGTTATACTTCCCAGTCGCTGATTGACGCGATTGACAGGGCTCTGGGAAAAGCAAAAGTAAGAAATTAGTCAGTTGTTTTTCCTCTGGACCTGTGATATAGTAGGGAATCGTACCAACTAGAAATCGGTCTTGTCATGGAGGTAAGAAAGGGTCTATGAGACAGAAGATAACAAATCAGATTACAGAAGGAGTCATCTGGCAGCAGCTGCTGCTGTTTTTCTTTCCGATCTTGTTCGGAACATTTTTTCAGCAATTATACAACACTGTGGATGCCATCGTTGTGGGGCGGTTTGTGGGAAAGGAAGCCCTGGCTGCCGTGGGAGGGCCTACCGGGACTTTGATCAATCTGCTGGTAGGCTTTTTCGTGGGCCTCTCCTCCGGAGCCACGGTCATCATCTCCCAGTTTTACGGGGCCGGGCGCGGGGACAAGGTCTGTTACGCGGTCCACACTTCAGCAGCCTTCTCCCTGCTGTGCGGGGCAGGGATCATGGCTGTTGGGATCTTTGGCGCGCCTTACGCCTTAACCGCCATGGGAACGCCGGATGATATCCTTTCGTACGCGATTCTCTACATGAGGATCTATTTCCTTGGAACCATCCCAAACCTGATCTATAACATGGGGTCCGGGATCCTGAGGGCGGCCGGAGACTCTAAGCGGCCTCTTCTGTTTCTCATAACCGGATGTGTCACCAACATTGTGCTGGATGTGGTCTTTGTGGTCATCCTTGACTTAGGTGTGGCCGGAGCCGCGGCAGCCACTATCCTATCCCAAACTGCCAGCGCCATCTTCGTCCTGGTGGTTCTCACAAGAACCCGGGAGATGTATCAGCTGGTATTCTCTAAGCTTCGGCTGGACCGCCGGATGCTTAAGCGGATCATCCGAATTGGGCTGCCCGCCGGACTGCAGTCCGTGATGTATTCCCTGTCCAATGTGATCATCCAGTCCAGCGTCAACAGCCTGGGCACGGACACCATAGCGGCGTGGACCGCTTACGGCAAAATCGACTGCGTCTTCTGGATGATTGTCAACGCTTTCGGCATATCGGTCACCACCTTTGTGGGGCAGAATTACGGAGCCGGAAAGATGGACCGGGTGAAAAAAGGCATCCGGCAGTGCCTGGCCATGACCGTGGTTTCCTCTGTGGCCCTGTCGTTCTTCCTGTATGAATTTGGATTTTATATATTTGAGATCTTCACCACAGACGGGGCTGTATTGGAGAAAGGCATGGAGATCCTCCGGTTCCTGGTTCCATCCTTTGTCACCTATGTGACCGTGGAGATCTATTCCGGCGCGCTGAGGGGGATCGGGGATTCCTGGCTTCCCATGGTCCTCACCATGGTGGGGATCTGCGGCCTCCGGGTCCTGTGGATCGTGGCGGCAGTCCCCTTGAGAAGAACCATTACCACGGTGGTGTTCAGCTACCCCTTAACCTGGTCCGTGACCACGGTCCTGTTCATCATCTATTTTCACTGGTTCAGCAGGCTTGGGAAAAAGGGGCCGTGCCAGAAAGCCTAGTCTAAGGGATAGTACACAAGCTGGATTCCTGACGTCACCGCCAGCGCGAGAGCTTCCCTATTCTCTGCCGCCGCTTCCGGTATCTGATAGACCAGCTGTCCCTGAACTGACTCTCCCGGCTCCAGGCTCTTGCTGTTTAAGCAGTCAGAGTCCGTCAGCACATCCATGTTGGTGTAGATTTCCTCTGTATCCCTGTCCATAAGCTGGACATAAGTGGCCTTGGGGTCCGTGGAGAAGCTGGACATAAAGGTGGCGGAGCCAAAGCCCCGGTTGGTTATGGTAAAGGAACATCTTACCAGAAGACAGCCGTCATCCGCGTCATAGCGGTACATACCCTTGTCGTAGCTGGGCACGATCTCCGCCCCGTGGTAGACTACTTCCCAGTCTCCAACCACCACGCTTTCGTCTTTCGCGAGATCCCCTCTCCCCGCGGTGTCATCCACAAGAGACACGTAGGACATGGGATCGTTTAGGTTGTGGTAAATATAGTACAAAACATCCGCGCCAGTGATCTCCTGGTACCGATTGTCCTGATCGCTGTAGCTGGCAAAGATTTGCTCCGGCGGCAGCTCTGTCACAGTGCCCAGGTGCCTTAAAAAGTTTCCGGTGGAGGCCTCATACAGATCCACGGAGGTGTTTGAGTAGACCATCCCGATATCCGTATCCTTGCCGCCCATGGTCTGATAGACCCCGGCCTCTTCCATATTTGGTGTCAGCACCAGATAGTAGTCCGCCTCTGTTGCCGCGGCTGGAAGCTCCTCTGCCGGAAGCTCCATCATAAAGTCCCCCAGCACCTGAAGAGGCGTGGCGGAACCCGGAAACTCCTCTGCCTGAAGGTTCCGGTAAAAGGCGATCACCTTCTTGTTCTCAATGTCAATGGTCTCCGGAAGGCTTTCTCCCGGCTCTTTTAAGGCCAGTTCCTCGTCAACGGTCACTGCCATGTGGGTCTTATAGACATCTTTTCCCAGAATATCAGAAGCCTCTTTCAGGGAATCCTGTGATGTTATATCAGGGATAATGGTATCCTTCGCGTAAGCTATGTATTTTAACGCCTCCTCCACCGTGTCTGTCTTCAGACGGTAGGGATCACTGTAGTTGTAGATATAGACATCCGTCCAGTCAGAGGATAACCAACCCTCATAGTATCCGCCCTTTTTCAGCTCCTCTCCAATCTCCACAGCCTTTACCGGGTTTGTCCGGATCCACTGATCCACCACATCCTCCAGCTTGCTTCCATAGCCCTTGTCATCCGGAACATTGTTTAAAAGACTCACAAGGGTCTCCCCCGTCAAATCGTCAGCGGCGGACAATAGGGGCCAGAAGCAGTCATAAGGGGAAAATGCCTCTCCCAGAGAGTTCCAGAACTCCTCCCCCTGGGTGTTGACCGCGTCTAAAAACCTCTCCGCGTAATCCGATGTCTCCGGATAATCAAACTCAAACATCCCGTTCTTCCATGAGGTATCCTCTTCCTGGGCGGAGTCTTTTTCATACTCTAAAGAACACATGAGCACAATGGCCTTAAACTTCTGGCTCATGGTGCTGTCAGGGGACTCGGCCTCCTGCTTTAAGGCAGCCATGTCCATCTCATCCTTGTGCTCTTTTACATATGTCTCCAGGCTCGAGGCCTTCGCGGCCTCTCTCCAGCAGGTATCCGCCACCGTGGCCCGTCCCAGCCCCTGACATGCGGACAGCATCACTGCCGCGAAACCAATAACTCCCGCGATCTCACGCTTTTTCATAAAATATCCTCTCCTTTTTTTCCAGACTCCTGTTTTATCTTGGAGTACTTAATTTTTCTGGCCTTTATTCCGTATAAGTGCCTGACGCCTTCACCAGCTTGGGTCGGTATCCATCTTCGTTCAGAGCCCTGACGATGGCGCTCTTGTGCTCAGTGCCGAAGGCTTCAATGGTGATCCGAAGCTCCACCGCGGCGTTCCGGTTGGTGCTGATAAATTGGTTGTGCTCCAGCTTGATGACATTGCCTTTCTGCTCTGCCAGAAGGGCTGAGACCTTTGCCAGCTCACCCGGCTTGTCGGGAAGCAGCACCGACACAGTAAATACCCGGTCTCTCTGAACCAGCCCGTGCTGTACTACAGAGGCCATGGTGATCACATCCATGTTGCCGCCGCTGAGTACGGAGACGATCTTTTTTTTCTGAACATTGAGATGCTTTAAAGCGGCCACGGTCAGAAGGCCGGAATTCTCCACGATCATCTTGTGGTTCTCCACCATGTCCAGGAAGGTGACGATCAGTTCGCTGTCCTCCACCGTGATGATGTCGTCCACATTTTCCTGGATGTAGGGGAAGATCAGGTCGCCGGGGCATCTTACCGCTGTGCCGTCGGCAATGGTTTCCGCGCTCTTGAGAGATGTTACATGGCCTGCCTTTAAAGATTCCTGCATACAGTTGGCAGCTGCCGGCTCCACGCCGATGACTTTGATCTTAGGGTTTAAAAGCTTTGCCAAAGTGGAGATCCCGGCACACAGCCCGCCTCCGCCTACGGGAACCAGGATATAGTCCACTGTAGGCAGCTCCTTGATGATCTCCATGGCAATGGTACCCTGTCCCGTGGCCACCGCCAGGTCATTGAAGGGATGGACAAAGGTCATCTTCTTCTCCTCGCCCATCTTATAGGCGAACGCGCAGCACTCGTCAAAGTCATTGCCCTCCAAAATCACCTCTGCCCCGTAATTCCTGGTGCGGTTCACCTTGATGAGGGGGGTGGTGGTGGGCATCACCACCGTGGCCCGGATCCCTGCCAGCTTCGCGGCATAGGCCACTCCCTGGGCATGGTTTCCGGCGGAAGCCGTGATCAGGCCGTGCCGCTTCTCTTCCTCTGACAGGGTGCTGATCTTGTAGTAAGCGCCTCTGATCTTGTAGGCCCCTGTGTACTGCATGTTCTCAGGCTTGAAGTACACCTTGTTGCCTGTCTGTTCCGAGAAATACTCGCTGTACACCAGCTTGGTCTCCTGGGTCACCTGGCTTACTGTCTCGGAAGCTTCTTCAAAACTTTCCAATGTCATCATGTCTGGTCCTCTCCTTTTTCCTTTATGTTGAATAACGCGCGGATGAACTCCTCGGCATTGAATTTCTGCAGGTCATCAATCTGCTCTCCTATGCCGATATATTTTACCGGAAGCCCCAGCTCGGACTGGATGGCCACGGCGATCCCTCCTTTCGCGGTGCCGTCCAGCTTTGTCAGGATGATCCCGGTGATGTCGGCCACCTCCATAAACTGTCTGGCCTGGGAAAGGGCATTCTGCCCCGTGGTGCCGTCAAGGACCACCAGGGTCTCCCGGTAAGCCTCCGGGTATTCCTTGTCAATGATCCGGTTGATCTTTTTCAGCTCCTCCATCAGGTTCTTCTTGTTGTGGAGCCTTCCCGCGGTATCGCAGATGAGCACATCGGCGTTTCGGGATTTCGCCGCGGCGATGGCGTCAAAGATCACTGCCGCGGGGTCGGAGCCCTCCTGCTGGGCGATGATCTCCACCCCCGCCCTGTGGGCCCACTCCGTCAGCTGCTCAATGGCTGCCGCCCGGAAGGTGTCCGCTGCCGCCATGATCACCTTTTTGCCGCTGTCCTTGAGCTGTCCCGCCAGCTTGCCCACAGAGGTGGTCTTTCCAACTCCGTTGACGCCGATGACAAGGATGACGGATTTTTTATTTTCAAACTCATAGGCGTTTTCTCCCAGATCCATCTGCTGCCTCATGGTCTCCATGAGCAGGGATTTGCACTCAGAAGGTTCTTTGATGTGCTGCTCTTTCACCTTCTCCTTTAAGTTCTCCACAATAGACATGGTGGTCTGGATCCCCAGATCCCCCATGATCAAAGTCTCCTCGATCTCCTCATAGAAATCATCGTCAATGGCGGAAAAACCGCTGAAAATGGAATCCATGCCGGATATGATATTATTTCTGGTTTTGGCAAGTCCCTCCACCAGTTTGCTGAAAAAACCTTTTTTTCCTTCTGCCATAGCTTCCCTCCTACTTGTCAAGACTGTCCTCAATCAGATTTACAGAAACCAGGGTGGACACCCCCTTCTCCTGCATGGTGATGCCATAAAGACGGTCAGCGCTTACCATGGTTCCTCTTCTGTGGGTAATGACGATAAACTGGGTATTGCGGGTCAGTTTGTGGAGATAGCCGGCAAACCGGTCCACGTTGGAATCATCCAGGGCAGCCTCGATCTCGTCTAAGAGACAGAACGGGGATGGCTTTAAATTCTGGATAGCGAACAGAAGGGCAATGGCGGTAAGCGCCTTCTCGCCGCCGGAAAGCTGCATCATATTCTGCAGCTTTTTTCCAGGAGGCTGAGAGATGATCTGAATCCCTGCCTCTAGAATATCTTCCCCCTCCACCAGCTCTAAGGTTCCGTGTCCTCCGCCGAACAATTCCTTAAACACATGGTCGAATTCCTGGCGGATCTCTTTGAATTTCTCTTCAAACTGACGTCTCATGCCCGCGTCCAGCTCCTCAATGATCCCCAGAAGCGTCTTTTCCGCCTCCACCAGGTCCTGGTGCTGCCCGTTCATAAACTCATACCGCTCGGAAATCTCCTTATAATCCTCAATAGCATTGACATTGACGCTTCCCAGGGCCTTGATGGCGCTTTTTAACTCCTCCGCCCGCCTCCTCATATCAGGAAGGGAGGTCCACTGAGGGTTTCTTAGAGCCTGGGCTGTGGTGAAGGTCAGCTCATACTCGCTCCACATGTAATCTACATGGTGTTCCAGCCGCTCCTCCAGCCGCTCCTTCTGGCTTTGGAGGCGGAAAAGTTCTTTGTCCAGGCGGCCCTGACGGGCTGACAGCTCCTCCCGCCTGTCAAACAGCTGTTTTTGCTGTCTGGACTTTTCCTCCTTTACAGCGGAATTCTCCGCCGCCGCCTGTTCCCCCAGCAGGGCCTCCCGCTCGGCGGAGGAAATCTGTGTTTTTAATTCTTCGATCTGCTGGTTCTTTCCCGCGATGGCCTGATCGCTCGCGTCGGTGCTGCCCGCGAGGTTATCAAGCTCTTCCCGCAGTTTTGCCATCTCGGCCTTGACACGTCTTATGTTCTCCTGGAGAAACAGGTGCTTCTGTCCCAGGTTGGCATTCTCCATCTGAACGGCAGACAGGTCCTTTGCCAGCTGTTCCCGTTCTTCCCTGGCCCTCTCAAGCTCAGAGGCAAGCTTCTCCACCTCCTGGCTTTTCTGGTCATTTTGATTCTCTAATTCTGAAACACTTTCCTCCAGCTCCTTCTGGCTCCTCTGAAGCTCCTGGATCTGCTCTTCCAGGTGATGGTTCTCCAGAACCATATCCCGGGAGGACTCCTGTATCTCCAGGATCTTTTCGTCTAACTGGGACAGATTCATCTGGATGGTATTCCTGGAAAGGTACGCCTCCTGACGCCGCTGCTTGAACTGCTCCAGTTCTTCTCTCTGCTGCCTCAGCTGCTCCTCAGCCATGGCCAGCTCCCCCTGGATCTGTTCCACTGCCCTGACGGCTTTCTGACACAGACTCTCCAGCTCCTCGATCTCCCTGCGTCTTCCCAGGAGATTGCTGGTATTTTTAAACGCGCCTCCGGTCATGGAGCCTCCGGCGCTGAACAGCTCTCCATCCAGGGTGACGATCCGCAGCGTATGCTGATATTTTCTGGACAGGGCTATGGCGTGGTCGATGTGGTCCGCCACCACCACCCTCCCCAGAAGATAATGGACCACCCCCTGGTACTGGCTGTCTGCCTGGACCAGGTGGCTTGCCAGCCCTAAAACCCCCGGCTCCCCCAGAACCCGTTCCTGAATGGAAGCCCCCTTCCGCTCCCCGCTGCCCACACTGGTCAGGGGGAGGAAGGTGGCTCTTCCGAATTTATTCTTTTTCAGATACTCGATCAGCTGCTTGGCCGTGGTCTCGGAATCCGTGACAATGTTCTGGATGCTTCCCCCCAGGGCGGTCTCGATGGCGGTCTCGTATTCCTTCTGGGTGGTGATAATATCCGCCACCACGCCGTGGATCCCCCTGACCCGGTTCTTCACATCCATGACCCGGCGGATGCTGTTGCCGTAGCCTTCATAGCGCTCTGCCAAATTCTTTAAAGATTCCAGCTTGGTTGAGCTGGTGTGGTACTCCTGCTGTCTGGTGTTTAAGTTCCGGTTAAGCCTTTTCACCTCTGACTCCAGTTCCCCGATCCTCTCCTGACAGTTTTCCTGATCCGCCTCCAAAGCCCCCAGCTCCTCTTCCACCTGGGAAAGCTTTTTCAGCTCTTCTTTTCTCTGTTCCTCCTGGACCGACTCGTCGCTTTTGGACTTTAAGAGCTTCCGGGCCACCTCGGAACGATGGACCTGCACCTGCTCCATCATGGCCTCATAGCGCTGCTGCCTGGCGGTCAGGGAGGCCTTCTCGTTCATGGTCAGGATAATCTGGCTTTTTTCGCCCTCAATCTGCTGGTCCAGAAGCATGATGGCCTCGTCTGCCTGGCGCAGGGTCTCCTCAGCCTTCTCCTGTTCCATTCGGCCAAGTCTCACCTGGCTGGACAGCCGCGAGTTATCTGCCTCGTACTCCTGGGTCTGTCCCCGGCGCTCATCCATCTCCCGGCTTATGGTGTTCATCCGGGCACTGATGTGCTCCGCGTTCATACGCTCGGTGTTGATCTGCTCTAAGAGCACATTGATCTGGCCTTCCAGGTTTCCTTTGCGCATGTTGGCCTGGCTGGTACGGCCCCGCCCCTCCTCGATCCTCTGGTCCAGTTCCTTTAAGACCTGGTCCAGTTCCTCGTAGGTGACCCGAATCTGGTCAGAGGCTGCCTTGGTCTCCTCCAGGTCCCCGGATACCACAAAGGTCTTGTCCTCCACCTCTTTTAGCTGAACCCCGATCTCCTGGCTCTCGCCTAAAAACAGATTGACCTCATAGCTTTTCAGCTCTTCCTTCAGGCGGAGATACTCTCTGGCTGTCTCTGACTGTTTCGCCAGAGGTCCTACCTGTTTCTCCAGCTCCGAGAGAATATCATTGACCCGGACAAGGTTCTGCTTTTCATCTTCCAGTTTCTTTTGGGCAATGGCCTTGCGCCGCTTAAACTTCACGATCCCTGCCGCCTCGTCAAACAGCTCCCGCCTCTCCTCTGGTTTTCCGCTGAGGATCTTGTCGATCTGGCCCTGTCCGATAATGGAATATCCTTCCTTGCCGATACCGGTATCGTAGAACAGCTCGTTGATATCCTTTAACCGGCAGGCGCTTCCGTTGATCAGGTACTCGCTCTCCCCTGAACGGTAGATCCGTCTGGCCACGGTCACCTGGTCATAGTCAATGGCCAGCTGGTGATCCGAATTGTCCAGGGTGATGGCCACATAGGCGAAGCCCTGGGGCTTTCTGGTCTCTGTCCCTGAAAAGATCACATCCTGCATGCTGGCGCCCCTCAGCTGTTTGATCCTCTGCTCCCCCAACACCCACCGCACCGCGTCCGCCACATTGCTCTTGCCGCTTCCGTTGGGACCCACGATCCCGGTGATGCCGTTGTGAAACTCAAACAGGATCTTGTTGGCAAAGGATTTGAATCCCTGCACTTCAATGCTTTTTAAATACATGTCCCACCTGTGTTTTTCTGACAGAGGTTTTTTGCCTGCTGTTCTTCATCTCTTAGTTTCAGGATCCCCCTGTAGGCGGCCATACTCTCCGCCGCTTTCTTGGTACGTCCCGTACCCCGGCCCACTTCCGTCTCTCCCACCAGGGCCCTGGTCTCAAAAATCTTGTTGTGGTCCGGCCCGTCTTCCCGAATCAGTTCATAGCTTAAGGGGTTTTCCCCCATGGCCTGAACCATCTCCTGTAAAATAGTCTTGCTATCATAAAAGAGCTGCTTATGCTCAATGTCATTCAGAATAAATTTTCGGATGAACTCTTTTGCGCTAGCAAAACCACCATCCAGATAGATTGCCCCGATCAGCGCTTCCATGGCATCGGAGACAATGGAATTTCGCTCTCTTCCCCCTGTGGCCTCCTCCCCTTTTCCCAGAAGAAGATATTCCCCCAGACAGATATCTCCCGCGCACAGAGCCAGCGTCGGCTCACAGACAATGCTGGCCCGAAGCTTGGTTAAGTCCCCCTCCGGCAGCCTTTTATACTTATGATACAGAAAATCGCTGGACACTACCTCCAGCACCGCGTCCCCCAGAAATTCCAGGCGCTCGTTGCACTTTGACTTGTCCATATGATGTTCATTGGCATAAGAGCTGTGGGTCATGGCCTGGGACAGCAGCTTCTTATTCTGAAACTCATACTCTGTCTTCTGCTCCAGTTCTTTTAATTGTCGATTCATGGGTGTCTCCTCTATAGCAGGAAAAAGCCCTAGAAGCAGGGCTTTTTCGTCTGTCGCTGTCCTTAATTCAGTGCGTTCTTGATCTGTTCTACAGCATCACCTACAGTCACGATCTTCTCTGCCTCTTCCTGGGGGATCTCAATATCAAACTGCTCCTCTATGGCAGCCACGATCTCAAAGATGTCCAGGGAGTCTGCCCCCAAATCATCTACGAATGTAGTGGAGGTGGTGATGTCATCCTCGCTCACATTCATCACCTCCGCGATAATCCCCTGTAACTTTTCAAATTCCATACAAACTAATCCTCTCTTTCTTTTAATCTTCCCGCTCTTTGTTTGGCTGCAGGCTCTCCTTTATTTTTTCATTGATCCGCTGTTCTTTAAAGGTGACGCACTGGATAATGGAATTGCTGACCTCATTGGCTTTGGAATTGCCGTGAGTCTTCACCACCAGTCCCTTTAATCCCAGCAGCGGCGCTCCGCCATACTGGCTGGCGTCAAATGCCTTCATAGTCTCCTTGAGGGCCGGCTTTACCAAAAGAGCCCCCACCTTGCTGCGGGTACTTGTCATCATCCCCTTTTTGACCATGCCGATCAGGGTTGCTCCCACTCCCTCATAAAGCTTTAAGATCACATTGCCCACAAAGGCTTCGCTGACGATCACATCCGCTCCTCCGCGGGGGATCTCCCTGGCCTCAATGCTTCCGATGAAGTTGATATCCCCACATGCTTTCAGAAGGGGAAATGTCTCCTTTACAAGGGCATTGCCCTTCTCCTCCTCAGCACCGATATTGACAATGGCCACCCTTGGCTGCTTAATGCCTATGACGTGTTCCATGTAAATAGAACCCATCCGGGCAAATTGTACCAGATGGGAGGGTCTGGCGTCAACATTGGCCCCGCAGTCGATGAGAAGGGACACTCCCTTCTCCGTGGGGATCAGGGGTGCCAGGGGCGGCCTCTCCACTCCCCGAATCCTTCCCACGATCACCTGACCGCCTACCAGGATGGCCCCGGAACTTCCCGCTGACACAAAGGCATCCGCCTCCTGCCTCTTCACCAGGTTCATCCCCACCACAATGGAAGAATCCTTCTTCCCCCGGATGGCGTTCACAGGAGGCTCCTCGGTCTCAATGACCTCAGAGGCGTGGACAATGGACAGCCTGTCCTCGGGGTATGTGTAAGAAGACAATTCCCTTCTGATCTTATCCTCCTGGCCCACGAGAATCACACTGACCTGCTCCTTCTTCTTCAGCGCCTCCACAGCTCCTTTGACCATCTCCACGGGAGCATAATCCCCACCCATGGCATCTACCGCTATCTTTATCATCTTGTGATTCTCCTTCCGCCCTTTTGGGGCCTAAGATAATCTATTACATAATATACTAGATATCTTTTTATAAATCAATATCTTTTTTATAGGCCTTTAAGGGTTACGGTTCACTCCAAAGGTGTGCCTGCCTGTCAGGATGCCGATCCGCCATGAAGTGAGCCGTAACCGGCAAGGTCCTGCCCCTTAAGGGCTCTCTCCAAAAGCTCAGGCAGCTTCTGGGGATTGCAGGCAAAACAGGGGATTCCCATTCTGGCCACTTTCTCCGCCATCTGGGCATCATAGTAAGGCTTTCCGCCGTCAGCGATAGCCAGAAGGCACACCAGCGTGACCCCGCTGTCCTTTAGTTCGCCCAGCCTTCTCAAAAGAGCCGCCCGGTTGCCGCCCTCCATCAGGTCGCTGACCAGGAAGAACAGGGTTTTTTTCGGGTTCTCCACAAACCGGCCGCAGTAAGCCACCGACTTGTCGATGTCCGTCCCCCCTCCCAGCTGGAAGCCGAACAGAAGATCCACCGGGTCGTCACATTTTTCCGTCAGATCCACCACCTGGGTGTCAAAAGCCACGATCCTGGTCTTCACCGACGCCATGCTGGCCAGGATGCAGCTTATAATAGAAGAATAAATCACAGATTCCCCCATGGAGCCGCTCTGGTCCACATCCAATATGATGGTGTATTTGTTGGCCGCTGTGGTGGAGGTTCTGTCAAAGAAATAGTAATGCTCCGGGATAATCTTTTTAAGCTCCGGCCTGTAGTTTTTGATCCCTCTGCGGATGGTGGTGGGAAAATCCAGCGCCGAGGCTGACGGAATGGGCGAGTGCTGCCGCTTGTTTACCGCCGCTGTCACCGCCCTTCTGATATCGCTCTCCAGCAGCTTGTTGATCTCCTCCACGATCTTTTTCATAAACTCCCGGACGCTCTCCTTACTCCTTTTGGGCACCTGGTCCTTGAGCATCAGGATGGTGGTGGCAAGGTTCATGTCCGGCTCTAAGTTCTCCAGAAGCTCCGGCTCAAAGATCAGCTGCTTTAAGCCGCACCTCTCCATGGCGTCCGCCTGGACGATCTTCACCAGGTCCTTGTCAAACAGGGTTCGCACATCTCCCAGCCAGCGGCTGATCTGAGGGTTGGAAGGGCCGTTTCCCGCGCCTCGTCCTCCTGGACCGAAGCCTCCCTGGGAAGTGTTATTGTAAATGCATGCCAGGGCCTGATCCATAAGCCACTGCTCACTGGTCAGTTCAACAGGCTCTCCGCCGTTCATCTGATCAAAGCCGTTGTCACTTTCCTGTCCCAGGATCAAACGCCACCGGGCCATGCGCTGTTTTAATCTATCGTCAGATGTCTCCAAAATCAAAATCCTCCAGACCTTCTATAATCTCCATGGCATCCTCTGTCAGGGTGTCATTAAGCGCCTCGCTGACCTGCCCTGGGTTCACCTGCCAGATCTCCCCTAAGTTCTCCGCGATCTGATCCTTCTCCATGGAAGAAAAATCCGCGAAGGCCCTGCGCAGAAACACCAAAGCCCTCTTAAACTCTTCCTCCTCCAGAGAATCCAGATACGCGCTTAAGTTTTCCCACAGGGTCAGACGGGCGATCAATGTGTAATGGTTCCTGGACGCCAGACCGGCAAACCACCCTGCTCCCAGCTCCGCGGGGATCCCTCTGGAAAGCCGCCGCTCCACCTCCCGGCCCAGTTCCTCACTGTCCATGATTCCCTGCTCCAAAAGAATGGCGGCCGCCAGACCGGAAAGCCGGGTGTTTAAGTCATCTCTGGCCCCGATCTGTTCCAGGGTTTTCATGAACCGCTCCCTGTCCAGAAAATCGTGAGCCACGCTGACAGCCGCCAGGCTTCCCACAGCCGGAGCCAACTCCCCCGCCGCCTGGTCGTCACAGGCGCACTCTCCGGGAAGGATCAGACAGGCCCGCAGAAACAGCTGGCACAGCACGGGAATCAGGGGTTTCCTGTCAAGCCCGCGGATATCCCCGTACTGGATAACCACAGACAGGTCTTCCGCCGTGGCCGCAAGCTCTTTCACAGAAACACCGTCAACAGCCATGGCCTGCAGAGCGTCCACGGCGGCAGACACCATCACCGGCATCCCACAGTAGAACGCTTCTTTCACGATGGAAGCGATCTGGGAAATTCCCTGGCACTGCTCCATCCTGTTTTTTAGTTCAAAAGCCGCCGCCTGTTCCACCGTATCCCCTTTCAGCACCGCCTCCACGATCTGGATCTCCGCCTCCGGGGTCCACCTTAAATTCCAGTGCTCCGCCCAGGTGGCATTGTCCTGGCGGACTGCCTGTATGGAGGCGAACCGAATCCCCAAGACTCTCAGGCGGTGAAGGAAAAAGGAACGCTCCAGATCCAGAAATGCCGCTTTTTTCGTCTTCACCCTTAAGTTTTCACGCAGGTCCAGAGAAAGCTCCGAGGCAGTGACGGACCGGTACCGCTCCAGCTTCAGTTCCCGGAGCTTCTGGTAAAAATCCCTTTGGATGGAGGTCTGGCTTACCCCCTGGGGAAGGCTTCCGATCTTTGTGCCGATCTCCGTGTCAGCCACAGCCAGGGCCAGCTGGGAAAATTCCCCGTGGCCCATGCAGGTGACGGCCCCGTCTCTTAAATCCTTCAGTGTGGGGATTTTGCTGTCGTGGAGTCCGGCCAGGGCCGCGGACAGCCTGGCCGCCTCAATGACCTCAGCCGAGGACACAAGGCCGCCGTGGCGTCTCTGAAAAGCCGACAGCCCTGAAAGATATCTTCTGGCCCCATAGCCCGGGTCCTGTCCCCGCAGCCCCTGCCACAGATACTCATAGTATGCGGGAGCCCGGTTTCCCGCCCCGTAACCGGAGCGCTCCGACAGACGGTAGTAGGAGTAAGGCATCAGGGTCTTTAAGGTGTCCAGACGGGGCAGGGCTTTCATCTCCCTGTCTGTCATGACCGGAAGGTCTTCCAGGATGCCATCCACATGGTAGGCTCCCGTGACCACCGCGATCTCCTCAGGGGCCAGACCTTCCTTCACCGCTTCTTCGATCTGCCGTCTCATGTAGGCCTCTCTCACCAGATTCTCCGCAAGGTCATGCCGGTCTCTCCTATCCAGCTGTCTGATGGACCGGCCAAACTCCTTGGCACCCTGCTCATAAGCGGCAAGATCCTTTGCCTGCTCCATGGTTCTCTCCCAGAAGGTTTCATGGTCCCTGTCCTGTGACCATTCATCCAGGGCTTCATATACGTCAAAGCTCCCTGGATTCCCCCTCTGTGTTTTCTGGGTTCCTGTCCCGTCCTCATTGTCTCTGCCTTCCGGCCCGGGACCCTTGTCATCTTCCCAGGCAGCCGCTTTCCTGGCCTCATCTGCCGCCTTGATCCCCAAAAACACGCCGGATGGCAGATCGCAGAACCGGCATGGACAGTTATGCTCTCTTGCCCACAAAATCGCCTGGTACTCTGGGGAGTACTCCGCGAACGGATAGAGGATGGTCCTGATGGGAAGCTCCTGTGTGTAGGCCATCACCGCCACCGGAGGCTTCACCTGGTCTGCCCCTAAATCCTCCACAAGCTCTGTAAAATCCGACGGCCCTTCTATGAGCACCAGGCGGGGCCTGGCCTGATCTAAAAAGTGCCGGACATAATACGCCCCCGCCGGAGACAGGTGCCGGATCCCAAATACAAACGGCCCTCTCTCCATCAATGGTTCAGCTCCTTACATTCTTTGTAGAGGGAGAGCCATCCGGAACCACGCTTTTTCATGATGTTCTCCAGATACTCCTCCCACGCCTTCTGGTCCTTCTCATCTTCCTTCACCACAGCTCCCTGAAGACCTGCCGCCAGATCCTGGTCCGTGATCTCCCCGGTTCCAAAGCTTCCGGCCAGAGCCATGCTGTTGGCCAGAAGGGAGATGGCCTCCGCTGTGGACAAAACCCCTGTAGTGGTCTTTAATTTCTGTCTGCCATCCAGGGTCGCTCCTGCCCGCAGCTCTCGAAAGATGGTGCACACCTTTTCCACCACCTCTTCTTTTGGAAGCTTCGCGTTCAGATCCAGGCTCTCGGACAGCTGGGCGATCCTTGTCTGTACGATCTCCATCTCCGATTCCAGGCTCTCCGGCGCGGGAAGCACCACGATGTTGAACCTGCGCTTTAAGGCCGCGGACATCTCATTGACCCCTTTGTCCCTGGTGTTGGCTGTGGCGATGACGGAAAATCCCTTTTTAGCCGGAACCTCGATGCCAAGCTCCGGAACCGAGATCCTCTTCTCCGACAGGATGGAGATCAGGGCATCCTGGACCTCTGAGGCGCAGCGGGAGATTTCCTCCACCCTGGCGATGGCCCCATCCTCCATGGCTCTGTACACCGGGCTGGGGATCATGGCCTCCTTTGAGGGGCCGTTGGCAATCAGCATGGCGTAGTTCCAGGAATACTTGATCTGCTCCTCCGTGGTCCCCGCTGTCCCCTGGATGACCCTTGTGGAGTTGCCGTTAATGGCAGCTGTCAGATGCTCTGACAGCCAGGACTTGGCGGTTCCCGGCTCCCCGATCAGCAGAAGAGCCCGGTCTGTCACCAGGGTTGAGATGGCGATCTCCACCAGCCTCTCATGGCCGATATACTTTGGGGTGATCTCCACACCGCCGCTTTTCCCTCCGCATATGTAGGTAAATACCGACTTGGGGGACATGCGCCACCCAGTGGGCACCGGATATTTTTCATTTTCTATCAGCGCGTCGATTTCCTTTTGAAACAGCTGCTCCGCTGGCAGCCTCTGCACATTTTTATCACTCATGATCTCTCTCCATTACCTTTCTTCATCATAGATCTTCAACCGGGACACCGCTTTTCAGCTTATCGCACCAAAGCTCCAGAACCCCGATTCCCACCTTGGCCTTTTTCCCGTATCCCTTTATCAGCTGATCCAGCTCCTCACCCAGCTCCTGGCCGCTCAGAGGCAGTTCCCCCAGCAGTTCACGGACCTCGTAGGTCATAAGCTGAGCGTTTTTCTTTCCTGTCAGGGCCAGAAGCCCCTTGTAGTCCGTCCAGCCGCATTTCTTCAGCATGCGCGCATCCGCGGCCAGGGTTCCCCTGAGTTTCGCGCCCTGATAGAAATATTTTCCATACTCTTCCTTCAGTTCCTCTACATCAGGCCGGAACAGTTCCGCCATCATGGTGTCATAGGTATTGTCAAAACCCTCCCGCCCCCGTTTCCTGAAGCAGGAGTTAAATCTGTCTTTGGATTTTAGAAGAAGGGGATACCACTTAAGATCCAGCCCTTCTTCCAGTTTGGAAACCAACGAGCGGAACCTGAACGGAGAATCCAAAGGTTCTCTGTATGCCACATAACAGCCCTCTTTTTCCTCATATCTCACATGCATAAGGGCCTTGTAGATCCCCATGGGATCTCTTTTTTCCTTCCCAAGTCCTGTGATCACATCCAGGGCTTTGTCTGGCGTCAAATAGGGGGCAAACCTGTCATAGACTTCCCCCGGCTTCTTGGTCAGCAGGCTGATCCAGAATACGGACTGGAGAAATCCATCCCCATATTTTTTGTACATGTCCTCCGCTGTACGGCACAGCAGAGGCTCCCTCTCCTCCAGCAGGGAATCCCACAAAACCTCTGCTGTCTCTTTGGGGATCACCTGGTACACCCGCTCATAACAGCGGCACAGGCGGGGAGAATGTTTTCCCCTGGCAGCTCCCCACAGGCTGTACAGGATAGACTTGTCCTCCTCTTTCATCTTTTTAAATGGGATCTGGGACTGGTCAAAGGTGTCCAGCCACCCCTCTAACTGTTCCCCAATCAGGTCAGAGGCCCACATGGCAGAAGAGTTTGCCAGATATCCGGCGGTCTTTACCGGATTTTTCTTCATCTGCTTTTTCCAGAATTCCTCCGCGTTCTTCCCGTTCATGCAGGTCAGAGAGATGAGAGCCGCTTCCTTGACCTTTCCTTTTTCCGCCTTTACCAGATCCAACAAAACCGCCTCATTGCCGCTGTCATGCCTTAAAGCCCGGACAACAGCCTCCTTCACCTCTTTTCCTGCCTTTGGAAGCATTTCCAAGTAAAAATCATTTTCCGCTTCCGCCCTTATGGCCTCAATAATCTCCACTCTTCTGACCATATCCCGCTTTCCAGCCGGGTCAAATCCTCGTTTTAAAAGGGGGAGGATCCGCTCTCCCTCTTCTCTGAGCCAGGAGGCCGCCATATCAGCCAATTCCCCGTAGCTGTCCCCAAGCGCCTTCACCATCAGGTTCTTGACCCTGTAATCTTTAAAGATCTCCGAATTCCTCTCGCGGGCCTCCAAAAGCACCCCATACCTGCCGCTTCCTGTTCCCCCAAAAGCCTCCAGCACTGGAGCCAGCTGGCTGTAGGGCACATTGGTACAGATCTCTCCTCCGTCTCCCTGACAGACGATCTCCTCCCACTGGCTGTCTTTTAAAAGGCTCCCCTGGGTGCACAGCACCGCGTCTACAAGAGCCAGGGTATCCAAAAGAGCCTGAGCCCTGTTTTCACAGTCCGGGGCTATGGTCTTCTCAGCCATCTGGAAAATCCTCCCAAACACCGGGGAGGCTTTGGAAAGGGGAGCCATCTGCTCAACAGACCGTTTTAACCGAAAATCATCCTGGATCAGGCCGACACCAGCCACTGCCGCTGTCTTAAGCCGATCCCTCAACTCATATACCACACCTAAATTCATCGCTCTCTCCTTTTTATCCGGATTTTTCGCCATCTAATACAGCAGGCGAAGGATCCCGTCCCTCTTTATGATGCTGCACGGATAGATTCCCATCTGATGGTCTTTTGGGTCATAAAAGGCCAGGCCGAACAGAACCCCCTCTTTCAGGATCCCTTCCTTATAGAGAGGTGTAGCCGGAAGCAGAGGGATCATGGAAACCGTATCCTCAAGCCCCTCAAGCCCCTGCAGCTTCACCTGGTTGCCGCTGTGATCCTTAAGCCCGCGGACAGTCCCCCTGGCTGTCTTCGCCGTGCCGATCTCCTCATAGGACACCATGATGGGACAATAGCCTTCTGACAATGTGTTTTTCAGTTCATTTTTTACTGCTTTCATGGCTGTGGGAAGATCCTGGTATGCCTTCCCCATGATCTGTCCGAATACAGGCACAGGAATCTCCTCATAGGCCGCGGAATCCCAGCGGATCCTTCTGTTCCCGCTTCCCGGGTAATAGGTCAGGACAGGGATCTTTAAAAGACTGAAACAGGAGTCCTCCTGCTTTACGTATTTGAGGGCCTTCACCGGGCGGTAATTGCAGGTGTGGAAAATCTCCCCAGTATCCACATCCACCCAGAATCCCCTGTCAATGTACTCCTTCCTGGCCTTGTCAAAAGTTACCTGAAAGGCCAGCTGTACCAGGCATGCCTGTTCCTTTTTAAGTCCCAGGTCATTTAACTGTTCCAGCTTCCAGATCCCGCCCAGTTCCTCGTAGAGCTGATCATCATCCGCCTCAGGGCTGTCGTTGGCCAGTTTCTCATTTAGATAAACCTCCGCCTTTTTCTCCAGGGCTCGCAGCTTCTTCAGAATCTCCACCGCCTCATCATAGTGGCTGGGGTCGGAATCCTTCTGGCAGGCCTCCATCTCCAAAATCAGCCTGTTCAGCCAGGTCAGAGGGCCTGGCAGGTAATAATCTCCCAGCTGTCTGGCCAGGTCCCGGTAGGTCTTTAACGACACGCTTCCCATGGCCGCCAGGCCGTTATCTACCAGCCTGTCTGTCAGCTGCCTCAGCATCTCAAGGCCTTCCAGCTGCTTTTTAATCTTTTTTGTCTTGGCTGCTTTTGCCGCCTTTACGCTTTTCTCTGAGGCAGGCTTTTTCTCCCCAGAATTCTTTTTCGCCTCCCTGGCCTCCTTCTTCTCCCGCTTCTCCAGGATATCCCCTGGAATTTCCGTCACGTCGAAATCTTTTCCCGCCGCCATCTCATAGAGAAGAGCCAGGCTGTGCTTGCAGGGAAATTGCCTGCTGGGACAGCTGCAGCGGAACACCGGATGCTGTTCATCTATGTAATCCGCCGACACGACATAATTGTTCTTTCCGCTGCCTTTGCACTCCCCCATGTAAAAGCTGTCATCCTGTGATCGTTTCAGGGACACAAAGCCTCCTCCTGACCATATCTTCCTGGCATTGGCCACCGCGTTGGCGTTGGGCGCCAGGGCGCGGATCTCCTGTTCCTTTACTGTTCTCATATCCTCTCCTGTCTGCCGGTAAAACGGCTGTTTCTATCATCTTTTTATCATACCACTGTTAGCCTGAAAGGACTACATAAAAATTTATAAATTAACTTGCCATTTTTCCTGTTTTTTCCCTCATTAGTATAAAGGATTTTTGGAGCAAATATGGTACACTAAATAGCGCATATTACAAAAGTCACAAAAGGAGTTACATATGGCTATTATTTTTAATCAGAAGGCAAAAACCTTTACCCTTCACACCAAAAATACTTCCTATCAGATGAAGACCGGCAATTTAGACTACCTGCTTCACCTCTACTATGGTCCCTCCATCCCGGACCAGGATATGAGCTATCAGATCATGCGGTATGACCGTGGTTTTTCCGGCAACCCTTATGAATCCCGGAATTGTCGTACTTTTTCCTTAGATGCCCAGCCCCAGGAATTCTCCACCCAGCAGCAGGGGGATTTCCGCGCCGCCAGCATAGAGGTGGTCAACAGCGACGGCAGCTACTCCTACCACGGAAAAGTCGCGGGCCACCGGATCCTGGAGGGAAAATATAAGCTAAATACCCTTCCCACCGTATTTGCCAACCATACGGACACAGCGGACACTCTGGAAGTGACCCTGCGGGACCCTGTAAGCAATATTGACGTGATTTTGCTGTACGGTGTATTTGAGGAAATGGACATCATCACCAGGGCGGTAAAGGTGGTGAACCATGGAGACAAGCCTGTACACTTGAGAAAGATCATGTCCATGTGCCTGGACTTTTTAAATGGCGCTGACTTTGACTTAGTGAGTCTTCCGGGGCGTTACGGTCAGGAGCGGCAGGTAGAGCGGCAGCCTATGACCCACCATATTCATACCATCGGCAGTGTCCGGGGTTTCTCCAGCCACCAGCAGAACCCCTTTGTGATCCTCTGTGACAGGGAAGCCTCTGAGGACCACGGCAGATGTTACGGATTTTCTCTTATGTACAGCGGAAACTTCCTGGCAGAGGCAGAGCTTGACCAGTACGATCAGCTGCGGCTATGCATGGGAATCAATCCAAAACAGTTCTTCTATGAGCTGAAACCCGGCCAGGTCTTTGAGGGGCCTGAGGTGGTTATGGCATTTACCACCCAGGGCTTTACCGCTTTAAGCCACCTGTATCATGATTTCTACCGCTCCAATCTCTGCAAAAGCAAATTTGTGGGGCAGGTACAGCGCCCGGTGCTGATCAACAGCTGGGAGGCTGCCTTCATGGACTTTGACGATGTCAAGCTGGTGGAGATCGCCAAGGCGGCCAAGAATATGGGAGTGGATCTGCTGGTCATGGATGACGGCTGGTTTGGAAAAAGAGACGATGACAACAGCGGCCTGGGGGACTGGTATGTCAACGAGAATAAGATCAAGTGCGGCCTTCACAAGCTGGTGGAGCAGATCAATGAACTGGACATGAAATTCGGCATCTGGTTTGAGCCAGAGATGGTGTCCGAGGACAGCGACCTCTACCGGGCACACCCGGAATGGACCATGGAAATCCCCGGAAGGCCGGCTGTGCGCAGCCGGAACCAGATGGCCCTGGACTTAAGCCGCCGGGAGGTTCAGGATTACATCATTGAAAAAGTCAACGCCATCCTGGATGACGCCAATATCTACTATGTAAAGTGGGACATCAACCGCTCCCTCACCGACATCTGGTCCAACGGCCTTCCCGCCGAAAAACAGGAGGAGGTGTACCACCGCTATATCTTAGGACTGTACCGGGTCATGGACGAAATCATTCTGACCCACCCGGATATCCTGTTTGAGGGATGCAGCGGCGGCGGACGGTATGACCCGGCCATGCTTCACTATTACCCCCAGTACTGGGTCAGCGACAACAACAACCCCATTGACCGGCTGAAGCTCCACTACGGCACTTCCTTCGTGTACCCAACCTGCACCATGGGCGCTCATATCTCTGACAGCGGCAGGTTCGTCCCTCTGGAGACCAAGGCCGCGGTGGCCATGTGCGGTACTTTCGGCTATGAGCTGGATGCCACAAAGCTGTCAAAAAAGGAACAGGAAATCTGCAAAAAACAGAGCGACCTGTTCCGAAAGTATTACCACATTACTTTTAAAGGAGATTTTTACCGCCTCACCAATCCTTTTAAGATGGGAAATATGACCGCCTGGCAGCATGTGACCAAAGATAAAACGGAATCCCTGATCAGCGTGGTGGTCACCAATCTGACATGCAATGGGCCTCAGGAATATGTCAGAGCCAAAGGACTGGATCCAAAGGCCATGTATTCCGTTAACGGAAGCAAGGAGATCAGGTCCGGGGCCGCTCTTATGAATGGAGGACTGCCTATTAACAGGGAGGTGCCGGAGTACTGGGCGTTCCAATTTTATTTGGTGAAAGAGGAGGCCATAGGGACAAAGGAATAACCCGTTTCTCCTTCAGGGTACCTGGATACAGCAAAAATTCGAAATGGAAATTTTCCGAAATTCCCGTTCCCATCTTGCCATTGCCCCGGGTTTGGCATATAATTAGAAGCGTCAAAACGTTCTGGCGCGAAGTCCAGGCAAGATACGTCGTCTTACAGACAAGGGAGCATACCATGGAAGAACCGAAAGAATTTTTATCCATGTTCACAGAAGGGAAACCCGAGTACATTCAGACATTTTATCAAACGGTCTCCCAGAACATTGATACCACGATATTTATCGTAAAGAAGACAGAGAAGGCCGCTGAATATGTCTTTGAGAATACAGACCGGCTTCTGGGAATTCCGGCGGAAAAGTTTTATCATAACGATCCCTCTGACACCAATGAGCTTTATGGGAAAATTATGGAGATTCTCCGCTCTGAGCGGCCCAAAGAGCAAAAAAGATGGGAAATAGAATGTTTTAATAAAACCTTTGGACAGACTATGTGGCTGTCCGTGACCTGCAGCCCTGTTATCTTTGGTACAGAAGAAAAATATATATTCTCTTTTTCCAACCTGACAGAAGAGCGCCTGATCCGCAGGGCCCTCTCGGAAGCCGCCAATGCCGCCTCCCAGGCCAGCGCCGCCAAAAGCCGTTTTCTCTCCAACATGTCCCACGATATCCGGACTCCCATGAACGCCATTATGGGCTTCGCGGCCTTGGCCCAAAAAAACATAGGTGACATGAATAAGGTTTCCGGGTATTTACAAAAAATCCTGTCCTCCGGCAAGCTCCTCCTGGAACTTATGAAAGATGTCCTGGAGATGAGCTTGTTAGAAAGCGGCAAGATGGTCATCAAAGAATCCGAAAATGATCTGAGGGAAATTTTTCAGGAGACATACAATGTTGTGTCAGAGGAGATGGAGAAACGGCAGCTTAACTTTTACATGGATCTGGAAAATCTCCACAACACCCATGTAATCTGTGACAGCACCCATTTGAATCAGATTCTCATGAATCTGCTGAGCAATTCCATGAAATTTACTCCAGCAGGCGGCAGCGTGACCCTGACTTTGTCCCAGGCTGACAGTTCTCTGGAAGGCTGGGGAAATTTTGAGATCCGCGTGAAGGACACCGGAATCGGCATCAGCCAGCAGTTTCTCCCCCGGGTATTTGATTCTTTTGAGAGGGAGGTCAACTCCACGGTCAACAAGATTCCGGGAACCGGACTTGGGATGTCCATCACCAAGGCAATAGTGGAACTGATGAACGGCATGATTGACGTAAAAAGCCAGAAAGGACAGTGGACCGAATTCACGGTCACCTTCTTCTTCCCCCTTGTCCAAACCCACGCTTTACAGGCAGAACCGGATTCCGGAGAGAACGCGGATTTCACCAACACCCGGATTCTTCTGACAGAGGATAATGAATTAAACAGGGAGATCGCTACTGAGATTCTCACAGGATACGGATTTCAAATTGAAACCGCTGAGAACGGACAGATCGCCGTGGAAATGCTTTCCAAATCCTCTCCCGGATATTATGACCTGATTCTCATGGATATCCAGATGCCTGTCATGAACGGGCACCAGGCCACAAGAGCAATCCGCCAATTAGAAGACCCTGCCCTGTCAAAGACCACCATTGTGGCCATGACAGCCAACGCCTTTCATGAAGATGAACAGGCGGCCTTGGACTGCGGCATGGATGGGTTTATCACAAAACCCATTGACGTGGATCTGCTTATAAAAAAATTGAAAGAGATCCTTGGTTAAATGCCCCGCCAAACCCGGACAGATCGCCGCCTGTTGGACTGCGGGCGGCAGGTATGGGCACCGCTTTGGCGGGGGATTATCTACTCTTTTTCAATCACCACTTTGCACTTCTTCTTAAAACAGGCTATGCCGTACTTATAGATCGAGCGAAAACCATCCTCCCTCAATTCCGCTGTGTATCCATCTTTCTCGATCTGCTCCATGGCCTCCCGGCAGGCTGCCTCAAAGTTCCCCTTCTCAGCGTACTTTACCTCTATAATGATTCCAATCTCCTCTCTCTTGATCCTGACCACAAGGTCACTGTACCCATCTCCGGACTCTCTGTTGGATTTTACATACCAGTCTTCCTTAAATCCTAATATTCCAAGCAATATCCCGTGGTAAAAATCTTCTTTTTGCGGTTTTCTCACAAACGTGTCCCGGATGCTGATGGTCTTTCCCAGGTAGGCGTTAAGCAATCTCTCCACCTCTCCCGCCTTTCCTTCCCTCAGCGCCCCGCAGAATTCCTCCAGCCTCTTTCCGTCCTTCCCCGCCTCCTCTTTGAACATGGACATGATCCGCTCCGTGAATATATTCCGGATCTCCATGTTGGGAATGGCCAGCTCCACGCGTTTTCCAACCGGTTTCCCGCGCATGGTCAGATACCCTGTCATGAACAGCACGCTCCAAAGATTCCCCGCGGTCTCGTACAGGTTATCGTAAGTCAGTTCCTCGCGGACCTCCTTTGTCACCGTCTCGCCCGCCACCAGGGCCTCGATCTCCCCTCTCGTCAGGCCCTTGTCCACTTTCTCCATAAAGTACCTGACGATATCGTTTCCGCTGGTGTTGGACCAATAGTCCCTTGGCTCCAGATCCGGCTCATCGGTCAGGTCATCGCAAAAGTTGATCACGTCCCATGGGCAGTACACGTCCACATTCCCGAAACGGTATCCGTCATACCAGCCCCTCACCGAGTCATACCAGTTATCCAATCCATAATATCCCAGCATCTCTCTCACTTCCCTGTCGGTAAAGCCGAAATACTCGTCAAACCGGACTGAGGTGACAGAGAAAACCTTTGGGTTGTTCAGGCCCGTGAAAATGCTCTCCTTGGCCACACGCAGACAGCTGGTCAGCACCGCGAACTGAAGGTTGTCGTTGGTCTTAAGGGCCTGGTTAAACATTCCGCGGATCAATGTGACCATCCGCTCATAATATCCCCTTTCGCTGGCCTTCGCGAGGGGCACGTCATACTCGTCTATCAGGATAATGGCTTTCTGACCATAATGTTTCCTAAGTAATTCCGAAAGCCTGCGCAGGCTGTGGCACAGGGTTCCCTGATCTATGTTTCCTTTCATTAACACAGAAACTTTCATTAACACAGAAAATGTCTTTTTATCTTCCAATGAGAATCTGTCGCTTTCAAGGACATACTGCAGTCTCCTCGCTTCCTCGTTAATCACTTCGATCATCATGTCGCGGGCAGTCTCATAGTCCTCCGCTTCCACGCCTTTAAAGCTGACTGACACCACTGGGAATCTCCCCATATATTCCCGGCACAAATCCTCTTCCTTTGAGATATCCAGGCCGTCAAACAGTGTCTTGTCACAGCCGATCTCAAAGAATGCCCGGAGCATACTCATATTCAGCGACTTGCCGAACCTTCTGGGTCTGGTAAACAGATTCACTTCCCCCATCTATAAAGCAGATCACGGATCAGCCCTGTCTTGTCCACATAGTAAAATCCATCGGTTCGGATTTTTTCAAAATTCTCAATTCCCACCGGAAGTTTTTTCTTCCCGCTTCCGCCGCCCATATATCGTCCCTTCCTTCCCCAGATCCGCCGCCTTCGGTTGCCCCATTCCCTTTAGGCAAAATTCTAACACCGAAATATTATTTCTATCAAAGAATTTTAAACTCTTTATACAGATTCGCTCTTACCGCCTTATCCGTTGCCGCCTTTTGGACATCCTCATTTCTGCCTTTTAAAATCAGCAGTGACACAAGTCTTCCTAATTTATCCTCCCCTTCTTCCTGTCCCTCTTTTCGTCCCTCTTTTCGTCCCTCTTTTCGTCCTTCTTCTCGTCCTTCTTCTCGTCCTTCTTTTCGTCCCTCTTCTCTGAGCATCTTCATAGTCTCAGCCTCGTTATATTCTGTAATGCACATATCTCTTACCTCCGCTCTGTTGCCCATCAAAAACATTCTGATTTCGTAATCCGCGGGCATATCATTAATTGCTTTATCTACGGCTTCGCCGATCTCCATCCCATTTAATCTGTTTCCACGAATCTGCTCTACAAACCACGCGTACTCAGCCAGTGGTTTGCAGGCTTTCATCAGTTTCGTGTTATGTCCATAGTTGATGTTTATCATTCGCGTTTTCACTTCAATATCCGGCTCCATGGCTTCCCCTTCACACTCAAAAGCGTCGCTCAGGCATAAGATTTTATCCTCTTCGCCTTCTGTTCCGTTGTAAAAGGTTACAAGCTTTGGAAGCGGAAGCCGCACCATCGTCTTTCCATAAATATTCAGGTTGTTCATTTGAATATATTTATCATAAAGTTTTCCTGCGTACATCAGCTGACGCACCGGCATATTGGGATTGTAAGTGCTTTGTTGCTCGTAAATATTCATTACATAGAACAGAATAAAAGAAATATCATTTTTCATTCCCATATAAACAGCGTTTTCAATGGTCGTGAAATAAATGTCTTCCGGGTTTTCATAATTGGTGCCGTTTACCCCATTATACAAGCTTAGTGTCCATTCTCTGTTAGTCTCACTTCCAAACAAAAAGCTGAATAAACGGTCTTTATATTTCTTATTGATTGTTGGCATATGCCCCCCTTCACTCCTTTCGTTTGTATGGCTTTTATATTTTTTGCGGCTTTTACTGGTGAACATCTCTGACTGTACATCTTTCCGTAGTTCTCTAAAAGAATTATAACATCTCTATATGATAATTACAAGGGGTCGATTTGAACCGCGCCTCTACTTATTTAGTAAGTTTTTTATACTTATCACATTAAAGTTATAAACTTATATCAAACGCTTTACACGACAAAAATCGCAAAAAGGCTTGCCGGTATGGCAGGCGTAATCCGCAGGCATATCATTAATTGCTTTATCTACGGCTTCGCCGATCTCCATCCCATTTATTCTGTTCCCGCAAATCTGCTCTACAAACCCCGCATACTCAGCCAGTGTTTTACAGGCTTTTATCGTTTCTTAAAGGAATGATATCATTTCCATGTGGTAACTACAAGAGGTCGTGTTCTCTCCATGGTATTGTTTCATTCCATATAAATGAGCATAATATAGCGCTTATCTCCTTTTTCTTATCATATACATTATTTTCGTAATGTTAAAAAGAAAGAAATCATCACGCAACACTATTAATAAAATAACATATGAACTAAACCCAATCAGTATCAAAATAAATGTGTTAACTATCGAAGGCATAAAAAAATGAGCAGACCAATATAATAGTATAGCCATTATGATGCTAGCAATATAGTAGTTAGCGCCACCCTTAAATATCTCTATTATTGATAATTCTCTCCTGAGAACCAAAAGCTGAGAAACCGCAATGACTGTTTCCGCGATAACTGACGCAATCGCCGCTCCCATTGCCCCATAAATGCGTATCATAAAGGTATTGAGACTAAAATTTGTTAACGCTCCAAGCACAACTGTTAACGTAAGTAAATTTTCTCTTTTAGTAGGAATTAAATATTGTGTTCCTGTAATATTACTGATTCCAATAACAATAATTAAGATGGGTAAAATTTTCAAAAGCAAAATTACATTCTCATATCCAGGTCCATAAAACCAAGGAACAAAATTAGAGGAAACTATCATCAATCCTATGCATAAAGGTATCCCTAATAGAAATACGAATTTAAACCCATTATACATCAATTTTGTAACTTCACAAGTATCTCCTTGTTTAAAGTAATATCCAATTCGAGGCATAATAACAGTTCCTAATGAAGTCACAAGCGTTAATACAAGTTTAGATATTTTGATTGCTTGTTCATAATATCCATTCTGAAAGGAATCCTGAGTTATAATTCCAATCATAGTTTTATCAAGGACAGTATAAACATTAATTGCTATGGCGGGAATGAATAACAAAAGAATTTCACATGTCCTTTTAAACGGTTGGAGTTCTTTAACAGATATTCGAGTAATATATTTGCGTACATTCCACCATAAAGACAAATTTCCTAAGAACGTAAAAAACGCTAATCCAAAAGCGTATTTGTAAATATCATCCGCACTCCTTACAAATCCAAAGAGGTAGACAATATTTAAAGATTTAAAAAAAATATTCTTTGCGACAATTTTCCCAAATTCCTCTAATCCTTGATAAAACCACGTAATATCTACTATTACCGCTACTACTTGAAAAATCAGAAAATAATATATATGGTTTGTTGTTTCATATGTCATATATAAGACGTATAGAATTAACGCAATACCTCCTGACGTTATTTCAAATAAT
>CAJUSJ010000022.1:0-17174 GCA_910588865.1 uncultured Lachnospiraceae bacterium
CCGCAATTTCGCAAACCTTCATTTAATGAGTAATTGCGCCCTTTATTAATGGTTCTGTTAATAAAAATAATTCTATGATCTTGTTCCGCGAACCGTTCAACTATTTTCGCCGAATTGTCTGTTGAGCCATCATTAACAATAACAAATTCCAGATTTGTATAGATTTGGTTTAAAATACTGGGAATACTTTTCTTGAGCATATTTTCCGCATTATATATGGTCATCAAAACAGATACCTTCTTCATTATTTAAAGCACCTCCTTTCAGTAATTTATACACTATCCTCCATATTCCTAATCTTACAAAAATCCGTTTGCAAATATTTTTAGAAAAAAGTTTTAATTTATACTTGATTACCTCAGACTTACCCAAGCCATATTTCTCAGCTATTTTCATATCTTCATTAATCGTCCTAATAGGATGTTCGCAAAAGGTTCCTCCATAGTGAAAAATTGAAATCACGCCTTCTGCCTTCGCAAAATAATACTTGCTATGATATAGGCGGGCCATCATATCATAATCCATACAGAGCTTATATTCTTTATTGTAGACACCCACTTCTTCATATGCGGTTCTCTTTACAAAGCAACTTTGATGGATAAAAGGCATTTCATATTTGATTTTTTCAATTTCTCCAGCCTTTTTTAATATCTTTAGTCCATTCTCTTTATCCATTACAATCGTGTCTCCATAAATAACGTCCGCGTTCGTATTTATGTAACAATTATTCACCGACTCCAGCGCTCCCGCTGCCAGCTCATCATCTGAGTTAATAAGTCCTATCAAGGTCCCGCTTGCCAATCTTATTCCCTTATTAAAGGCATCAGAGATTCCCTCATCTGGTTCAGAAATCACCTTTATATACAGATTATCCACCGCATACTTATTAACAATCGCGACGGTATTATCTTTTGAATCACCATCTACAATAATATATTCAAGAGCCTTATATTCCTGTGCCAAAACACTCTTTATCGTATTTTCAATAGTCAGTTCACTGTTATAACACGCGGTAATTATTGTAATCTTTGTTTGTTCATTCATTTCAGGTTCCCAAAAATCTTCTTGTCCAAATTCTGTTTATGTTCATATTATTTTATCATTCCAAACCATCAATTCAGCCACGTCTTATGACCTCCTTGTATATATCCATCATCTTCCTATAATTTTTCTTCCTCGTGTATTTTTCTAAATAAGTATGATAAGTCGTTTCATTGATTTGGTTATACTTGGATATTTCCAAAACCGCTCTTATCAGGTCTTCTTTTGAATCAGGTATAAATTTGAGGCCATTTATTCCATTTAGGACAATGCTTCCTGTATTTCCCATATCAGGGCAGACAACCGGAGTGCCCACAGAAAACGCTTCAACCATACTCATGGGAAATCCTTCATAACACCGGGTTGGTAAAATAAGGGCTTTGCTTTCTCCTATGAGTTTCTGAACTTTTTCGTTGGGAACATACCCCATCATCTGTACGGTCTTTAAATTCTTTTCTTCCACAAACTTCCCGCACCATCCTTCCAGAGGACCTGTTCCGCATATGATCAGCCCCGGTGCCTGGTCAGCCATCTCTTTCCATGCGGCCAAAAGCAGATCGACTCCTTTAATTTTCTCCAGCCGACCGGCAAAAACAAACTGATTTTTTCTTTGTTCACCCGGCATAACAGCGCCAGCGCTTTCAACAAAATTGGATTTTATGAAAACATTTTCTTTCCTGATTTGATTGAATTCCAGCAATTTATTCCGATTAAACTCTGTCAGGCAAATATAATTGATCCGCCTGTAGATACCGGACAGCCTGTGGATTTTCATATTTATCCCACAGGCCAGCGTCTGAAGCCTGCTGTCCCGATAGCATTTGTGTTTTATCGCGCGTATCAATCCCTTTTTAACACATTCTTCGCATATATGGCCATCTCTGTAAAAAGTGGCTCCCGGACATAAAAGGCGGAAATTATGAATGGTCTGGACAACCGGAACCCCGCGCTTGATCGCGGCATAGTATACCGACGGACTGATCAAAAAAAGCGTATTATGCACATGGACAAGATCTGTCTTCTGTTCTTTAATAATCTTACAAACTTCCTTATAGACCTTAGGGCTAAAAACCATGGTAACAGGCAGAAACATTTTCCGGATCTTGCTCATATTTTTTAGTTCCAAATTGCTTCTCTGGTACAAAATAACTCTATGGCCTTGGTCCTCAAGCATTCTTTTCTCATTGGCAACAACCGTATCTTCTCCGCCGGGAATCTGATAATAATTATGAACCATAAGAATCTTCAGCTTTTCTTCCATCTATTACCTACCCCTGATCAGCGCGTGCCATATAAACTTTGTATTTGTATGCCAATATCTGTAAAACAGCCTCCCTGGATCCTGCAGCAATCGGTAGAACCATTCCATATTGCTTTTCTGCATCCACTCAGGCGCTCTTTTTATATTTCCTGCCAGATAGTCAAACGCGGCACCCACGCCAACCATAAATCCATGAATGTTTCCCTGATGATCTGCCATCCAGATCTCCTGCTTAGGTGCTCCAAGCCCCACCCATATAAAATCCGGATACGCCTCATTGATCCGGGCCACAATCTCTCTGTCCTCCTCTTCGGTAGCTGGCCTGAATGGAGGGCTGTACATCCCCGCGATCTGGATACCAGGATAATCTTTTTCAAATACTGCCCTTAAGGCCTGAAGGGTCTCTTTCGTTGAACCATACAAGTAATGCCTCCACCCTTTTTGTGCTGAAATTTTTAAAATTTCCTCCAGATAGGAAGGGCCAGCCGTCCGGTCCATGTTCTTGTACCCCCGTTTCTGCCCTACCGCGGCAAGAGGCCCGCCGTCGGGAATAGACATGATTCCCCCGTTCTGTATGGCGCGGTACTTTGAATTTTCATAAGAAGTCACGGTGGTATGTACATTTGACACACACATGTAATCTCCGGACAGCTCTTTTATGTGAGCATCCGTGAACCTTAAAAGCCACTCCATATTTACCGCCGCGATATTCACTCCCATAATATTGCATGTGGGAATCTCTTTTTTGTCAACCTTATGTGTATAGCTCCCATCCACAGCCATCTCGCGTTCCTTCCTGGTCCGTTTGTCATACGCACTGTTCCATCACCACTTCCCGGGCATATCTTTTCATGCTTCTTTTCAGATCCTTAGGCGTACATTCTTTCTCAATTCCCGCCAGCTCCCTGTATTTATCAAAAATCTCTATTACCATCTTCATGGACAGAGGCCGGCCAAGTTTCGATAAGAACAGGCAGCGGTCATATTCGTTCCCCCGTTCAAAGGACTCGTGCTCTTCCAGCCACCGGTCTACCGCGCTTTGGAGTGACCGGGAAAAAAGATGGACAGAATGACTCTGTCCCCGTTTCCCCCCTACTGTCAGGACTGCCGTTTTCCGGTTATAATCCGTTGTCTCAAGACGAAGCAGCTGGCTGATCTCAATTCCATGATAGAAAAGCAGTTTCATCATGACCAAATCCCGAAGACATACCCGCTTGCGGAAATTGCTGTCCAGATCTTCATATTCACGGTTCATGGCCTGGAAAAACGCGTCCACTTCTTTTTTTGACAGCAGGCTGTTTCCTTGTGTCTTTTCCGGCTCCTGTTCTTCCTTGGGCGGCAGTTCATGCTTTAACGGTCCGCGGTCAGCGACCACCCCCTGTTCCATGAGATACAGAAGATGGTAATTGAGAACCTTATGTTTCCTGTAAATGGTAGAGGGGCGCAAAGACTTCTCCCGGACAAGATAGGACAGATAGAGCTCCATCTCGTTTCCCCAACCGTTTTCGCTCATCCCGGGAGCGGCGTCTTTATTCCCCCGGGCCCATATGTAAAACTGCTCCAGGTCCATGCGATAGGCCTTTTCCGTACGTCTGTCCAGACCTCGTCTGATAACCCGGGTGTTGATAAAATCGTCAATCAGGTTTTCTGAATCCCAATCCGAAATTCTCAAAACGCACCTCCTGATTTCCTGAATTATTTGTACGTTTTTAGTCAAATGTCCGAATTTTCTTTACTCTCATTTTCCTGCCGCGGGGCAATGAGCCTTGAAGAACCGCAGGATTGGCGGATGGCATCTCTGTGCTTCGCGCCATTCTCCGCCGCTTCCGCCAGACGCACCAGGATCATAAAGTAGGTCTGGTTCTTCGGTGTCAGCCTATTGAATATATCTGTCGTTTCCTTGATAATCGTATTTTCCATTCCCGGCACTCCTCTCATTAATTTTATGTTCATAAAATATCATATTATTAATATTGTGTCAACATGTTTTATTAACTTAATGATATTTTTCTTGATTTTTTATTTTCCCCATGATAATGTAAGATATGATAAAAGACCCCTGCTCCACAGGGAAAAACACGGCATAAGAAAACGCTTTGGGATATGTAAGAAATTCAGAAAATAACGAAAAGAATGTAAGTGAGGTGGATACATTTGACCAGCCGTTTAAAACAGCTGCGGAAGAAATTAAAGATCAACCAGACAAATTTCGCGAAACAATTGGGATTAACACAGACCGCCTATTCCATGATCGAAAACGGGATCAACCCTCTTGCCGACCGCCATATCAAAGTGATTTGTTCGGTCTACAATGTAAATGAGGACTGGCTCCGCACCGGATCCGGAGAGATGTTTTCCGGCTCTCCTTATGAAAAGGAATTTACCAATATTTTCAGCCATCTGGCTCCGGAAACCCAGCAGTATCTTCTCCTCATGGCCAGAGAACTTCTTCATACCCAGGAAAAGCTCCTTGGGTCAGATGAGGAGGAGTAGTAACAATTCGGATCCAAACAAAAATCCCTGCTGAAATCAATGTCTTATGGGCATTTGATTTTCAGCGGGGACACAACACATGTACAACGGTTACGATCGCATGGAGGGCTTTCCTTTCGCGGGCCGTCAGGTGAGGGAATGCCTGGTGGCAGGCCTGGAATGGGCGGATGGGCAAAAGGGCAGCGGTCCCGGCAACATGGTTGACGGCGTCATAATGTTCATGAATATCTGTCATGATGTGTTCTCTGCCGCATCCACCAATAATTCCTCGCCAGATGGATAAACCTGTCCCGCAGTTCATTTTCAACACCGGCACGGCAGGCGCAGCCCAGATAAAAAGAAGACCGGGGCGCATCCAACACCGCTACATGGGTCTGGTAATAATCTTTCCCAAGGGTTCCCGGAACAATTCCCAGACCCATACCAGCATATACGGAGGCCACCACGTCTTCCCGGTGGGTCACCGGAATCATTCTCTCCAGTTCCACGCCAGCCTCCTTCATACGGGTTGACAGTAAGCCTATGGTTATATCCGGAATCTCCGGCGACAGACAAAAAGCCCTGTGGCAATTGATATCCTCAGCCGTAACCGTTTCCTTTCCATCCAGTTCATGTCCAGAAGGCACCAGGACATAAAAGGGGGCCATAAAAAGAGGAAAGATCCGAACTCCGCTTAACTGTTCCAGATATCCCATATCGCCAAATATCAAATCCAAAGCTCCTGTCCTAAATGCCTCCAGCAATTGACGACCCTTATCCAGCTTCAGCTTCAGCAGGGCTTCCGGATTCTCCTGGCGGAACAGGCGAATCAGCTCGGACATGTTTCCCCACTCAGGCGGACTGGGATAACCCACAGACAAAAAGCTGGTTTCTTCCCTGGCAATCCGCTGACACAGGCTGACCGCGCTGGTATACTGTTCCATAATCTGTTTCAATTCTTCGCGGAGGCGTTGGCCCACCGGTGTAAGACGCACCCCGTCCCGTCCCAGCTCCATCACCTGAAAGCCTACCTCCTCCTCCAGCTTCTTAATCTGCCCGGTCACGGATGACTGGGCCATGAACAGATCGCCTGCGGCCCGGGAAAAGCTTTTGTGCCGGGCCACCATAAGAAAACACTCAATTCTCTGAAATTTCATACTCTCCCTCCTTGGAAAATCAGTATACCATGTTTTTCGGACACAGGCAAAGAGGCTGCGGCAAAATGAAAAATCTTTTTGCCACAGCCCCTCCATGTCGGGGTGTCCCTGACTGTCTACTTTAACCAATCGTTCACCGCATTCTGAACAGCGTACAGGTTTTCCAGGGCTCCTCCCGCCTTCCGGTCATTGGTGCTCTCCAACATGCCGCCTGTAGCCCGGGCATTGATATAAGCGTCATCAAAAATGGCCCAGACCTCGTGCCGCGACATGATGGCATTGGCCGCCAGGGTATAGTTGGTAGTAACAATATCTTCATTGCAGAAACGAACCTCGTCCTGGTTGACCCAGAGAGCGCCGGTTTTCGTCAGAGCGTATTCAATCTGATCCTGATCCCGGGAAAATCCCCACAGGCCAGGCCCAAGCATCATGATGCAGACATTGCCGCTGGCAGCGCCTACGCTGTAAGCCATGCGCAGTCCGTCTCCATCATGTCCAGGTGTTGAGTTAATATCACGGCGATCATAGCTCAAATGAAAATAATCCATCCACTCCTCACTCTGCAAAAATCCTCCTGTACAGAGAATCACAGCCGGCGCGTTAAACTGATAAATGGTTCCATCCGCACCGCGGGCATAGACACCCTGTATTTCTCCTGAATCATCCAGACACAGATCAACAGCCGGTGTTTCCCTGTAAATTTTGCCCCCGGCATCTACCACGATCTCCTCCATGGCATTGATGGCAACCGTTCCTCCATTATCATGTCCCTGAAAATTGTGATGGACAATGTAGGCGCTCTTCTGGCCCTCCACTTCCGGCACGCCGATTCCCAGGCTTTTGATCCACTCATAGTTTTCCGCGGAGTGATCAATGTATGTATTCCACAGTGTCGCGTCATTCATGTACGCGCCAAATTCCAGCACATCATGGAGCATATTCATCTTATCATAGCCTTTGCCGTCAGTGGCCTCCAGAACCAGGTCCGTATTAAAGGCAAAGAACCCTTCTCCGCCCAGTCCCTGTCCGCCCAGATAACTCAGCTTTTCCAGGACCGCCACCTTCGCGCCCTGCTGTACTGCCTCGGAAGCCGCTGTCATGCCTGCCAGTCCAGCGCCTACAATTACAATATCATACTCCTCCACCACATCCGGTGTATACTCTCCAATGGTAAAATCCATGGCAGAATGCTTCTCTGTATCTGCCTCTGCCTCTGCCTTTGCGGTCAGCAGCGTCACATTCCCGCCTGCCTGAGCGACACAATCGCCAACCGCTTCCACAATGGCCCCACTGGTAATGGTAGCGCCGGCAATGGCATCCACCATCAAATTCTGTCTATCCACGATCCCGGCCGGAATCTGCTCTAAAGCCGTAGTGGCGATCTGCGGAGTCTCATCCTGCTCTGTCACCGTCACCTTAAGGATGGCTGTATCCGAAAATTCTACTTCTACCATCACATCCCCGTTGTGCCCTTTCGCGGCAGCGGCATAGATTCCCGCCTTATAGGACATGTCCGCGGAAACCGGCCCGCTGGTTTCTTTCTCAGCCGCTGTAGTTTCCGCCTCCCCGGTTGTCTCAGCCACTGTGCTGACCCCTTCTTCCTTTGTACTCTGTGTCGTCTCCGCCGTCCCAGCGGTCTCTCCTGCCGGCGCGCAGCCTGCCGCGAGAGCAAGTGCCAGTGAAAAACACAAAAACTCTTTTTTCCTCCTCATATGCATCCTCCTTTGAGTCTGATATCTTTTTGTCAGACATCTGCTTACATTATAAGCACTCAAAAGAGTACTGTCTAATTCGTAATTCCGATAGTCTTATCGGTTTTGACGATATTTTCCCCGGAACCTTACAGGTACTCATCTGAAGAGGAAGTACATCACTGTATGCCGTCCTTAGGAGCACTTACATTGTGTAAGTCCTTGAATATCAAAAACAGCAGCAAAATAATAGCTGAATACGACAGGCCATAGAGCATCCATCTTCTGGTGAGCTCACCCCTGTCCATGCTGAGCTGATCATAATTAAATTGGGGGAAAATCGGCGGAAGCAGATATAAAAGAAAATACCATCCAATATTCCATATCCCACAGGCCAAAACAACCAGCTTGTCCTTTACAAGGATACCATAAAAAACCAGGCCAATGAAAAAAACAGGAAATGAAAAAGATAAAACTACCGTATAATTAAAAGCAACTGACATCAAATTTATGGCATAAGATTCTGAAGTAAACAATATTCCCAATAGAGGAATCAAAACACACTGGAATAATACATCAAAGAGAGGAAGAAATAAGCAAAGCAAGCATCCTTGCCACATCCGTAATTGCCGGTTCATCATGAATCCAATAAATCCCGCGGCAAGTCCCGGAATCAACGACTTTTGTATATTATTTCCCATATTCATCAAGGAGGTACCAAAACCTTTCTTCAAGATCATCTCCGCTGTTTCCACATTAAGAAACATTGTGATTGATCGCAAGTTAACAAGGAATCCTCCGAGTATACATAAATAGATACACTTTATAAATAACTTATTTTTCATAAGATTCTTCTCTCCAACATAGCTGACAACCTTCTACGCCCCACTCTTCCTTTTTCTCTTTTTTACCTTCCTCTCAATCTTATAGTACAATAGAATTGCAGGTTTTTCAAGCCAAAAAAGGCCTGCCACCTAAGCAGCAAGCCTCACATCCGCGATATTCATTTCTAACTGATCTTGACTTCGTTCCCCGGAAGTACCTTATGCTCTCCACACATTCGTCCATCAGTTCTGCCCTCAGCTGGATCATCTTGTCCTCCAGAGTTTCCTCTGAAGTCCTGGAAACCCTGGCAGACGGCAAAGAGAAAGAAAAGTTACAGAAAATTACGTCCATACCACGGGGCGAGAACCTTATTTTTATGAAAAGTATCCTACATACCGCATGGTTATCATCAGTAGTGTCATTGCCACGGCAAACGCCCCTGCCCCTATATTTCTGCTCTGCTCATTCCAGAATCTATTGATATTCTTAACCATAATATTTTCCTCCTTATTGACTTCCATTTTCATCAGTTTTTCAACCGATGTGCTTATGATACAGGAAAAACAAGGAAGATAAAAGGCGTGATTTTATCTAAAATATGGTCAATATTGACTTTTGCTCTTGAAAATCATGAAAAAGGCAGTATAATAACTATTATGGAAACCATTTTTAAAGAGACCAATGTTTCGCCTGAGATGGGATTTCAGATCAAGTTTGTGACCATGAGCTGCAACTCGCCGCCTCACTGGCACCGGGAGATGGAGATCCTTTATATTTTAAATGGAAGCGCCGTACTGACCATGGAAGGAGAGACTTACTGTATCAAACCTCTGGATCTGATGGTGGTGGATTCCTCCATCATCCATGAGGTGGTCTATGAGCTTCCTCAGACCATGGGGATCTGTATCCATATTTCAAAATCCTCTCTCCGCCGGTATATGCCGGACATTGAATTGCTGGGAATCACCTGCCACGCGAATAAGCCTCTTCCGAAACAGCAGGACAGCTACAACCGGCTGTGTGAATATCTTAAAGATCTGACCCAGCTCTATTTTGTACAAAAGCCAAGCTATCCCTTTGCCAGCAGCGCCCTGATTCTGTCTATCCTGGCCGTTCTGGTGGATGAGTTCTCGAGCCCCATACCGGACACGGTGATCACCACTGGCAACAGCCAGCTAAGCCGCGTGGAACAGATCTTCCAGTACGTGGAACAGCACTACAAGGAGCCTGTGGAGCTTCAGGCAGCGGCGGACGCTCTGGGTCTGAATAAGGAATATTTCTGCCGTTTTTTCAAAAAGAACACCGGCATGTCCTTTCTCCAGTATGTCAGCCATGTGCGGCTGAATCACATTTATCAGGATCTTTTGTACACGGACAGCAGCATCCAGGAGATCATGGAAAGCAACGGAATTTTCAACAATAAGATGTTTTACAAACAGTTTAAAGAGATCTTTCACTGCACTCCCAGAGAGCTGAGAAAACTAAGCCGGGACAATCCTTATGTGCAGTGACGCCAGCGGGGATTCAGTCCCCGGCCCCTCCCAACACAACCTACGAAAGGAGACCTTTCCATACCATGAAACCAGCCCTGATCATCGGCTCCACCTGCGTGGACGTTATCATTCATCTTGACCATCTTCCTGTCACAGCTGAGGATCTGCACCCCACCTCCCAGTCCATGGCCTTGGGAGGCTGCGCCTACAATGTGGCCTATATTATGAGGCTTCTGGGCGCTGACCACACCTTCATAAGCCCTGTGGGAACAGGCATGTACGGCAATTATGTAGCCGACTGTCTCTCAGCGGCGGACATTCCCATGCCGGTCCGGATTCCGGACAGGGACAATGGCTGCTGTTATTGTCTTGTAGAAGCCTCCGGCGAGCGCACGTTCCTGTCCTACCACGGCGTGGAGTACACTTTCCAAGAATCCTGGATGGAGCCTTATGACCCGGCTGATTTCGGCCTGGTCTACATCTGCGGCCTGGAGGTGGAGGAGCCAACGGGTGTGAACCTGATTTCCTGGCTGGAGAAGAACCCCGGCCTTCCGATCTGCTATGCCCCGGGCCCCAGGGGCTGCCGGGTGTCTCCGGAAAAAGCGGCCCGCCTTATGGCCCTCAAGCCCATGCTCCACATCAATGAGCAGGAAGCCTTAGACCTTACGGGAGCTTCCGGCTACTTAGAGGCCGCGGCCATGCTCCACGAGAAAACAGGCAGCATTGTCATCGTCACTTTAGGGGAAAACGGTGCCTTTTACATAGATAAAGACGGCAGTTGTTTCCACATCCCCGCCGTCCCTGCCGCCCATATCGCGGACACCATCGGCGCTGGCGACGCCCATGTGGGAACCGTGCTGGCCTGTCTTACCATGGATATTCCCTTGGACCAGGCCGTATCCTATGCCAATCAGGTGGCCTCCGCAGTCATCCAGGTATCCGGGGCCTCCCTGCCGCCGGACCTGCTGCCTCCCCTTGCTTTTACAGGGTCTTATGACCGTTGATCCAGGACATAGCCGCTGTGTTTATTGCCTGGAGTCACGGGCTGTTCTGACTTTCACTATCTTTTATTTTAAAATCCTTTATATTTTTAATTTTATAATATATAATAACATTAGAAACCATCTGAAAGGAGTAACCAACTATGACGATGGCTCAAAAACTCAAAAGCGAAACATTCTCTCCCGAGGAATTGGATAAAATCGCAAAAGCCCTCGGCGGATGGCACTAAGATATAAATAACAAGGACAACACTATTGACAGCATCTGTTCTTCATTGTCCACGGTCTGCTTACAAATGACAGAGGATTCCGTAGATGGGCAGCAAATGCTTGCTTTTACGGCACAATTATTTGTATCTAAAACAGGCTACACACAATACCACGAAAGGAAATAATAATATGCCGCCAGCATTAGCACAAGAAAGACGATATACCATTGACGATATCTACAGCTTGCCAGAGGGCAGAAGGGCCGAACTGATAAATGGTCAGATTTACTATATGGCACCGCCCAGCCGGAAGCATCAAGAAATGCTCTCATTCCTGCATGCGGCCATTTACAACCACATCACCCTGAGCAAAGGTAAATGCAAAGTCTACCCTGCCCCCTTTGCCGTATTTCTCTGTGAAGATGATTCCAAATATCTGGAGCCGGATATATCCGTGATCTGTGATAAAAGTAAACTGGATGAACATGGCTGTAAAGGTGCCCCAGACTGGATTATAGAAATTGTTTCCCCTGGCAGCAGACGAATGGATTATTATACTAAATTGTCCCTATATCGCTCTGCCAATGTGAGAGAATACTGGATTGTAGATCCCATGAAGCAGACCATCCTGGTTTATGATATGGAACATGATTCTGCTCCTGCTATCTACTCATTTACCGATAGCGTCAAGGTCAATATTTACGAAGACTTATGGATTGATTTCCGGAAACTGGATTTATAACCCGGCAGCAGACTTTCCCATTTCACTCCCCAAAAAGAAAAGGCATGTGCCCCCTGCATATGCCTTTCATACTGCCTACTGCTTCTTTACAGAAAAACAGCTTATTCTTTCATTTTTCCACAAACCATCGTCCAGTATCACCTACCAGATTCTAAACGAAAAAACATGGGAAAGAGCTTTGCGTTGCGCGATTTTCAGAAACAGTGTAGAGCCTGCTTTTTGCGTGACATTTGAAGCGGACATTACAAATTTTAAGCACATGGTCAAGGGACAAGGATTATCCTTTACAATGGCTATGGTATATGCGGTGTGTAGATGCGCGAATAACATAGAAGCTTTTCGCTATCGCTTTTTAGATGGACAAAAAGAATATTTTACAGGACCATTAGGAAATGATGTTTTTCAGTGTTCGCCTATGCCTTGGGTTACATATACTCATATATCACATACAAACTCAGGAAAGAAAGATAACGCGACACCTCTTTTTGATTGGGGCAAATACTATGAAAGGGATGGAAAAGTTTTGATTCCAATTTCCGCGCAAGCGCACCATTCTTTTGTGGATGGTTTGCATATCGGGCAGTTTGTAGAAGAATTACAAAAATTCCTGAACGAATGCTAAATTCTAGTTTGCAGAACTGGAGAAATTATATAACAGCAATTAAGGGAGCATATCAGTATGACATCTCCCTTATTTCTATAATTATACCCCATATGTTTTCTCTATTTCGCGGAATAACCTGATTGGCAATTCCATGAAGAAAGGCAAATTTATGTATTCCCCAGCGCTGTGCCGATACAGGCTAAAAAACGCTCCCCATACTTTTCAAACTTAAACTCCCCCACCCCGGACACGGTCAGCATCTCTCTCCTGGTTTTGGGCTTCAGGATGCACATGTGGGTCAGGGTCTTGTCGGAAAATACGATATAGGGCGGCACCTTCTCCTCCTTGGCGATCTCGGTCCTAAGGGCTCTCAGTCTGCCAAACAGGGCTGTCTCCTGCTCTGTAAAGTTCTCATGCCCCGGCTGGGTCTTGTTTCTGCCCTTTGAACCAGTCTCTTTGGGCGTTCGCTCTGTCTCCTTTGCCATCTTCATAACAAACTGCCGGTTGTCCTTCACGGCCTCCCCGGATTTCTCTGTCAGCTTCACTACCGCGTACTCATCACTGGTAACGTACAGGTATTCCTCCAGCTGCAGATAGTTGAGCACCTGCCGGATCCGGTAGGTGGGAGTCTTGGCCAAAGCGCCGTAAAACGGGTTGGAATTCATCCGGTAATTCCGGATCTTTGCCGTGTCCGCCCCATGAACCGTGTCAATGATCACGGTTGTCCCGTACCGCTGCCTGCTGCTGTCCACACAGCCCATAAGGGCCCTGGCAATTTCTGTCACATCCACCTCTTGAAACTGTGTCATACAGTTGGAACAGTTGCCGCAGTAATTGCTTTTGTACTCACCGAAATATTTTAATATGTAATCTCTGAGACACTCGTTGGTAAAACAGTAGAAGGTCATCTTCTTTAACCGCTCCTGGTCTCTCTTCCGGACAATCTCTCTTGTCACTGGATCTAATTCCTGGTTGTCCTGATCATGGTCAATGAACAGCTGGTTGGTGATCACATCCTGGCCCCCGTAATATAGAACGCACTCCGCGGGTTCCCCATCCCGTCCGGCTCTTCCCGCCTCCTGATAGTAGGACTCTATGTTCTTCGGCATGCCGCAGTGGAGCACAAACCGGACATTGGACTTGTCGATCCCCATGCCAAACGCGGAAGTGGCCACTATAATGGGACTTCTGTCATAAATAAAATCATCCTGGTTCCTTCTCCGCTCCTCATCGCTTAAACCCGCATGGTATCTGGTCACGGAAAATCCGTCCCTGATCAGCCGCTGGCACATGTCCTCCACATGCTTGCGGGTCAGGCAGTAAATGATCCCGCTGTCCCCCCTGTGGGTCTCCAGGTAATTGCGTATAGCGCCATAGCGGTCTTTTACATTCATAACACCAAAATACAGATTGCCCCGGTCAAATCCCGTGGTCACCACCGTAGGCTCCCGAAGCTGCAGGATATCAATAATATCGTCCCGCACCTCTTTGGTGGCCGTGGCCGTAAACGCGCTGACCACTGGGCGGTGGGGTAATTTTTCGATGAACTCTAAGATCTTCAGATAAGCGGGCCTGAAATCCTGACCCCACTGAGATATACAGTGGGCCTCATCCACGGCCACCATGGCGATGTGGCTGTTGGCGGAAAAATCCAGAAATTCCTCGGTCACCAGCCGCTCCGGCGCCACATAGATAATGGGATACCGCCCCTGCCTGGCGAAACCGAGAGCTTTGTAATACTGATTTGTTGTCAGGGAACTGTTTAAAAACGCGGCGTGAATCCCTGCCTGGTTTAAGCTTCCCACCTGATCCTTCATCAGCGAGATCAGCGGGGAGATCACCAAAGTGATCCCCTCCATCATCAGCGCCGGTATCTGGTAGCACAGGGACTTTCCCGCGCCTGTAGGCATGATCCCCAAGGTATCCTTTCCTGCCAGGATGCTGTCGATTAATGTCTCCTGGGAATCCCGGAAGCTGTCATAGCCAAAATATTTTTTTAAAATTTCAAATTTATTCACTTTCGTTTTTCTGCCTTTTTCCTGATTGATTCATGATCTATATTTTTTACTTCCCAGCCTCCGGCTGCTCTCCCTGAGGTTTGGCAGCTTCTACGGTTCTGGCCAGCTGCTCTAACTTGTCCCGCAGCAATACCAGATTGACACCTGCCGGATTCAGCACATACCCTCTGGCATCCTTGATAAGGGACGGAAGAAGGCCCGCGAAAGGCACTGAGGCAACGCGCAGCTTGGAAGCGTAATTGCTGCTGAATTTCTGGAATTCCCACATATCGGAGAACACAGGCTGCATGATCTCACCCTGCTGGTTTTTCAGATAGGGGATCTGGATATTCTGACCTGGCTTCTTGGGATCGAACTCCCCTTCTACATTGGATACATCAATGGCCATAATGTATTTGGAGCGCATCAGGTTCACCACCATCTCCTGCTCCATCTCCCGAAGCTGCTTTCTCCGCTCCACATCATCCGGAGACTGCCCTGGCCGCCGCAGCTCCTGTAGGAAGTAGATCATGGTCAGCTGCAGGGTGGAATTCTCCCTGGGGATGGCGTTATCCTCGGTCTCAGGTTTTTTTATGGTCACGACCTGCTCGATGGGCAGATAGGTGAAGCCCGCGCCATTGTTGAATACCAGACGGTTGACGCCGATCAGATACAGGCTCGTATAGAACATGATCATCTGATTCTTGTCAACTTTTGCCGTAACCAGGGGGATCTTCTTTTCCTTGTATTCCTCTGCCCACTGCTTTGCCCCCTCTTCCTCCGCGAATAAGTATACCTGGTCGTCAAATGTCTCCGGGTCACACTCCACATAGGGCATCCTGGTGGCCTGGGAAAAAGAGACATACAATGTTTCCAGTCCCTGTAACTTTTTAATGATCAATCCGTGATCTACTGCCATACTCTATCCTCTTTTCTTATAATTCTTATAATTATTATCTTCATATACTATAGCATAAATTTGATTGTCCGTAAACCAGAAAGAATCCTGCCAACGCAGGATCCTTTTCTGGTTTTTGCAGGTGATCCGTCATAGAGTGAGCCATAGCTCTGGCTTATTCCGCCTGTCTGCTCATCCCCTCTACCCAGGCCCCCTTGCCGTCCACATAGCAGCCGTCAGGGGTCCAGGCGTCTGTCAGCATGCTGCCGTCAGGACCGCAGTAATAATAGATATTGTTCCAGAATACCCAGCCAGTAACCCTGTGGCCGTGACTGTCAAAGTAATACCATCTGCCGTTGATCTCCTGCCAGTTGCTGATGGTATAGCTTTTGTCTGAGTTGCAGTACCACCAGCCAAGGCCGTCAAACAGCCATGCCCCCGTGCTTCCCGCCGGACCTTCGGGGGAATGAACCGAGGGATCGTCTGAATTCTGGCCTGTCTCACTGGCCTGCAGATTGTCTATGGACTCTTTTAACCGGCTGAGGATCTCAGCATCCACATTCCACACCCCGGACTCCACCCAGTCTCCTTTATAGGAGGAATTGTAAACTCCCCGCACCTGGAAAGTGTAGGCTCCCGCCTCTGTAATATAGTCTGTAAAATTATAGCTGGCAGAAGTGGTGTTCAACGTGACGCTGTTTAAAAGACTGTCCTCACAGTACACCTTCACCTCATACCGCTTGGCGTCCCTGCCCTCTCCCCACCGGGCGTAACCGCTGTCCCCGTCCCACTGCAGATCGTAGACCGCCAGATCATATCCCCCGCTGTTTCCATCCACGGAGCTTAACGTCACCGTGATCACCAGCCGGGTGTCGCTGTTCCTGCTGACAGAGAACACGGACGCGTCCGCCCCGCTGAGAGACACATCGTCTTTGGAAAATATGGTTTTAAAAGAATACCCTTCCTCTGCCTCCAGAGTAATCCGGATCCTTGGCCTGCTGTCGCTCTTCCAGCCATCTTCCGGCTCATTGCTTATATCAAAGTCTTCAACATGATATCTGCTGTTGCTGGTGGTAACTTCCACTTCCCCATGCTCGCTGTCCGCCCTGATATGGGATATGATCTTTAAAGATACGCTGTTCACCTCAGCTTCCTCCCCGGCCATGGCTGTGGACACAGAACTTATGATCAATGCCGCGGATAATACAACAACCGTCCAAAATCGCTTCCCAAACATGACAAAACCCCCTCGCCTGCATATATTTTTGATATTTTATCACATTTTTCGGGAAAATGAGTGAAGTTTTTAGGTTGTTTTTGTAAATTTATTCTTACAATTTGCCTAATTATGCTCTGATATCATTTTCTATATCACAGGCTGGTCTCCTCAGGACAGACCGCGCCGGATTTTGACGGCAATGGGGCTTTTTGGTGGATGGGAATTTGCCTACCGCCACCACGGAAACTGAGGGAATATATCCATAAATGGATTGTCCTCCCCGGAATCCTCCGACCCCTGAGACGAACCGCTTTCCTGACCGGAAACACTTTCGCCGCCTTGACCAGAGCTGCCTCCCTGGCCAGTTCCGTTTCCCTGGCCGGAGTTGCTCCCCTGGCCAGCTCCATTTCCCTGACCGGAGCCGCTCCCCTGACCACTTCCGTTTCCCTGACCGGAGCTGTTCCCCTGACTACTTCCACCTCCCTGACCGGAGCCGCTCCCCTGACCACTTCCGTTTCCCTGGCCGGAGTTGCTCCCCTGGCCAGCTCCATTTCCCTGACCGGA
>CAJUSJ010000022.1:17274-17536 GCA_910588865.1 uncultured Lachnospiraceae bacterium
GACCACTTCCGTTTCCCTGACCGGAGCTGTTCCCCTGACTACTTCCACCTCCCTGGCCGCTTCCGCTCCCCTGACCACTTCCACTTCCTTGACCGCTTCCGTTTCCACTTCCTTGACTGGAACCGTCACCCTGACCAGAGCTATTTCCACTTCCCTGACCGGAACCGATTTCCTGACCACTTCCGCTTCCCTGGCTGTTTCCGCTTCCCTGACCACTTCCGCTTCCCTGGCTGTTTCCGCTTCCCTGACCACTTCCGCTTCC
>CAJUSJ010000022.1:17636-49866 GCA_910588865.1 uncultured Lachnospiraceae bacterium
CTGGCTGTTTCCGCCTCCCTGGCCACTTCCGCTTCCCTGGTTGTTTCCGCCTCCCTGACCAGTTCCATTTCCGCTCCCCTGGCCGGAGCCTGTCCCTGAGAGAGCATCATCCTCCCATTCCATCTCCTCTCCCCACTCCTGATCCTCTTCCATCCATTCCGGCCACTGCCAGGACTCCCACTGGCCGTCTTCCCACAGATCAGGCTCCCGGGGAACCGGGTGCAGAGGACATTCCTGAGGAACCGCGAACTGGGTATCCTCGGTCTCTCCTCCTCCCTCCGGCAGGATGAGAAATACCTTTTCTTCTGTCTCCGGACAAAATTCCGTTGCCTTTCCTCCAGACTCCGCGCACACAGGGATTTTTACGTGGACATCACAGTTAACCTTGGGAGCGGTCCCCTGAGCAAAATATTCGCTGTATATGGCATTCCCTCTGGGGTCGGCGTCACAGACTCCCCACACCGCCAGCTTTCCCGACTTCCTGCACACATAGGACCGTCCAATCCCCTCCGGAACCCCAAAGTCTTTGTTCTCCAGCCCTTCATGGACCCTGTCCATGATCTTTTTCCAGATAGTTTTATGGTAGGAAGTGGTTCCCTCTATGGGCTGGCTGTCGTCGTTGCCGCTCCAGATTCCGGCTGTGTAGTAAGGCGTATAGCCTACAAACCACAAATCCCGGCTGTTGGTGGTGGTCCCGCTCTTCCCAGCGGCTGTCATGGAATCAAGAGCCGCCCGCCTCCCTGTAGGGCTTATGGTGATGACCGCGAATTTGCTCTGCCCTCTCATGGAATCTTTCATGGCATCTGTCAGGAGAAACGCGGTCTCCGGCTTTAAGGCCTGATGGCACTCCTGGCTGCTCTCCAGCAATACGTTTCCGTCATGATCCAGAACCTTTGTAAAAAAAGTAGGCTCTGTGTAAATCCCCCCCGCTCCTATGGCCCCAAAGGCCGCGGTCAGCTCCAGATTGGATACCCCGTCTGTGATCCCCCCAAGGGCCGTGGAAGGATTGTAGTCCTTTTCCGACAATGTGGTGATTCCCAGATTCCTGGCATACCACACTCCCATCTGGGGAGACACCGTCTCCATCATACAGCGGACCGCCAGAATATTCATGGAGTACATCACAGCCTCCCGGATATTACAGTACCCATAGAATCTTCCGTACCAGTTGCGAAAGCTTTTTGTCCCTGACGCGTAAGGTTCGTCGTAATACACGGTTGCCAGGGTGGCGTTTTTTCCGTCCAGGGCCGGGGCGAAAGCGGTCAGGACCTTAAACACGGACCCTGGCTGGCGCAGAGAGCCGGTGGCCCTGTTGAGGGTGCGGCTTCCTGTTTTTTCTCCCCTTCCCCCATTTACAGCCAGCACTTCCCCTGTAAACTGGTCCATCAGCACAAAGGAAACCTGGGGCTGGGCCACAATGGTCAGCCGCTCCCCCTCCACCTTGTTCCCTTGCTCCACAATGTGTTCCCGAAATTCATCTACATCCTGGGAAATCTGTCCCTGGTCTTCATAGAGTTCGGTATATTCCCCCCTGGTTTCCCGCAAATAAGCCTGCACATCTTTCTCTGAGTAATGAATAAGGCTTCCGTCCGGGCGGCGCGCTGACAGCCTGTAGTCCCCGGACCACCTGGTCTTCCCATAATTTTCCGGGTTATTGATCTCCTCATCCACGATCTTCTGTATGGCCGGGTCCTGAGTGGTGTAGATGGAAAGGCCTCCGGAATAGATCATCTTTTTGGCCAGCTCTTCTGAGTATCCCAGCTCCTCCTTCATAGCCGATGTCACCTGCCCGATGACCTCGTCGGTAAAATAACTGTAAGGGCTGGCCTCTGCCCTGGTCTCTGTATCCACATTCTGGATCCGGTCGTACACATTGTCCGCCAGGGCCTCCGCTTTCTCGCTGGCAGTGATCATGCCCTGCTCCTCCATCTTGTCCAGGATCCTTTTCCTTCTGGCAGCGTTCTGCTCTGCCCCGGTAAGGGGATTCAGGCGGGAAGGATTTTGGGTGATCCCAGCCAGGACCGCGCACTCTGACAAGGTCAGCTCCCCCAGCTCTTTGTCAAAGTATCTTCTGGCAGCTACTTTCACCCCGAGAGTATTGGCTCCTAAGTTGATGGTGTTGAGATAATTGGTCATAATGGTCTTTTTGTCCGATCTTTTTGTCAGCTCCACGGCCAGATACTGTTCCTGGATCTTCCGCTCCAGCTTTTCCCGGAAATCCTTTTCCATCCCGCCGTTAAACACAGAATTTTTTATGAGCTGCTGGGTGATGGTGCTCCCTCCTCCCGCGGAAGAGTCTCCTGTGAGCACTCCCTTTACCGCCCGCAGGATGGCCCTTATGTCGATGCCGCTGTTTTCCCAGAACCGCTCATCCTCTATGGCGATAAAGGCATTGACCAAATCCTCGGGGATCTCCTCGTAGGAGGCCTCCTCCCGGTTGGCTCCTGCCATCACCAGCCGTTCCACCAGGTTTCCCTCCCTATCATAGACAGCCGTGGCAAAACCCTGGGGGCGAAAGCTCAAAGCGCTGATATCCGGCGCCCTCTCCACCACCCGCTTGACCCAGATCATCCCCACGCCCAGGGACACGGCCCCTGCTGCCAGGATCAGCAGGAAAAACCCTGCCATGACTCTTAAAATAATCTTTCCTGTTCTTTTTCTGCCTGTCTTCATCTGTTCCCTCCCTTGCCTCTTTGCTCAGGTTTATGAATGATCAGGCTTTATTTTCCCCCTGTTTCCTCTTTTATAAACATATACCTGTGAGCCAAATGATTTGCCAGCACAGTTCCACAATCATTTGGCAAATAAACCTACATGCGCCACCACCCATGAAAGTCTGGCGGGCGCATTTGGCATACCTGAATTCATGCCGCCTATTCGGCGGCGGACTTTTAAAGTAAGTATACCCTTGAGTATAAAAGAAAATCCCCAGGGTCCGCTTTCTTCAAAACAGACCCAGGGGATTTTCATCATCCTTCTTCTTTTTTTCTCTTCAGATAATAAAACCCATAAGCCGGGATATTGACTCCCGCCGCTTCCATCTCCTGACCGGAGATCATGTCCTCATATATGCCGTCCCTCTCATTGATCCAGGCGGTCTTGTCAAACTCGCTGAAATTAAAGATCCCCAGGATCTTCTCTCCCTCCCAGTGTCTTCCGATACAGAGCACCGAAGGGTCCCATGTCTCTATGGTCCAGACATCCGCGTAGGAGACAAATGCTTTCTCCCTCTTTCTAATGTCCTCCAACTGTTTCAGCCTGCCGAACATCTTGCCTTCCACCGTATCCGGGTCATCTGCCTGGGCGGCCAAATCCCACCGCATGGCACCCCTGTGGATATATCGGGAATCTGCCGCCTTGTTGGGATCCTTCTCGTAGCTGTAGTCGTTGACCTGGCCGATCTCATCCCCGCTGTAGAGCACAGGGATCCCGGACTGCATGAACATGTAGGCGTGAAGCATCACATCCAGTCGGATAGCCCTCTCCATGGCCTCCTGGTCCTGCTCAAACCCGGCCTTCTCTATGCCGCAGAGGGAAGCCGTGGTGCCGCAAAACCTGGCGTCGCCTGTTACCGGGTCCGCATTGTAAAGCTGCCCGCGGCTGTTGCTGTCCCCCGCAAATCCCTGGAAATAATCGTTGAGATACTGCTTGTGAGCCCGCTCTTCGATCCCTGACAATTTTAGGGTATCATAATCAAGCCCCCATCCGATATCGTCATGGCACCGGAGATAATTTAAAAACACATATTCCTTGGGCAAACCGTTGACAATATCCAGCTGCCTCTTTAACAGGCTCACTTCCCTGGTGGCCACGGTGTGCCATGTGGTGGCCATGGTGGTCACATTGTAGAGCATGTGGCATTCCGGCTTCTCCACGGTGCCGAAATAGGGAACCACCTTTGCCGGCTCCATAACCACCTCTCCCAGAAGCAGAACCCCGGGACAGACGATCTCGCTGATCATGCGCATAAGGCGCACAAGAGTGTGTACCTGGGGAAGATTCCTGCAGGGTGTTCCCAGCTCTTTCCAGATATAGGGAACCGCGTCCAGGCGCACGATATCAATTCCCTGATTCACCAGATACAGGAAATTGTACATCATCTCGTTGAATACCCTGGGGTTTTTATAATTTAAATCCCACTGATAGGGGTAGAACATGGTCATCACATAATGTCCGACCTCCGGAAGCCAGGTAAAGTTTCCGGGAGCGGTTGTGGGAAATACCTGGGGAACCGTCTTCTCATACTGGTTGGGGATGGAATCGTTGTCATAGAAGAAATACCGGCTCATGTACTCCCCTTCACCTTTTCTGGCCCTCCTGGCCCACTCATGGTCCTCGGAGGTGTGGTTCATGACAAAATCCATGCACACGTTGATGTTCCTCTTGTGGCAGGACTGGGTCAGGCTGTCAAGATCCTCCATTGTCCCCAGTTTCTCCTGAACCTTTCTGAAATCAGAAACCGCGTATCCGCCGTCAGACTTGCCCTCCGTGGTGTCCAGAAACGGCATGAGATGTACATAGTTTACATTGCACTTTTCCAGGTAATCCAGTTTCTTCTCCACACCCTTCATGTTGACCGCGAAGTTGTCAATGTAGAGCATCATGCCCAGCAAATCGTTCTGCTTGTACCAGTCAGGATTCTTCTCCCTCCAGGCGTCCGTCGCCTTTAAGTCCTCTCCCCTCTCCTGGTAGAACCGCTCCATATGATCGCACAGCTCCGCAAACATGGAATCGTTATCATACAGCTCCGCGTACAGCCATTTCAATTCGTCAAAATGCCGCTCAAATCTTTTCTTGTATTGCTCCTCAGGCTTTGCCTGTACAGCCCCAGCCTGACCCTTCTCTTTACTCTTCTTCATCATGATCTCCCCGCTTTCCTGTTTATTTGCCACCAAAATCCGCCTTAGCAGAGTCCGTATTTTACAAATCCCTGATACAGCCCGTCTTCTGTCACAGCCGGGCACACATCATCCGCCAGCTCCTTCATCTTCTCGCTTCCGTTTGCCATACAAAGGCTCAAGCCTACGGTCTTGAGCATGGCCTCGTCGTTCATGCTGTCACCGAATCCAACTGTGTCCTCAACCGGAATGCCAAGATACTCACAGGCTCTTTGGATCCCTTTTCCCTTGTCAAACTTCCGGTTCACCAGCTCCCCGTTGATGTAGCCGAACTGGTCTGGCTCCTGGAGGCACAGCTCAAATTCCCCACTCAGAGCTTTCTCCGGCTCCTGAAAACACTCCTTTCTGTCCGCCATGACCACCATCTTGTACACAGGCTGTCCCTTATACTCTGCCATGGGCCGGATATTCAAGGACTGTTCGATCTGATTCCTCCAACGCAGAAGCTCGCTGTTGGTTCCCTCCAGGGCATGGCTTCGCAGAAATTCTTTCAGCCCCTCGTCAGTGTAGGAGCCGTCCAGGCACTCAATGGTGCGGAACACCCCGCTGTCTCCCATCACCTTCATGGCCTTGTCCCTCTGCTCTCTAGTCATAGGACAGTCATAGATCACCTGGTCCCCAAACCGCACATATCCGCCGCAGCTGGCCACAACGCCGTCAAAGCCCAGGGGAAGAAGAGGGGAAAGCATATCGTAATTGCGCCCTGTACACAAGAAAACATAATTCCCCTTTTCCCGGGCATCCCTCACCGCCTTCATGGCGGATTCAGGTGGAACATTGCTCCCTGGCTCTGTTAGCGTTCCGTCAATATCCAAAAATATCGCTTTCTTCATCCTGTCCTCCCGATTCCAGTCCGAAACTATGTAATCGATTTCATTAATGATTCTATCACACCTCTGTTTTTTGGGCAACTGTTTTCCCACTGTCATATTCCACAAAGTTCTATTTATATTTTTAGTCATTGTGTCATTGAGGGCTCACCCCGGTGGACAGTCTCTCCACAATAGAATATCCCATCTTGATCTCCTTCATGGCGCTCTCCTTTTTTTCCAGCAGCCCAAGGAGCATGGTGGCTGCCAGGCTGCCGCTCTCCACATAAGAATACCGGATGGTGGTCAGCGCCGGTGACACCACCTGGGAGAGGGTAGAGTCTCCCTGCCCTGTCACCATGACGTCCTGGGGAATCCGGACCTTTCTCTCCTTCAGGAACCGTAGGACGCCGATGGCGATGGAGTCAGTGGCGCAGATAATCCCGTCAAGGTTCCCGTACCGCTCCAGCAGCTCTCCACCTTTCTCATAACCTGACTCTATGGTGAAATCCGCTGTCACATGGCACTGTGCCAGCTCCTCCAGCCCCTGGTCCTTTACCGCGTCAATGTATCCCTGGTATCTCTCCAGTCCCACGGCCCTGTCGTGATGGAATACCCCCACATATCCCAGATGCCTCCGGCCTTTCTCCAACAGCAATCTGGTCATGTCATAGAAAGCGTGATAGTCGTCATGATATACACAGTGATATCCGGGAAGGGTCTGCCCCACTATGACAACAGGCACTATCATCTCTTTCAAAGCCTTTTTGTGGCCATTGGTAAACACAGTAGCCACCAGGATAACCCCGTCTACCTGTTTTTCATTAAAAAATACAAGATATTCTAATTCCTTCCCCGGATCGCTCTGGGTGTCCGCCAACAGCATGTGGTAACCATTGTCATTGATCACTGACAAAATCCCGGCCACCACACTCCCCATGGCGGCGGCTGAATCAATCTTAGGCAGAATCACTCCTATAAGCCTGGTCTTTCTTGTCCTCAGAGTCTGAGCCTGGAGAGATGGCCGGTATCTGGTCTCCTCCACAACTTTCCGGATCCGCTCTCTCTTCTCCTCTGATATATAGCCATTATTAAAATAGCGGGACACCGCCGCGCTGGACACCCCGGCCAGCTTGGCAATTTCTGCGATATTCATGTTTGCACACTCCCTGTCTGTTGTGCCTGGCAGGTTTTCAGACTATCCTGTATAAAGCACATCTCTCTTTATCCATTATGCCATTTTTCCTTCTCACCGTCAACCTGGACACTTTCATCATCAAGGCAAACCCACCATTGACTGACAATCCCCAATCTGTTATACTGTTCTCATCAAAAGGGATTTCTTTCCCTTAAGCAGTTCAGACGGTCGTTGCTGTCTCAGCACATGTTCCATGAGGAGTTCACCAACAAATTCACGGATCCGGATGATCTTAAAACCAACCGGGAGTATCAGTCTACCATTTTCACCACCTACTTTGGGGTGCCGGTGAAGGCGGCACAGCTGTATGAGGGGATCACCAGTCAACCGTGAACCAGAACACGCCCCTGTGGTCTGCCATTTATTACGGGAGGACCATGGAGGCCAGCGTGAGAGAGGGGATCCTGACAGAATTTATTCAGAGGCATGGTTCGGAGGTGAGGAATATGCTGTACACAGAGTTTAATCTGGAAGACGCCCGGGAGGTGTGGGAAGAGGAGGCCAGGGAAGATGGCCTGAGACAAGGCCGCGCGGAGGGAGCTGATCGAATACTGACTGAGCTGGTTATCAAAAAACCGCGCAGAGGTAAATCCCTGGAAGCCATTGCCGGCGAGCTGGAGACATCTGTGGGGAAGATCCGCGACATCCATGGGTTTGTGGCTCCTTTCGCGCCAGATTATGACTTAGAGGCCATTTTCACCGCCATGGGAAAGATAGATAAATAGCGGTTCTAAAACAAGCGCCGCTGACGGACAGAAAATCCCAGAAGACACCACACAAGAATCTGAAATTACCAGCCTCAACCTGGTGGCACCATGGACAGGCAGCGCATACCAGATTCTCGAAAAAAACGAGTAGGGGACAGATCTCCCTACTCGTTTTTACCTCTACCGGCGGACCATGGTGAGCCCCCTTCACTCTACGCTAAAACTCAGCTTATATTCTCTTCTAAAATTCTCTCAATCACGATTCCGATCCCATCCTCATCATTGGAAGCTGTCACCTCATCCGCTTTCTCCTTCAGCTCTTCCACCCCGTTTGCCATGGCCACGCCCCTTCCGGCATAGGCCAGCATGGAGGCGTCATTTTGTCCGTCACCGAAAGCGATCAGCTCCTTGGGACTGTACCCCATGGGACTCAAAACCGCGTCCAGGGCCTTGGCCTTGTCAATGCCCCTGGCGGTAAACTCAAAGTAAAATCTTCCTGTAAACATGCAGCTGAGACGGTCTTTGAAAGGCTCCATCATCTCCTGATAGTGGGCCTTGAGGTATTCCGGGTCAGCGGTTGTCAGAATCTTGTTCAGAGGGAGATCCACAAAAGCCGCCAGATCCTTCTTCTCGCAAAGCATATAATGTCCCCCTCTGGACTCGTACTCAATAACATTGAACTCTTTCCCGTCCAAATGGATCATCTGGTCATACACATTGTTCACATACATGTACTCCCCCCGGTCAATCATGGGGCGCACCTGGTCAAATTTTTTCATGTGCTCCAGAACCGCTTTCCCCTCTTCCACGGTCATGGCCTGGTTGAACAGCTCCTCCCCGCTCTGGCAGTCCACCACCTTGGAGCCATTGTAGCACACAAGAAGGCCGTGATGTCTGTCCATGGAAAGCTCCCTGGCAAATCCTGTCAGGCCGCTGGTAGGCCGCCCGGAAGCCAGGATCAGGATCATTCCCGCCTCCTGTGCCCGCAGCAGGGCTTCTTTTGTCCTTGGGCTGATTTTCTTCTGGCTGTTTAACAATGTGCCATCCATGTCCATCGCGATCAACTTTATCATGGTTCTCCCCATCCTCTCCGATTTTTTCAGTATTGCCGGACCTACGCCAGGCTGTGTCTTATGGGTTTCATCTTTTCAAAGGTATACACGGACTCAAACCCCAGTTTCTTAAGCTCCTCCTGGGTCCCTTTTGTCTCCCACCCGATCCACGGGATGGTGTGGGCGTCAGACCCTATGGTGATGATCTCTCCTCCCAGCTTCCGGTACAGCCTCAGAATATCCCGGCTGGGTGTCAGATCCGGAAGCTTGTAGCGGTAGCAGGAGGTATTTACCTCGATTCCCTTGCCTTTCGCGATCACCAGGCGGAGGATCTCTTCCACCAGGTCTTTTACCTTCTCAAAGGGATAGATTCCTGCCCGGTCATAACGGCAGATCATGTCCAGATGCCCCAGGACGCTGTAGTCATCATAGTTTTTTACCACATTCAGGATCTCCTCATAGTATCTTCGGTTGTATTCCTCCTGGCTTTTCCCATTCTGAAACTCATAGGTCCAGAATTCCTGATCTTCCACCTGATGGCAGGACAGGATAATAAAGTCAAAGGGATATCGGTCAAAGGTCTCCTGAAACAGCGGGATGGTGTGGGTCTGTATCCCAAATTCCATGCCCAGGCGGATGCGGATCCTGTCCCCATAAAGATCCCGGCACCGCCTCACTTCTTTCAGATACGCCTCACAGTCGCAGTTTAAATCCGTTTTGACCCCATAATCAATGTGTTCCGTAAAGCAGATCTCCCCCAGCCCCACCGCTATGGCGTGGAGCACCGCGTCCTCCATAGGGGTCTCGGAGTCATCGCTGAACTGAGTATGCACATGATAATCCGCCAATACCCGGTCTTCTCCTGTTTTCACAACCTGATCTGTCATAATCCTTCCCCTCCTCTTTGTACACATATCTTGTTCAAGCTCTCCACCATCACTGTCATGATGACCACAATGACCACCAGATACCAGGGATACAGCCAGATTCCCGTCATCCCTGAGAGCAGCCCGAACAGCGGCGGCATGGCCATGGTTCCCACATAGGCGCAGGCCATCTGCATCCCCATAATGGCCTGGGATTTATCTGCCCCAAAGTTGACAGGAGTCTCATGGAGAAGAGCCGGGTAAACAGGCGCGCACCCGATTCCCACCATCACCAGGCCAATCCCGGTGAGGCTCTGACCAAAAGGCAGCATCAAAAGCAGGATTCCTCCAAAGGCTATTCCCTGCCCCAGGCGGACCATGGCCTGGTCAGAAAGCTTCAAGGTGATGAATCCGCATAAAAATCTCCCTGCCGTGATCCCCAGATAAAACAGGGAGGCCCATTTCGCCGCTTCCTCCGGGGACACTCCCCGTTCCAGCACCATGTAGCTGGCAGCCCACAGTCCCGCTGTCTGCTCCAGGGCGCAGTAACAGAAAAAGGAAGCCAGGGCTGGTTTGGCTCCAGGCAGCTTTAACAGGTCCCTTACCCGAAGGCTTTTTCTCTCTTCCGCCACCCCGCCTTCTCCCTGCCGCCCCCCTGTCTCTTTCCATTTCGAAAGTGTGGCAAACAGTACCGCTGTCAGCCCCACCTGAAGGAGAGAAACCACCCTGTACCCGCTGTTCCAGGACAATCCCCCCATCAGGCAGGCACCCATGATATAAGGGCCCAGGGAGGCTCCCACTCCCCAGAAGCAGTGAAGCCAGCTCATGTGCCTGGCCTTGTAGTGGATGGCCACATAGTTGTTGAGAGCCGCGTCCACCGCTCCCGCTCCCAGCCCATAGGGCAGGGCGATGAGACACAGAACCGGAAAAGAACGGGCCATGGAAAATCCCCACAGCGCTGCCGCTGTCAGGGCCACACTGGCCGCTGTCACCTTTCCTGTGCCAAGGTTCTTTGTCAGGGCGTCGCTGTACAGGCTGGAAATAATGGTTCCCGCTGAGATGATCATGGAGAGAATCCCCGCGAAGGACACGGCCACCCCCAATTCTCCCCGCATAATGGGCCATGCCGCGCCCAGAAGAGCGTCGGGAAGACCCAGACTGATAAACGCCACGTAAATGATCCCAAGTAATAAGCTCATAATACTCTCATACTTCCCCTTGTATTTTTTTCTTTCTGTAAGTATAATAATATTGTATTTTTCGTCTGTATTCTATCAGAAAATAGCCTTAAAATATAAATATCCGGCCAGAAAAGGAGCGTTTCATGGACCAGACCATCATCCCTCCTGTCCAGTCCTTCGGAGGCAGCCCGTCCTCCGGCTACATCACCACCGAAAACAGCCGAATCAACACTTCTACTTTAGAGGAGATCCATCGGCGCATTACCCCGGAATTCCCCTACATGACCGATCTGTGCCAGGTCCACAATCTTCCCGGCAGGACCTTCCCCTGGCACTGGCACAGTGAAGTGGAGATCTTCTATATGCGAGACGGTGTCCTGGAATATGTGCTGCCCAGCGGCACCTACACCTTTCACCAGGGTCAGGGGGCATTTGTCAACTCCGGCGTGCTCCACATGACCAGCTGTCCCAAAGGCCAGGTCTGTCTTCAGGAAGAGCACATATTCCTGCCATCCTACCTGGGCGGACAGGAGCCCAGTATCCTGCAGAAACGCTACATCACCCCTGTCCTGGAGCACCCGGGCCTGGATCTGTACCCCTTCGACCCTTCCATCCCGGAGCACCAGAAGATCCTGAACCTTATGAGACAATCTTATGATTATTATGGAAAAAGGCAAGAGGGGTATGAATTTGACATCCGGGAGACCATGACCCGTCTGTGGCGGATCTTATTTTCCCTGACAAAAGACCTGCAGTCAGACACAAAAAAGCGTCCCCGGGACGACCGGGTAAAGATCATGATGGAATACATGGCCTCCCACTACCAGGAAAAGCTGACCCTCAATCAGATCGCCGGCTCCGCCTTCATCAGCCCCAGGGAGTGCAGCCGGTGTTTTCAGGAAAACTTGGGCCAGTCCCCATTTTCCTACTTAACAGACTACAGGCTCCAAAAAGCCTGCGGCCTTTTAACCCACACCGCCCTGTCCGTCACCCAGGTAGGCGCGGCCTGCGGGTTCAACAGCAGCAGCTATTTCGGACAGGCCTTCCGGGAGACTTTCGGCTGTACCCCAAGGGAGTACCGCCGCCAGTGCCGTACCCCGGATGCCGCCGCGCCCACGGGGTTGTAATCATAACAAACAGGAGGTACCCATAAATGTGGATTGATTACATAGACATGATCAAAGAAACCATTCAGATCTCAGAGCAAGGTTACTATATAAAGAACAATGAGACCAAACATCTTAAGACTTCCGCCTCGGAGAGGGAGCAGAGCATCCTCCTCTCTCCGGAAACACTGTGTCAAATAGCTAAATCCCTTAAGGAGATCACCCCCTCCCATAGGCCAGGGACATGTGAGGTGAACATGAGCAATAAGGATTCCTTTCAAGCTGCCCAGGACATGGCAGAACATTATCACATAGAGAACACCCGGAATATCCTTGTCCTGAATTTCGCCAATCCGGTCTGTCCCGGCGGCGGCGTATTAAAAGGGGCAAAGGCTCAGGAAGAAGACCTGTGCCGAAAAAGTACTCTCTATCTGTCCCTGAGAACAGAAGAAGCCAGGGCCATGTACGAATACAATCAGGCCTTAAACGATTACCGCTCCTCCAACTACATGCTTCTCTCCCCCAATGTGGAGATCTTCCGGGATTCCGACGGCGGCTTTCTGAACGAGACCATGGTCGCGGGGGTCCTGACCGCCGCGGCACCCATAGCCCCTTTTGGGATAAATGATGAGGTCAGGAAAGAACTTCTGGAAATCCTGAGGACCCGGATCCAAAACATCCTTCACGCGGCGGCTTTTTATAACTACCAGTATCTTGTCCTGGGCGCGTGGGGATGTGGCGCGTTCGGAAATGACGCCGCCCAGGTGGCTCAGCTTTTCTATGAGGAACTTCAAAATTTCCAGCGCCCCTCCGGTTCCATAGATTCCCGCTTCCGCGGCATTGTGTTCGCGGTGCTCAATCCCTCGAAGGGCGGATACAATTATAAATATTTTGAGAAATACTTTGATGGCTTCTCACTTGAGCCTGTTTGAATTTGATAGAAGAACTTTTTCTCAATCTATAACGCTCTGGAAAGCCTTTATACATGCCCTCCCTTTGGAATGGTCGAGGACCGCGTAAAAAACAGACTCAAACCAATTCCCCCCTCCCTCCTCCATCAGTTCCTTCCACCAAGCCGCGATAAGCCTGGGATCATTGCGGAAAACGCCGCACCCATAGGCTCCCAGAACCAGATTTTTTGCTCCCTGGTCCGCAAAAATGGCCAACGCCAGCTTCATCCTCCGCCTCATGACTCTCTCCGCCTCTGCCCTGTCCTCCCCCTTCTGGATCACCTGTCCCATATTCACTGCCGGCAGGGTCAGGACCGAGGCCTTCACCGGAGGCACCAGACAAAAATCTCCATCCCGGAAGAAAATCACATCCGGCGAGTAGATCCCATAATCCGTGTACATCATGGACTTACAGTCCCGGTTCGCTCTGTAGTATTCTTCCTGGATTGTCTGTGTCCTGTAGAGCGTGCTCGACGCCGCCAGGCTCTCCTCCTGGGCCATGGCTCCGTTTAAAAATCCTCCTCCCGGGTTCTTGGCGCTGGCAAAATTCAGAACACCGATGTTCTCCCTGCCCCGGGCCGCCAGCTTTCTGACCGCATCCACTGTGGAAATATTTTCCAAAGCAGCTTCCCGGGGACCCTGGTTTCCCCCTTCCCCCAACCTGCTGACGAATTTCTCTAAAATCTCTTCTCCATCCGGCGGGGTAATCAAAATGCTGTGACTTGTAGTGACAGACACTTTTTTCCCCTCCGCCAAAACATAATATCCCTGGTCTGTAATATCCACAGTCTCCCTGGCCATGGCTTTTCTGTCCATCTATTCCTCCTGATTCTTCCGGTAAAGCCTGGATGGCCGGTGCCCTTCATTCTCCGTGTACTGTTTTGTCTCCTTTACCATGGGAGCCGCCTTTCTTCTGAAAGCGGCAGCGGGCAGGTCCCTGTCCAGGATCACCTCATAAACCTGCTGTAATTGTGTCAAGGTAAAATACTCCGGCAGCAGATGAAAGGCGAGGTCCGTGTACTGAAGCTTCCCCCTGAGCCGCTCAAGGCCGCAGGCGATGATCCGGCTGTGGTCAAAGGCCAGGCCGTGCTGCTGTACGATCCGGCTCCTGACAAAGGAATCCCCCTCCTCGGTCTCCAGGACAGCCTTGAGACAGGTATCCTGGTGAGACAAATTCAGCTCCCACACCTCTGTTTTCCCTCTCTTTTCTCTTACCCGGCACTCCATCTTAAACCACGCCGCCTGGTCCGCGTCATCACCGGCCTCCACCTTCACCCTGGCGCTGTCCACAAGAGCCATGTAGGAACAGCTCATGACCCAGGTCCTGGGATCCCGCCCCGGCTGGCTGAAAGTATAAAGCTGCTCCAAATAGACCTGGTCCACCCCGGTCTCCTCCCTGAGTTCCCGGCTGGCCGCCTGCTCTGTGGTCTCTGTGGGCCTGACAAATCCTCCCGGCAGCGCCCATGTTCCAAGATAGGGGTGTCCGCCTCTTTTTATGAGCAGAAGCCGCAGCTCTTTCTCCGGCAGCTTCCGGTAATTGTCCTCCGCCTGATCTGTCACCGTAAAGATCACCATATCTGTGGCCACCGAAGGCCTGGGATAATCCCCTGGTTCATATCTTTCCAGAAATTCTTCCTCTGTAAGCCCGTCTTTGTCCCTCAGCTCCCCTTCCATCTTCAGCCTTTCCCCTTTTTCAAAAGCTCATCCCTCACCTGGGTCAGGGCAAAACCAAGAAGGTTGGTTCCTTTCCATTTAAAAGGATCCTGGGCATCGGGATTGCTTTTTCCCATGCCGATCCCCCAGATCCTATCCCTGGGACTGGCTTCCACCAGTATCCGGTTTCCTGTGCTTTTTAAGTACTCCAGCAATTCCGGGGTCTGGGAAAATTTGGCCTGGTTTCCCCGCCTGACGATGTCATAACAGGCACTGTCCCATTTCTCCTTGTCAAAATTCCTGACAGCCCGGCCATAAGCCTTCATCTCTTTGGGGTGAACAGATTCCATGATCTTTTGGAGCATGTCTGTGTCATGAAACATCCTGGCCTTCTCTGCCATCATAAACTGCTCAGCGCAGCTGTACAAAATTCCCTCAACCGCGAACTGACCCATCCACCACTGGCTGAGACAGGTTTCGCTGATGTGTCCGTCCGGCTCCGGTCTGGGGCCCCAGAAAAAAATATATTTGTAGGACTGGCCATTATTATATGCTTCCCGCAGATCATTTAAATTGTAGACCATCTGAAACTCCTCCTCTGTCTGATTATATGTTTTTAATAATATCAGTTTGATAATATCTAATTGATAATAATATTATATAGAAACACTCCCCATATGTCAATAACAAAATAAAACCGCCCCCGCTGGTGGTTTGCCAGCTCGGGGCGGTTTTGTTTTAAAACTTTCAGCGCCTGTTCGTTCAGCCCGTTTCACTCCTTCTAAGACAGCTGTCCCAGCACCCACTCCACGTCATCTGTGGTCTTTAAGGTCTCCAAAAGCGCGGGATCTTCCAAAAGCGTGCACAGCTTGCTCAAAAGATCCAGATGCTCGTCGCCGATTCCGGCGATGCCGAACACCAGGTAGGCTTTCTCGGCCCCAAAATCCACTCCTTCCGGATACTGGAAACACACGATACCGGTTTTCTTCACCGTGCCCTTGGCCTGGGTCGTGCCGTGGGGAATGGCCACTCCCATGCCGATGTAGGTGGATACCAGCTTCTCCCTCTCCTGCATCGCGTCAATGTAAGTCTCGTCTACATAGCCCAGCTTCACCAGCATCTCACCGGCCGCCTGGATGGCCTCCTCCTTTGTCACAGGCTTCCTTCCCAGTTGAATCCCTTCTCGTATGATCACCTGCTTTTTGATGGGAACGTCGGGGATGACGATGTCCGTGTTCTCCCCTGCCGGAGCCGCCGGAGCGTCCCCTGTGGTCAGCTGCACGTACAAAGCGTCCAGAGCCGGATCCGCGAGGAAATTGCCGATGGTGATCAGCTGTGCCTGGGGCGCTGACTTTCTGGCTCTATCCGCCAGAGTGGTCTGGACAACAGCGATGTCGCAGTCACCGGGGATATTGTCAACAGATGTGTTGCTCACCGCGATATCCGGGCGGTTGGCCTTGATCCGGTTGCGGAACTTGGTGGCTCCCATGGCGGAAGAGCCCATCCCCGCGTCGCAGGCGAAAATGATCTTTTTGATCTCCGAAGACTTCTCAATGGTCCCCGGCACAGCCGCTCCGCCCTTGGCCTGAGCCTTCATGGCCGCCATCTCCTTCTGGGCCTCCTCCAAGCTCTTTCCTCCCGCCATTTTCACCAGCACAGAGGCAATGGCAAAGGAGATCCCCGCGGAAATCACCACACCCACCAGGACCTTAAGCATATCTGGTCCCGGGGTCATCATCATATAGGCGATGATGGAGCCCGGGGAAGCTGGTCCCACCAGCCCGCATCCGGTTATGTTGAACCAGAAGATGGCCGCGATATTTCCCACCATAGGAGCAATGATCACCAGAGGATTCATCAGGATATAGGGGAAATAAATCTCATGGATGCCGCCCAGCAGGTGGATGATCACCGCGCCGGGGGCGGAATCCTTGGTGGCCTTATCCTTACAGAAAAACATATAAGCCAGCAGCACGCCAAGTCCCGGCCCCGGGTTGGGCTCCAGCATGTACATGATGGATTTTCCCGTCTCCGCGGCCTGGGCCGTCGCGATGGGGGTAAAGATGCCGTGATTGATGGCGTTGTTTAAAAACAGCACCTTGGCTGGCTCGATGAACACCGCTACCAAAGGCAGAAGTTCGTTCTGTACCAGCACATTGACGCCTGCTGACAGGATCTGGAGCAGCCCGCTCATCACCGGGCCGATAACCACATAGCCCAGCATGGCCAGGATCATACCCAGAATGCCTGCTGAAAAGTTGTTGATCAGCATCTCAAAGCCCGCGGGCATATGGCCATCCATGGCCTCGTCAAACTTTTTTACGCAAAAACCCGCCAGAGGGCCCATGACCATGGCTGCCATCAGCATGGTGATGTCGGTGTTGCTCATGATCGCTCCGATCACCGCGATGGCTCCCACCACCCGCCCTCTGTCTCCGCCGATCATCCTGCCGCCTGTGGAGGCGATAAGGATAGGGATCAAGTAGGTGAGCATAGGGCCTACCATGCTGTTGAATCCCTTATTGGGTATCCATCCCGTATCAATAAACAGCGCCGCCAAAAAGCCGAAAGCGATCAGGGCGCCGATGTTGGGCATAACCATTGCTGATAAAAATTTGCCAAATTTCTGAACTTTATTTTTCAAGACAGCTCCTCCTCAACACTGGCAGAGCGCGGGGGGAACCGACCAACTACAAGACCATGACGCCGGCTTTCTCACATTCTCCAAGAAATTCCTCAGGCAGGTTTCCGTCAGACACCACCACATGAATCTTCTCCAGCCCGCAGATGCCGAAAGTGCTCCAGACCCCGATCTTGGAGGAATCCATGAGTACGATGGCCTGTTCCGCCTGCTCTATGGCTGTCTGCTTTAAGATGGCTTCGTCGTTGCTTCCACAGGTAAATCCTGTCCTGGAACTGTAGCCTGTAACTCCCAAAAAGGTCTGGGTAAAGTTCACCCTTTCCAGCTCCCTCACCGCCGAGATGCCGCAGACACTTTGGCTGTAGCGGTTTAATGCCCCTCCGGGGATCATCACTGTGGGCTTTGAGAGATTGGCCAGCTCCGTGGCGCAGCTCAGTCCCGTGGTGTAGATCAGGTTAGACTGATCAGGAAACTGGCGGGCAAGCAGGGTCGTGGTGCTTCCGGAGTCCACAAAGATGGTGGTGTCCGGCCGCAAGAGGGTGAGAGCCTTTTCGGCAATCTTCTGTTTTTCGGAAATGTTGCGGACAGAGCGGTTGCTCAGGTAGTCGTCTGTTCCAATAACCACCTGGACAGACTTGGCTCCGCCGTGGATCCTGACGATCCGCCTGGCCTCGTCGAGAAGCCTTAAATCTGTCCGCAGGGTCATCTCCGACACATTGGGAAACGCATCCTTTATCTGGGAAAAGCTGACGGTTCCATGTTCATTGATCAGTTCGACAATCGCGTTTCTGCGTGTTTCCATTGAATCCAAAATAGTCCTCCCGTCCGCGCCAAAATCCGCGGACCGGGTTCTGGCGCCTAATTATTTTTCTATAAAATTAGCCAACAAATATTCTTCCGCCTCCGGGCACCATAAGCCCTTGTGGGCATCCACGATATCGGCCAGCTCTATGAGACGGCGGTCATTGTTCTCCTGGCCCCTGGCCCGCAGGTCCGTCAGGGCGGTGAGGGGCATGGAGAGCCATGTGTAGATCAGCTTTTTGCCGCCGGGAATCTTAGGCAGGTTCAAGGTAGTCTCGGCCACCGCGTCCAGGCCTCCAATGTGGGTCACCATCACCGCCGGGTCGATCCTCTTGGCCGCTGTCAGCTCCAGGGACTCGATCATGTCCGCGGTGTTGCCGCCTGTGGTTCCCATAACGTGGGTGGAGTTGTAGTGCACATCATAAAAGTTGATGGTGGCGCTGAACTTGTTGTCCGTGGGGCCGGCGAAGAAATTAAGGCAGCCATCCCGTCCCAGAATATCGCTGGACTGCTTGATCACCGCGGCCACCGGGGCATAGCACAGCACATCGTCATAGCCGGTTCCGCCGGAGATCTTCATAAGCTCTGCCACCGGATCCTCAAATTTTCCTGTGTTGACAAAATGGACCTCAATGCCTTCCTTTGCGTACTCCCGCGGCGGGAACAGCTGGGCCGCTCTGTCCAGGCGGTCCTGAGCCAGGTCGGTGACCACCACAAGGGAGGGACGGACATCCCTGTGAAGGGCATAGGTCAGGGCTCCCAGACCCATAGGACCCGCTCCTGCCATAATAGCCAGCTTGCCGTTCTCCTTGATGCCCATCTGGTGGGTGTACACGCCCATCTGGGTGTGGTAAGCCGCGTTGAACGCGCCGATGCTGCAGGACATGGGCTCTGCCAGAGATGCCTCATAGTAGGCCCTTCCCTTGTATTCCAGGAGGCATCCCAGTTCCATAACCTCTGCCGGGATGACACAGTAGGTGGTATCCCCGCCGAAGAACTCATAGGAATACCCGGGGCTCCACATGGTTCCCTTGTAGTTCAGGGCCGGCTGCAGGGTAAACTTCATGCCCGGCTTAAACGTATCCTGATGGTTCTTTCCAACCTTCACAATATCCCCCGCGAACTCATGTCCCATGATGGCCGGATGCTCTGCCACGTCGTCGTGGACTCTCTTGTGCTTCTCCCCAAGGATCGCGCACTTATATGTAGACATACAGATGCTGTCAGAAACCACCTTCACCAAGATCTCGTCGTCGGTGATCTCCGGCAGTTCAAACTCCTCCAGTCTTAAATCATTTGCTCCATGCAGTCTCACGCCTTTTGCTTTCATAATAAATACTCCTTTCTTATAATAAACCTTATTTTATTTACACACAAGCAGGAAAAAATGACGAACAATCTCTACGGTTCCGTTATGCCGCGGTTCACACCGGGGCAGACGCATGGAACACTACCTTTGGGATCAGGTCCTTGATCACGTCGTATTCCGCGGCCTGGGTGCCGCTGCACATCACATTGGCCGCTCCCGTGGCAGTGGACAGACGCACCGTGTCCTCCAGGCTCATACCCTTCTCCTCGGCTACCGCCAGAGCCGCCACCACGCTGTCCCCGGCTCCCACGGTGCTTCCCACAGGCACCTTCAGGCCTTCCGCATAGATCGATGTATCCCTGGTTACATACAAAGCGCCGTCCCCTCCCAGGGAAATGACCACCTTCTCAATGCCGTGGCATGCCATCAGCTTTCTCGCGGCCTCCTCCAGCTCCTCTTTTGTCTCCAGTGTTCTTCCAAAGAGCCTGGAAAGCTCATGGTTGTTGGGCTTTACCAGATAGGGCGAGGCCTTCAGCCCTTCTGCCAGCAGCTCCCCGTCCGCGTCCAGGATCACCTTCGTCCCCCTGTCCCGGCAGGCCTTCACCCATGTGCCATAGGTATCTTTTGGAGCTCCTTTGGGAAGGCTGCCGGAGAGAACCACAATGTCCCCCTTATTCAGTTTCCCCAGCAGCCCTTTCAGAAGGTTTTCCAGGACCTCCTCTGTGACCGTGATCCCCTGCTCATTGATGTCCGTGTTGGTATGCCGTTTGGGATCCACCACTTTCAGGTTGGTCCTGGTCTCCCCTTCCACAAAATGAAAACAAGTCTCCAATTCCATCTCTTCAAGCGCCGCCAAAATGGCTTTTCCCGTGGAACCGCCCAGAATCCCCGCGGCTATGCTCTTCCCCTCAAGTTTTTGGATGACCTTGGAGACATTGATCCCCTTTCCCCCTGGATCTGTCCTCATGGCGGTGACCCGGTTGACGCTGTCAACGGCAAAGTCCTGGATCTCCACCGTCTTATCCAGAGCCGGATTCAGTGTTACCGTGTAAATCATAGTACCCCTCCTTTTCGCCGATATTGTTGTTACAACAACTTATTATTTTTGTTTCAACATCTATGACCCTATAATAACAGGCATTTTCTCCTTTGTCAACTGTTATTTCAAAAATTATTCAATTCCTTTCAAAAGTCCTTGCACCTTTCGGATTTTTCTATATAATAGAATGAGAAAAAAACAAGGAGGATATCAAGATGCCACAAAGAACTGACATTCACAAAGTACTGATCATCGGCTCCGGCCCTATCATCATCGGCCAGGCCTGTGAATTTGACTACTCCGGAACCCAGGCCTGCAAAGCCCTCAGGAAACTGGGCTATGAGATCGTGCTGGTGAACTCCAACCCGGCTACCATCATGACAGATCCGGAAACTGCCGATGTCACCTATATAGAACCCTTAAACGTGGAACGTCTGGAGCAGATCATCGCCAAAGAGCGGCCTGACGCCCTTCTCCCCAACTTAGGCGGCCAGTCCGGTTTAAACCTCTGCGCGGAGCTGTATAAAGAAGGCATTTTGGATAAATATAATGTGAAGGTCATCGGTGTACAGGTCGATGCCATCGAGAGGGGAGAAGACCGGATCGAATTTAAGAAGGCCATGAACAGCCTGGGCATCGAGATGGCCCGCAGCGAGGTAGCCTACTCGGTGGAAGAAGCCTTGAAGATCGCTGACCAGTTAGGCTACCCTGTGGTTCTCCGCCCCGCCTACACCATGGGCGGCGCTGGCGGCGGACTGGTCTATAATAAGGAAGAGCTGAAGGTGGTCTGCGCCAGAGGGCTCCAGGCCAGCCTGGTGGGACAGGTTCTGGTGGAGGAATCCATCCTGGGCTGGGAAGAGCTGGAGCTGGAGGTGGTCCGGGACCGGGAAGGCAACATGATCACGGTCTGCTTTATCGAGAACATCGACCCCTTAGGCGTACACACCGGAGATTCCTTCTGCTCCGCCCCCATGCTGACCATTTCCGAAGAATGCCAGAAACGGCTGCGGGAGCAGGCCTACAAGATCGTGGAATCCGTTCAGGTTATCGGCGGAACCAATGTACAGTTTGCCCATGACCCTGAGACGGACCGGATCGTGGTCATTGAGATCAATCCCCGCACCTCCCGTTCCTCCGCCCTGGCCTCCAAGGCCACAGGCTTCCCCATTGCCCTGGTGTCCGCCATGCTGGCCACTGGCCTTACCTTAAAGGATATTCCCTGCGGCAAGTACGGCACCCTGGACAAATATGTTCCTGACGGGGACTATGTTGTCATCAAGTTCGCCCGCTGGGCATTTGAAAAATTCAAAGGCGTGGAAGACAAGCTGGGAACCCAGATGAGAGCCGTAGGCGAGGTCATGAGCATTGGAAAGACCTACAAGGAAGCTTTCCAGAAAGCCATCCGCAGCCTTGAGACAGGACGCTACGGCCTGGGACACGCAAAGGATTTTGATACCAGAACAAAGGATCAGCTTCTCCAGATGCTGATCACCCCATCCAGCGAACGCTATTTTGTCATGTATGAGGCACTGCGCAAGGGAGCCACTGTGGAGGAGATCCACGAGATCACCAAGGTAAAGCACTGGTTCATAGAGCAGATGAAAGAATTGGTGGAGGAAGAGGAGACTCTTATGAAGGCCAAAGGCAGCCTCCCCTCTGACGAGCTTCTGACCGCGGCCAAGAAGGATGGCTTCTCTGACAAATACTTAAGCCAGATCCTGGACATCCCGGAGGATGATATCCGGGGACGCCGGGTTGAGCTGGGTGTGGAGGAGGCCTGGGAGGGTGTCCATGTAAGCGGAACAAAGGACAGCGCCTACTACTACTCCACCTACAATGCCCCTGACAGAAGCACCGTGAACACGGACCGCCCCAAGATCATGATCCTGGGCGGAGGTCCCAACCGCATCGGCCAGGGTATTGAGTTTGACTACTGCTGCGTACACGCCTCCCTTGCCCTGAAAAAACTGGGCTTTGAGACCATTATCGTCAACTGCAACCCAGAAACCGTGTCCACAGACTACGACACCTCCGACAAGCTGTATTTTGAGCCCCTGACCCTGGAGGATGTGCTGAGCATTTACAAAAAAGAAAAACCCGCGGGGGTCATCGCCCAGTTCGGCGGCCAGACACCCTTAAACCTGGCAGCGGACCTGGAGAAAAACGGCGTAAAGATCCTGGGCACCTCCCCTTCTGTCATTGACCTGGCAGAGGACCGGGACCTGTTCAGGGCCATGATGGAAAAACTGGATATCCCCATGCCCGAGTCCGGCATGGCCACCACTGTGGAGGAGGCCATTGAGATCGCGGGCCGTATCGGCTATCCGGTTATGGTCCGCCCTTCCTATGTCCTGGGCGGACGGGGCATGGAAGTGGTCTATGATGACGAGAGCATGACAGGGTACATGAACGCCGCTGTAGGCGTCACCCCGGACCGCCCCATCCTCATCGACCGGTTCTTAAACCACGCCACTGAGTGCGAGGCAGACGCCATCAGCGACGGCTCCCACGCCTTTGTGCCCGCTGTTATGGAGCACATTGAGCTGGCCGGGGTCCACTCCGGCGACTCCGCCTGCATCATCCCTTCCGTCCATATTTCTCCTGAGAACGTGGAGACCATTAAGGATTACACCAGAAAGATCGCTGAGGAGATGCACGTCCGGGGCCTGATGAACATGCAGTACGCCATTGAGAACGGAAAGGTCTATGTCCTTGAGGCCAACCCCAGGGCTTCCCGCACGGTTCCCCTGGTATCCAAGGTGTGCGATATCCGCATGGTGCCCCTGGCCACAGACATCATCACCTCGGAACTTACGGGCCGGCCATCGCCGATCCCGGCGCTGAAAGAGCAGGAGATCCCCAATTACGGCGTAAAGGAGGCGGTGTTCCCCTTCAACATGTTCCAGGAAGTGGATCCTATCCTTGGACCGGAGATGCGCTCTACGGGAGAAGTCCTGGGGCTGTCCCGCTCCTATGGAGAGGCCTTCTACAAGGCCCAGGAAGCCACCCAGTCCAAACTTCCTCTGGAAGGCACGGTGCTGATCTCCGTCAACGCCAAGGACAAGCCGGAAGTAGTGGACATCGCGAGAATCTTCGCGGAGGATGGGTTCCGGATCGTGGCCACGGGCCGCACCTACGACCTGATCTGCCAGGCAGGCATCCCGGCTCAGAAGGTGAAAAAGCTGTATGAGGGCCGCCCCAACATCCTGGATATGATCACCAACGGCAATATCCAGCTGATCATCAACTCTCCGGCAGGCAAGGAAAGCCGCCACGATGACAGCTATCTGCGGAAAGCCGCCATCAAGGCCAAGGTTCCCTATATGACCACCATGGCAGCGGCCAAGGCTACCGCCAAAGGGATCCATTACGTAAAAACCCACGGACAAGGTGAAGTGAAATCTCTGCAGCAGCTTCACAGTGAGATTCACGATATGGAATAATAAGAATTCCCCCGCGCGATCTTCTTAACGCGCGGGGGATTGTTTTCTGGCAATGTTATACGGTTATCTCTATCTGATTTCCCTCAAGATCCAGGATACAGCTCTCATAATATCCATCTCCCGTAGTACGGTGACCACTGACAACCGGGTATCCATCTTCCCTCAGGCGCTGTGTTAACTGATCCACTTTCTCTTTGCGGCCAGTGGAAAAAGCAACATGAATAAAGCCCAGCCTGGCTCCCTCTAAATCTTTAACATACATCGAGGCATGTTCTATTTTCACCGTTCTCTCCTCCCCGCGTTATGGTGCCGGCACCTGCCAAATCCCATTCCATACATCTCTCATGCCATTCTTCCCACGCCTGTCGCCTCAACTCCATCAGCTCCGCGTACTTATCTTTCTCCTGCCATGTCTCCCCATTCCAGAACCCTTCCGACTCCTGCCAGCCCTGTATCATCTCATCCAGCTTCCCGCTGATGAGCTCCACCCTCTCCCTGGCTGTGTCCATGGCTTCCGCCGCGAGACGCAGCTTCCAGTCCTGGTAGGCTTCCTCCTCAGGGATCTCCCTGAGCCGGTGGCGTTCAGCCCTGGGAACGGCCCGGATCCCGGCGATCAGAGCCTGCTCCTCCGCCCTCACCTGGGCTCTGGGGCTCTCCCCTTTCTCCTGCCGCCTTTTCCTCTCCAGATAGTGCTCATACCCGAAAGGATAGTACATGACCGCGTCGCCCTCCAGGATCATCACCGCATCCGCCACCTGACGGACAAAATACCGGTCATGGGACACAAACAGGATGGTACCTGTGTAAGCCTGAAAAGCGGATTCCAGGGTCTCTTTCGCATGGATGTCCATGTGGTTGGTGGGCTCGTCCAGCACCAGAAAATTGGGGCAGCTCTGGAGAAGCTCCGCCAGCACCAGCCTGGCTTTCTCGCCTCCGGACAAATCCTTCACCTGCTTTGCCGCCTGCCTGCCGCCAAAAAGATAATGCCCCAGGATGGTCCTGACCTCCTTGTCTGTCAGAGAGGGAAACCGCTGATGAAAATGTTCCGCCACCGTCTCGTCTGACGAGATCTCGGCGGAATTCTGATCAAAATATCCCATGGTGATCTGGTTTCCCAGAGAAATGGTGCCGGACAAAGCCTCCTTAAGCCCTGCCACGGTTTTTAAAAATGTGGTCTTCCCCGCTCCGTTGGGCCCAAGAACCCCGATCTTCTGCCCTTTCTTAATCCTCATGGTAATCTCAAACAGCGGGCTGTCATACCCCACCTTCAGCTCCTTTGCCGACAGGACCCACTTGCTCCCCTGTATTCCGGGGCTGATCTCCCCTGTAAAGATATGGGCCTGATCCTTCCTGGGCTTTTGGACCCTCTCCATCCTCTCCACAACCTTTTTCTTGGATCTGGCAAACCCGGCCTTCCGGGGTTTATGCTTAAATCTCTCCACCAACGCCTCAAGCCGCCGGATCTCCTCCTGCTGCCTGTCATAGGCCTTCTGCTGGAGCCGGATATTTTTTAATTTCTCCTGGCGGTAATGGGTGTAGTTGCCGGGATAACGGACCAGTTTTCTGTCCGACAGCTCATACACCACCTCTGCCACCTGATCCAGGAAAAAACGGTCATGGGACACCATGACCACCGCGTGATCGTACTGCTTCAGATAAGTCTCCAGCCACTCCACGGTCTCCATATCCAGGTGATTGGTAGGCTCGTCCAGCAAAAGCACATCCGGCTTCTCAAGAAGCAGGCGGATCAGGGCGATCTTGGTCTGCTCTCCGCCGGAAAACTCTGAGATCCTCTTTTTCTTCTCCTTATGTTCAAAACCAAATCCCGCGAAAAGCCTGTCATACTCCTTCTCGTAGGAAAACCGTTCCATATCATAGGGATCCTTTACCGGGCATGCCTCCCAAAGCTCCTCCTCCACGGTCTTTGAGCTGTCAGAAAAGGCCTGCTGCCCAAGCATCCCCACTGTCAGCTTTCTTGACTGAAAGATGCCGGGGCCCTGCCGCCTGTCATCCTGGTCCAGCTCCAGTTCTCCCCCAAGAAGCCGCAGCAAGGTGGTCTTCCCTGCCCCGTTGATCCCCACCACCCCAATCTTTTCTCTGCCTTTTATCTCAAAATCAATGTGGGACAGCACCTGAATCCCTCCCAGGGATACGGTGCCGTCCTTAATCTGATACAACATTATTTTCTTTCCTCTCCCGCGAATGGTCTGAGAATCTCTGTCATCTCCTCCTCTGTATAGGTCTTTAGGGCGATCTTCTGTCCGTTTACATAGATGGTGGGAACGGACGTTACTTTCAGCTCCTCCCTGGAATACCGGACAGCCTTCTTTTCCTCATCCGTGTAAAGTCCGTCTATAAGGGCCTGCCGGAAATCCTCCCTGTCAAGGCCAGACTCCCCTGCCAACTCACACAGCACGTCCATGTCGCCGATATCCTTTTCATCTGTAAAATACGCCCGGTAAACCTTATCGCTGTACACCTCTCCCCTTCCCTGCTCCTGGGCATAAAAATATCCCTCAAAGGCCAGCCTGGTGTAAGGCCGGGGACAGACCTCCGGCGGCAGCTTCATATCCAGCCCCATCTGCCTGCAGGGCTCCTTAAGAATCTGATAGTGGGCTTTCCTGTTCTCATCATGGCAGGTATCCACCCGGGGATCGGGCTCCTGAGTCAGCTCCAGGGGCTGCAGGGTAATCTTGGCCTTCAATCCCAGTTCCTCCAAAGCCTTCTTCAGAGCCACCTTTGCCACCAGGCAGTAGGGGCAGACAAAATCAGTGGTAAATAAAATATCCAGCATCTTGATTCCTCCTCATATAATATGATATGCGGGCACAGGCTGTTTCCCGTCATCTGTTTCTCCACCTATTGTGTTACTACCCTATTGTATCAGTGAAGCCTGATTATTGCAAGCAGCCCTTGCCTCCTGCCCTTTTTTCCTCTATACTATTGATTATTATCACTATATTTTTCAGGAGGCATATACATGTACAGCTTTACCAACGACTACAGCGAGGGGGCCCACCCCCGGATTCTCCAGGCCATGATGGAGGCCAACCTGACACAGAACACCGGATACGGCTTAGACACACACTCTGCCCGGGCAAAAGGGCTGATCCGCCATGAGATCGGCCAGCCCCAGGCGGATATCCACTTTATCCCCGGCGGTACCCAGACCAACTTGATCGTCATCGCTTCCGCCTTAAGGCCCTACCAGGCCGTCGTCTCCGCCTCCACCGGCCATGTGAATGTTCACGAGACAGGAGCCATTGAGGCCACCGGTCACAAGGTCCTTGCCGTGAATACCCCGGACGGCAAGCTAACCCCCGCCCTGGTTCAGCAGGCCCTGGACACCCACACCGACGAACACATGGTACAGCCAGGTATGGTCTACATATCCAACTCCACTGAGGTGGGAACCCAGTACACCAAGGCTGAGCTTGAGTCCCTGTCCCGCTTCTGCCGGTTAAACGGGCTTTATCTCTATATGGACGGTGCCCGCGTAGGGTCCGCTCTCACCAGTCCGGTTAATGACCTGACCCTGGCGGACATCGCCGGACTTACCGACGCGTTCTACATCGGCGGCACCAAAAACGGGGCTCTTTTTGGGGAAGCGGTGGTAATCCTCCACCAGGACTTAAAGAGAGATTTCCGCTACATGATCAAACAGCGGGGAGCCATGATGGCAAAAGGATGGCTTCTGGGGATTCAGTTCGAGGAGCTTTTCCAGAACAATCTGTTCTATGACCTGGCCCGCCACAGCAACCAGATGGCGGAAAAGCTTCGAACCGCCATCGCGGAGCAGGGATATTCGTTTGCCTCGGATTCCCGGACTAACCAGCTCTTCCCTGTCTTTCCTGACCAGGTGATCCGAAAACTGGCAGAGGACTTCACCTTTGAGATGAACGGGAAGGTGGATGAGACCCACTCCAGCATCCGCCTGGTCACTTCCTGGGCCACCAGGGAGGCGGGAGTTGACCAGTTTATCCAGGCCCTGAAAAACATGGCCACCTGATAGCGGTCGCTGGTCCTGCCGCCAAGGGCTTTCCCCACTGCCATTGTCTGTTCTGCCGCTTCCGCTCTTCTGGCGTCAGCTTTGTAAAATCCGGGCCCCCGCAAGCACCATCCACAGGCTCTACAGCTTCTCCGGATCGTACACGGCCCTCTGACCGCCTATGAATTTCGGCCTGACCCTCGCGCAGACCACCCGGGCCTCCCCTATGGACTTGGTCTGGATCCTCACCGGCACCGCCACATCTCTCATGTGCATGCCGATCAGGGTATCTCCGATATCCATCCCCACATGGGCTTTTATATGTTCCACCGCTGTGGGGCATGTAAAAGCCTGCCAGGCCGCTGTGGCGAAGGAGCCTCCGGCTTTGGGCTGGGGAACCACATTCACTTCCTCATAGCCATACTGTTCCGCCGCCTCACGCTCCAGGATCAAAGCCCTGTTCAAATGCTCGCAGCACTGGGCTGCCAGCCATACGCCCCTCTCTCTGGCAGCCTGCCAGATTCCCTCAAACACCGCTTTGGCTGTCTCGGGATCCGAGGACTTGCCGATCTTTCCGCCAAGGATCTCGCTGGTGGAACACCCCACCACAAACAGCTGGCCCGGCTTTGCTTTTCCCTCCTTAAGAATCTCCTTTGCCGCCTCATAGCCCTGCTCCCTCAGCCGCTGTCTCTCCTGATCAAACACGTTCTCACTCATATCCGGTTCCTTCCTTTCCCTCTAATTTTATTTTTTCGTTGTAAAAAACACAAGGGCCGTTTCCGCTGTCCTGTCAGCGAAAACGACCCCACTCAAAAACATTACTGTTCACAAATCCCTCGTGAACGCGGCAGCCTGTATGCCTATATCAGCACCTGGCAGTCCTCATCCACCTTCTTACAGGCTGCCGCCGCCTCCTTCACGATCTCGTCAAACCTGTCGTCATCCGCCTCGATCACCAGCCTCTGGGTCATAAAGCTGACCGTGGCCTCCTTCACACCTGGTATTTTGTTGATGGCCGCCTCCATCTTTGCCGCGCAATTGGCACAGTCTAAGTTCTCCATCTTGAATTTCTTTTTCATAAAAATATCCTCCTGCGATCTTCCACATGTTATTCATATGAATAATTGTTCATATATGAAATTATACACCCTTCACAGGAAAATGCAAGAGTTTTTCAGAGAAGTTCTCACAGCACCTTCCAAAACGCTATCGGCCGTTCTGGCTTAAGACGGGTCTGACACTTCCTGAGATTTCACCGGGGCTTTTAAGATATCCATAAATTCCTCCCCGGTAATCGTCTCCTTTTCCAAAAGATAGGCCGCGATCTCATGGAGCTTCTCCTGGTTCTCACTCAGAAGCTCTTTGGCCTTGCGGTAGGCGGACTTCACCAGCTCCACCACTTCCTCGTCAATAACCTTGGCGGTATCCGGGGAACAGGCCAGAGACGTATCCCCTCCTAAATACTGATTGGTCACGGTCTCCAGGGCCACCATGCCGAACTGGTCGCTCATGCCGTAGCGGGTGACCATGGCCCGGGCCAGTTTGGTGGCCTGCTCAATGTCATTGGCCGCCCCTGTGGTGATGGAACCGAAGATCAGCTCCTCCGCCGCCCGGCCCCCCGTGTAGGTGGCGATCTTGTTAAATGCCTCCTCCCGGCTCATAAGATACCTCTGGTCCTTGTCCACCTGCATGGTGTAGCCCAGAGCGCCGGAGGTTCTGGGGATGATGGTGATCTTGTGGACCGGAGCGGAATCACTCTGGCATGCCGCCACCAGGGCATGGCCGACCTCGTGATAAGCCACGATCTTTTTCTCCTTCTCGCTGACACCAGAATCCTTCCTCTGATATCCGGCGATAACCACCTCCACGCTCTCTTCCAGATCCTGCTGGCTCACCACGCTCCGTCCCATGCGCACTGCCCGCAGGGCTCCCTCATTGATGATATTGGCCAGCTCCGCGCCGCTGGCTCCCGAAGTAGCCCGGGCCACCTCCTTGTAATCCACATCATCGCTCATTTTCACATTCTTGCCATGAACCTTAAGGATGGCCTCCCGGCCTTTTAAATCCGGCAGCTCCACAGGTATTCTCCGGTCAAACCGACCCGGACGAAGCAGCGCCGGATCAAGAGATTCCGGCCTGTTGGTGGCTGCCAGGATCACAACGCCCTTTCGTCCGTCAAAACCATCCATCTCCGCCAGAAGCTGGTTTAACGTCTGCTCCCGCTCATCATTGCCGGAGAATCCGCCGCCATCCCTCTTCTTTCCGATGGTATCGATCTCGTCGATAAACACGATACAGGGGGCCTTTTCATTGGCCTGTTTAAACAGATCCCGGACCTTGGCCGCCCCCATGCCCACAAACATTTCCACAAACTCCGAACCAGAGATGGAGAAAAACGGCACCTTGGCCTCCCCTGCCACAGCCTTGGCCAGAAGGGTCTTTCCGGTTCCCGGAGGGCCTACCAATAAAGCGCCTTTGGGAAGAGCCGCGCCGATATCCGCGTATTTCTGAGGATTGTGGAGGAAATCCACGATCTCCTTCAAAGCCTCCTTGGCCTCCTCCTGACCAGCCACATCCATAAAAGTCTTTCCGGTCTCCGACTCCGCGTAGATCTTGGCATTGGACTTGCCAAAGGTCATGGCATTGCCGCCCATCCTCTTTTGCAGCTGCCGGGACAAGAACTGCCCCACCACCACAAAGAGAACAATGGGGATGATCCAGGAGATCAGAATGGAAACAAAGGGGGAAGCCGGTTCCACGATGGTCTCGGAAAACATGATCCCCTTGGACATAAGCAGTTCCGTCAGCTCATCATCCGGCCAGTTTCCGGTCTTAAACTGCTGTACCATGTCCTCCCCCATAATATTTTTCTGGCCTGTCTTGGCGAGAAACGTGATCTGCTGGTCATTTCTCCCCACCTGGGTCACGACCCCCTCCTCAATCATTTCCCGGAACGCGCTGTAGGGAACCTCTGTCACCGCGCGCCGCTGCATGGACGGCATGAGGAACAGATTCACCAGCATCATCACCAGCATGACGATGGCATAATAAAACATAAACGGTTTCCTGTTATTGTCCGGCTTATTTTCCTTTATCCCCATAATTCCTCTCCTTCTCTCTCATGTACAATTTCCTTGGCAAATGTTCTGGCATTCCTCAAATCTCTCTCATCTGGATGGAGCATGGCCTCCCGGTACGCCTGTATCAGCTCCCGAATCTCAGGGCTGTCCTTTCTCTTCTGCATGGCCTGGAATTTCTCCAAAACCTGGGGAGACATCTTCCCGGTACACAGAAACGCTCCTAAATACCGGTTGTCCTCCGGTATCAGCGCTTCCATCCTCTTAGATACCTGGCGGCAGTACTTCCGGTCCTCACCCATACCGCAGGTTCCGAATAAAGCCACATTTTTCCCGTGAAGACCCTCCAAAAAATCCAGGATATCCCGGCCGCAGATCCCCCTGTGAATCCAAAAGCCCACAAAATAGGTGTCCGCCTCGCCGCTCTGTTCCTCAATCTTCTGTATATCTTTGGACTTGCCCGGAAGGGCCTCAAAGATCTCCAGGGCAAGCTTCTGTGTATTGCCTGTCTGGCTGCTGTATATGACCAGATATTCCATCCAGAATAGCTCCTTTCTCAGAACATGATCCCAATCCCCTTTTGGCGGGACCTGGAAGGTATGCTCTGTATTCATACCTTACGGCACCGAGTGCCTTAGCTCCCAAGGAGCATATATTATGGTATGCCCTTGGGTATATCTTATGGTATATACTAAATTGTTCGGATTTTCAAGATATATACGAAATTATTTATAGACTTTTAGAGACTTTTTAGATTTGAGGTTTTTGCTGAAACCGTTACCCTGATTATCGTTCTCCCTTTTCTCTTCGCCGTCCTCTGTAAACCCCTGTTCTGGGAGTGGCCAAAGACTGTTTATCTGTTCAGGCCGGATGCACTTTGAAAAATTCTCTGATAAGGGACATTTGACATGTGTTGGATACACCATACCAGAAGTCAATTACAATGATATATATGAGACAAAGTCTCATATAATGTTTATAAATCTCAAGAAATGAGTATAATAAATACTGGAAGGACATGTATTCCTTCAGAAAAAGCTGAGTATCGAACCATTCACGTTCTCAAAAGAAACTAAAAGCCAGCCAACAGAGTTTGAAATTTTTTTCCGTACAGAAATCGCGGAGTATCAGTATCAGCTCCATATAATGAAGGATGTTGTAAATTATGAACGTCTGGACCGTGTGAAATTGGATACCGGGCGACGCTCAGCGCTTTTCGAGCGGGATACGGAAGAAATTTTATTAAAAGGTGTATTTTCCAAACTGAAAGCCAGTGATGACTTGTCCGCGACATTACCGCTGTTGTCCTATCTTGGTATCACTTATAAAAAAAATGAGGTGGTAAAGGATGTTCTGGAATGGTTTGAATATGGAATTGATTTTTTAAACTATGGCAATCCCATCGAAGAACTTCGTATGGCGGTATCAAATTCCGAGGATGTCAAGCAGCTAATGCCGGACATGATACAGGAAATGGATCTGGATATCGTGGATTTCCGTGTAGTTAAAGAT
>CAJUSJ010000023.1 GCA_910588865.1 uncultured Lachnospiraceae bacterium
CCATTTTGCTGGGGGCCGTGGAGAAAGGCTATGGCGGATGTATGCTGGCCAATGTCAAGAGAGACGCTCTGGCAGAGGCCTTGGGGATAGACGCGGAGCGCTATGTCATCCGGCTGGTGCTGGCCCTTGGAAAGCCCAAGGAAGAGGTGAAGGTGGTGCCTGTAGGCGATTCGGGTGATGTGAAGTACTACAGAGATGAAAATCAGGTGCACTATGTGCCCAAGAGGGGCCTGGAAGAAATCCTTCTGTGACAGGCGCGGCCGCCGGCCATGTGGGGAGGGCGGACCGCTGTCCTTTGGCCGGGAGCGGCCAGGGAGGAACGGGGCCCTGACATAGCCCGCGGGGGCTGGAGAAATCCTCCCGGCCTGATTCACAGGCCGGGAAGCTGTAAGTGTTATTTCGATTAAACGACAATTACCCCAGGATGCGGATCTCCAGGTGGTGGCATCTCACACTGCCTGGTTCCAAGACCTGCACATGACGCCGGTGGGTGAAGTCGTCATCCTCGTCAGCCCAGACCGCGGAGCCGTTCCACGGTTCAATACACAGGAAGGGCGCGTTTTTTCCCAGAGGAGTCCAGAATGCCACGGTCTCAAATCCCGGGTAGGACACCTCCACGCCCTTGCGGGTTCTCTGGTGGATGAGCGATACTTTCCTGGAAGCGATCTGTTCAAAGAACACCGCGTCCTGAAGGAACAGATCATAGGAGAGGGGGAGGGTCCTGGCATGGTCCAGGAGAAGCCCCTGGCGTTTTGGGTCAAATTCCAGGTTTTCCAGATCATAGACCACAGAGCGGGTGTGTTCTTCCTTTTCAAACTCCAGCATATAGTCGTTAAAAGATTCCCCGTCCTCCAGCGGACAGTTAAAACCGGGATGAGAGCCCAGGCAGTAGTGCATGGCAGAGCTTCCCCTGTTTTCCACGATATAGTCCATGGAGAGGATTCCGCCTGTGAGCCGGTAGGCAAGGGACAGAGAAAAATCATAGGGGTAGGAGCGGCGGGTATCGTTGTTGGAGGTGAGACGAAACACGGCGGAGGAGTCGGTCCGCTGGGCCACCTCAAATTCCGCTTCCCTGCAGAAACCATGCTTTTTCATATCATACCAGACCCCGTCAAAAAGGGTGCGGCCATCCCGGCAGTTGCCTACCGAGGGAAACAGGAGGGGGGAGCAGTCAGACCAGAAGGCGGGATCCCTCTGCCAGATGTATTCTTTTCCACTGGGATCTTTTAAAGAGATCAGCTGTGCTCCGACAGGGTCAATGGCGGCCATGGTCAATGTGGCCTGATCGATGAGAGTAACGGTCATAGTGGTATCCTTTCTTTACGATTTATCTTTTTGTATAACCTCCAGTGCCTTTGTAAGCACATTGAAAAACACTTCCTTTTCCTCAGCGCTGACTTCCGAGAGGAGCCGTTCCCCTGTGGTCAGGGCATTTCCCCGCAGCTGTCCGCGGATATCAAGCCCCTTTGGGGTTGGGGTCAGTATCTTCTGCCGCCTGTCCTTCTCAAATTTCTGGATCACGATCAGATTGCTGTCCATCATGCGTTTCGCGATCCCCTGGGCCGCCTGATGGCTGATGCCCAGATAATCCTTTAAGTCATTGATGGTCCTGTTCTGATTGTCCGCGATAAAGATCAGACTTTCCGCCTGCGCGCCGGTGATTCCCAATTCTTTTAAATAAGCATTATTTCGGTTGGTTATGGCCCGGGCCAGCTTAAATAATTTGCGGCCGATCAGCCAATCTTTATTTTCCATTGTCAGCTCCTGTTTTATGGTTTTCCATTTTATTATAGTATAAAAAATCTTTCTGGGAAAGTAAAAAACGCGGAAAATACAGTAGCTAAAATATGAAATATGTTGTATAATGTAATCGCGATACTTTTTTGTATTATCATTACATCTACGGGAGGTTTTTTTATGAGGAAACATGAAGCAAGACGGTGTGCCGCGATGGTTCTCGGCAGTGTTATGACAGTCTCTCTGGCAGGGTGTTCCGGCAGTCCGGCGTCGTCTCCGTCAACAGAGGCCCCGACTACATCTGCCGCTCCGGAGACTACCCAGGCAGCTGAGGAAGCCGGGATCTATACACCCGGAACTTACCAGGGCTCGTCGAAGGGCTTTGGCGGCCAGGTGACGGTAAGTATTACCGTGGATGCTTCCGCTATCACAAAGGTAACTTCAGAAGGTCCTGATGAGACGGAGAATATCGGCGGTGCCGCGCTTGAGGAGCTGGACAAGCAGGTCTTGGAGAAACAGTCTGCTGACATTGACGGCGTATCCGGAGCTACGGTGACCTCCAATGGTTATAAAGAGGCTTTGGCTCTGGCTATGGCTCAGGCCAAGGGAGAGGAAGTGACTTCAGGGGAGCTTTCGTTTGCTCCAGGCACCTATGAAGGCCATGGAACCGGCTATGGCGGTGATGTGACCTTGAGCGTTACCTTCAGCGAGGATGCCATCACCGGCATTGAGGTAGTCTCCAACAATGAGACGGAATATGTGGGAACTCCCGCGTTTGATATTATGTTCCAGGAGATTCAGGACTTCACTTCCACAGGAGTGGACAGTTTGTCCGGAGCCACTTTCACCAGCAACGGGATTCTGGCCGCTGTGGAAGATGCCGCTTCCCAGGCAGGCTGCGATATACAGGCTCTGCGGGCAGGCAAGATTCCTTATGAAGTTGCCCCCGGGGCTGACATTGAGGAAACCTATGATGTCATAGTGGTGGGAGCCGGCGGCGCCGGTGTAACGGCCGCGGCTGAGATTGCCCAGCAGGGTGCCACGGTATGTATTGTTGAGAAAAATGCCGAGGCTGGCGGCAACACTCTGGTAGCTGGCTGCTCCTTCCAGGCAGTTTATGATTATCAGGTGTGGGACCCAAAAGATCCCGACGCTACCACAGGCGTGTGCCCATATGACGGACAGACCTACGACAAGTCCAAGAGCGACATGGGACGTATTGATACTCTCCGGACCATCTTAAACTGGAGTGAGGAGCCCTTTAATGAGGCCGTTGACGCCTCAGCAGGAAAGCTGACCGTGGAAGAGTATGACCTTCCGTCCCGGGGTGTCCATCAAGAATATCTGGAGACCTTAAAGACCCTGAAAGCTCAGATTCAGGAGTATCTGGACTGGGCTGAGCCCCAGCTGGATGCCGGTGTTCCGGAAAGCGACCTGACCGTTTTCTCCACCAAGGAGCTACATATTTTCCAGACCTACTACGGAGGCCTTCGTCTCAACAACGATCAGACCAAGTGGATCTACGGTGATTTTGATAAGGTATCCCAGCTTGTACGCAATATTAACACGGACAAAGAATGGATGTCTGACCAGGGTTCTGTATTTAACTGGGGCGTGACTACCAACACTCTCATCGGCTGTCTGTGGCAGCGCATCAACATCTTCCAGGGCGGAACCATTGAAAATGTAGAAGGCACCGGCAAATACGCTTGTTATTTCGCGGTTCCTCTCAACACGGTGGCTCAGGCCAATGAGGGCAACTCCGTTATGTACCGCACCACTGCCACCAAACTGCTCGCAGACGGAGACGGCAGGGTCAATGGCATTGAGGCGGTGAAGTATGACGGAACCAAAGTGACTCTCCACGCGAATAAGGGAGTTATCCTGGCAACGGGAGGATTTGGCGCTAACATTGATATGGTCATCTCCACCAATGATTATTGGAACAAGGATGAACTGTCCTCCGCGATTCTCACCACCAACCGCAACTGCGCTACCGGCGAGGGAATCACCATGGCCCAGGATGTGGGCGCTGTTACCACTGGCATGGAATTCACCCAGCTTATGCCTCTTGGCTGGGCAGACGACGGAAAACTGGCAGGCGGCAAGGGCGAGAATGTGATCTTTGTAAGTCCCGCCGGCACGGACAATGAAGGAAAGCGTTTTGTAGATGAATCCGCGGAAAGGGATGTCCTGTCCCAGGGCCAGCTGACTTACGGCGGCAAAGGCGGTCTCACGGTTCAGGTTATGAACGGCGGCGACAATACCGCGGCCAACAACAGGGAAGGCAAGGAATACTTCTGCACCCTCAAGGAAGCCTGTGAGATGACAGGAATTGATTACGACACCCTGTATCAGACCATTATTGAATATGACAAGGCTTACCTGGATCAGAACCTGGCTGAGCTTGAGGTTCCCAAGTCTTCCGCCACTGACACCATCGGCAGATATGACGAGGCTGGCAACTACATTGAGGACACCATGCTGAGCATCCGCTACCTGGCACCATCCACCCACCATACCATGGGCGGACTTGTAGTTGACAACGACCGCCATGTGCTGGATGCCGACAACCAGCCCATTCCTGGTCTGTGGGCAGCCGGAGAAGTAACCGGCGGAATATTCGCCGGAAACCGCCTTGGCGGCAACGCGATCAGTGAGATCATCGTATCCGGACGCATCGCGGCTAAGAGCGTTATGAGCGAGAATTAGTGGAATAAACCAACAGAACCATAAGAGCGTCAGCCTCCGGTCAGCCGACCGCCAGGAGGCTGGCGCTCTTTTTTCTTAACGTTGCGCGCTGTGGAAAAATGGAATATAATATGGTAAGCGAAAGAGGAATACAGATTGATCAGAGGAGGAACAGGCCATGACAGGAGAGACAGCCTATCTTTGTGAGGCAGGGCAGCAGGGGGTGATGATCCTGGAATATCGGGGACTGGACAGCCTGGCGGTGATCCCGGAGAGGATCGGGGGAATGCCTGTGACCGCCCTGGCCCCATATCTGTTCTCCGCCCACCAGGATCACAGCGCCCCTTCCCATTCAGGCGGGTTCTGGCAGTCCGGTTCGGGACAAAGGATATCCAGTGACGAAGCCCTTGCGCTTCCCCAGGTAAAAGGCAGCTGCCTGGAGGAACTGCGGCTTCCCTCAGCTCTGACACAGGTGGGAGCCTACGGATTTTACAACTGTGAAAATTTGAGACAGCTGGAGCTGTACAGCGCCACCCTGGACTGGGGACCAGGGGTATTTACCGGATGCTCCGGGATAGAGGAGATAAAGCTCCATGTAGATGAATCCCGCAGGTCCTGCATGAAAGAGATCCTGGCGGAGATCCGGCAGACAGTGCGGGTGACCTATGAGGGGGCGCGGCGGGCCAGACTGATTTTTCCGGAATTTTTTGAGGAGGCGGTGGAGAACACTCCGGCCAGGATCCTGGTGACGAACACCCACGGGTGCGGTCAGATGTACCGGAACGCGTTTGTCAGGACCCAGTTCCAGTTTGCCGAGTACGACAGGCTGTTTCCCCATGTCCAGGTTCAGGAGCCGGAGAAGCTGGCGGCAGAGCTGGCTGTGGGACGGCTTAGGTTTCCCTACGGCTTGTCAGAAAAGAGCAGGGCCGGCTATATGGAATACTTAAGGGAGCATTGGACAGCGGCTGCCTGCCAGGCAGTGGAGAGCCAGGGGACAGAGGAGCTTCGTTGGCTGCTGGAGGAGATTCCCTATAAAGAGGAGGAACTAAAGGACGTGGTCGAGACCGCGAACAGGAGGGGCAATATGCCGGCGGTCAGCATCCTGATGGACAAAATGGGCACAATGGGGAACAGCCGGCGGAGGCGGTTTGTGCTGTAAATATTCCGGTTTAGACATCACCGCGGCCGCAGAACTGGCCAAGGGCATTTAAGATGACAGAAAAAATCCCTGTCGAAAACCAAGGAAGGATAAAATCGTGGTTTTCGGCAGGGATTTTTTGTGTATTGCTGTATTCAGCGCTGCCGCGGTTTGGTTATGCTCCGTATTTGCCGCCGTCCTCTATAATCTGGCCGCCGTTAGATATAATATTTTTAACAGTGCCGCCTATGAGGGTGATGGTACCCTCGTTGTTGGTGACAACACCGTCGATCATGCCAGCGTTGAGGATCCCGCCGGTGTTTGTGATGCCGCTGGCGGCTACAATCTGGCAGTTCTGGGTCTCGCCGTCAGGGGTATCCTTGTCTAAATCTCCGTTGGAGAGAAGACCTGTGTTGGTAAAGGAACCATCTACCTGCAGAAAGCCCTCTTCCATGAGGATAATGGAACCATCGTTGGTCACGTCAGCCTGAACCTCTAAGGAACCTTCCACATTCAGGGTTCCCCCCTCTGCCACAGACAGGGAGACGCCTTCCTCAAGAAGCAGGGTGACACCCTCCGGCACTGAGATGAAGTCTCCGATCTCCAGGCTGTTATTGCTGCCGTCAGCCTGTATAATCACCGTAGCGTCGCCAGCGCCGCTAAGCATATCTTTCAGCTCCTGGGCGGAAACAGGCAGTGCCATGGTCAGCTCCGACGAATCGCTGCCGCTGTTTTCTTTGGAAAGACGCTCCTGCAGCTCCTCGGGAGAGACGGTGTTGAACCCTTCCCGGGAACTTCCCTCTGCCTCCCCGTCGGAACCAGACTCATCTGCTGAGGATTCTTCCGCGGAAGCGTCGCTGGTGTCTTCCTCCCCGGAAGAACTTTCAGTGGTCGCGGGCTCAGTGGCTGTGGTGGCCTGGGTAGTCGTCTCCTGTGACGCTGCCGGACTCTCGGTCTCGGAAGTCTGCCCGCCTTTTCCGCCGCAGGCAGTTAACACCATGGCAGATGCCAGTGTAGCGGCAATCAATATTTGTAATTTTTTCACTTTATACTCCTCCTTTTTATGCTCTTTGCTGTAAATCCTTTGGCCTGACCAAAGGTTAATGTGGTCAGACGGAGAGGATTGTTTTATGATAGCACTTTCCACCGTGGTTTGTCAATCGTCAGGGGGGTGCCATCTTTTTACAGTTTATATAGGAAAAGTCTTAAGCTTTTTAGTAGAAAAGATTTTACATATTTTTTTGGAAAAAGAGTGTTTTTATGGCAGCATATGGAGCGGGAATTCGGCAGATTATTTCAGAAAAAGACCAGGGCAGCCCCAAGTAAAAGGACATCCGCCCTGGTCTTATTCCATCAGCATTCCAGAGATTGTCTGGAGAATTCCGTATATCTACTGGATCCAAACACCGTCATGATTTACATAATATCCGCCGATTCGGGTATCCGTTAACATGGCTCCTCTGCTTCCATCTGGCAGTTCGTTGAAGTAATACCACTTTCCGTCAATCTGCTGCCAGCCTACATTCATTTTCCCCTGGGTGCCGTCAGTCATAGGGTTAAGATAGTACCATCTTCCCTGATGTTCCAGCCAGCCAGTTACCATATAGCCCTGACTGTCAAAATAATACCATTCCAATGTTCCCATATACGGAATCTGATACCAAGTATTAGCAGGCCATGTGCCATCTGTTTTTTGGTACCACCAGCCGCGGGCGTCGTTAATCCACATGCCGTTCCCGCTTGACGTGCTGGTTGAAGACCCTGATGTATTGGAGGCGGGACCGCCGCCGCTGCCGCCGGAAGAACTTCCGCCGCTGCCAGAACCAGACCCGCCGCCGCTGCCACCAGAACCAGACCCGCCGCCGGAGGAACTTCCGCCACCGCCACCGCTGGAACCAGAAGAAACAACTTTCACTGTACAATGGTTAGATTCCACTCGTCCATCTTGGGATACACAATAGATTTCCGCGGTTCCTTTCGCTGCCGCGGTCACCTTTCCCGTCTCATCTACAGCGGCGATATTCGGGGCTGTGCTGTGCCAGGTTACGGTTTGATCTGCCGCGTCAGCTGGATATATTGCGGCGGATAATGTTCTCTCGCTTTTTACACTCAAGACAAGATCAGAAGGCGATATGGTTATGGACTCTACCAATTTTTTCTCTGGCTCCCCGGAAGCCGTAACCGTCACCCGACAGTGGTTGGATTCGATATTGCCGTTATGAGATACGCAGTAAATTTCCGCTGTCCCTTCTGCCGCCGCGACGACTTTCCCTGTGTCATCTACAATGGCAATATCTGAGTTTGTGCTGTGCCAGCTCACGGTCTTGTCCGCGGCGTCACCTGGTGTTATGGCGACAGACAATTGCTGTTCTTCTTTAATTTTCATGGTGATATCAGTGGGTGATATTGTTACTGACTCCACTGGTTTTTCTTCGGTCTGTTCTACTTCTATAATCAGGTTTTGGGCTACCGCCGCTTCCATGCTATTTCCATCTGTGAATTCCAGAGCGATTGTATTTAATCCCGGTTTCCCCTTTGTTTTAAATGTCAGTCCCTTGATGGTCAGCCTGGTTCCGCCCTCTTCTTCAACATGGATTGTGTAATCTTCTTCAGAAATAAGTTTTTCTCCGTTGATCCAGAGTCCGGCAAATTCGTCTGCCGGGCCGGCAGATAACAATTCCTGATCAACAAATTGGGTCAGCAGATATCCTCGTTCTGTCTTCTCCCCAACAGGCTTCGTTATTTCATAGAAAGTTGAGTCTGATATTCGTTCCACATTCGCGTCTGTATTGTCTTCTACCGTAAGGGTTATGTCCGCGCGCAAAGTATCCGTTCCATTGATGACTGCCTCCACACCAAATATAAATTCACCTGTCTCCAGTGGGACACCATAAATATCACCTGTCTCAGGATTTAACTGAACACCTTTTGGCAGATTTCCGCTGGTCATATTAAATACCACCTGGCTATCTTTTGGCCTGTTTTTGATAGAAAGATATTCAGAACAAGGTATATACAATACCACTTTTATAGAATTGGAGTAGATAAACGGGGGAAGTCCGGCGCTGTTATAATGAATAGCCGCCTTCGCCAATGGATCATTATTTCTTCCTATCTGGATTCCCTGCCAGCCGTTTTCATCACCTTCATAATAAATATTTGCCAGGGCGTCACATGAATAAAACGCCAGTTCCCCAATATTGGTCACGCTGTCCGGAATTACTATGTCAGATAATCCGATACAGTCCCTAAACGCGCTCTCGCCAATGCTGGTTACGCTGTTTTCTATGACAGCTTCCTTTAATCCCGTACAGCTCTGGAACGCTCCCTCGCCAATGCTGGTCACACCGCTTTCGATGGTTATTCTCTTCAGGCCGCCGCACTGGTAAAAAGCTCTGTATCCGATTCCTGTCACATTGCCTGGTATGGTCAGCTCCGATATCCCGCATCCACGGAAGGCCAGGGATCCGATGCTGGTTACACTCTTTGGTATTGTCAGGTGCATAAGACCGGCGCAGCCATTAAATGCCGAGACGCCAATACTGGTTACACTGTCCGCGATCCGCAGTGACCGCAGGCCTTCACAGCCCTCGAAGGCGCTTTGTCCAATGGTGGTTATACCATCTTCTATCTTTACTGACCGTAAACCACCGCAGTTCTGAAATACTTTTTGCCCAATTGCTGTTATGCTTCCGGGAAGAACAACCCTTTTCAAGCTGCCGCAGCCGCTGAAAGCGGAATCGCCAATACTGCCCGCGCCATCCTTGATTGTCAGCAGAGACAGACTGCCGCAGTTTCTAAACGCTTCCTCTCCCGTGCTCTTTACACTGGCGGGTATTGTCAGCCTTGATAGACTGCCGCAGTTATAAAAAGCCCGGTATCCGATATTTTCCACGCCATTTTCGATGGTCACCTTTTTCAGGCCGCCGCAATTCTGAAACGCGGTGTTCCCGATTTTTGTTACACTTCCAGGAATGGTTATGTCTGTCAGGCTCTCACAGCCGCTAAAAGCTGACACACCAATTTCTGTCAGGCTGCCAGGCAAGAGGATCTCTGCCAAACTGCCGCAGTCCATGAACGCGGCAGTTCCAACGGTGGACAGGCCATTTTCGATCTCCACTTTTTTCAGCCCGGCACAGCCCGCGAAAGCATAGGCTTCTATTTTGGACACACCACTTTTTATAACCGCGTTTTTTAAACCTATGCAGCCTCGGAACGCTGCCTCACCAATTGATGTGACACTGCCGGGTACCGTTATTTCGTTCAAACCTATACAGTTTTCAAACGCGCTCTCCCCAATATCCGCCACGCCACTGTCGATCACCGCGCTGGTCAGCCCCGCGCATCCATAAAATGCTTTGTACCCAACACTGGTGACACTGCCAGGTATGGTTACGCTGGTGAGGCCCCCACAATCCGCGAACGCGGAAGAACCGATGGTGACCACGCCTTTTTCAATTTCGATATTGGTCAAGCCTCGGCAGTTTTTAAACGCCTGGGCTTCGATCACTGTCACATTGCCGGGTATCGTCATTTCCACAAGTCCTATACAATCCCCAAACGCGGATCTGCCGATGTTCGCCACACTGTTTCCGATCTGAACGTTGGTAATGCCGCCGCATCCATAGAACGCGTTCTGGACAATATTTGTTACGCCATTTTCTATAACAACGCTTCTGATCTCTGCCTTTCTGTTTTCCCAGGGGGAAGATTTCATACTTCCTGTTCCGCTGATTGTCAAAACACCATTTTCCAGGTTCCAGACCAGATTATCTCCACAAGTCCCTGACGCGTCGTTTTTCAGGGTTTGGGACACCTGCGTGAGGGCTTCCTGATCATTGACGGCATCAGAAGCGGTAGAAGTATCCATATCCTGAAAACGTTCTGTTTTTTCCTGGCTTTCCAGTGTGTCCGCGGCAGGCGGGGCGGCGTTTGCCATTCCGGATGGAGTTAGTGACGACGCTACAAGAATTGCCGCCAGTAACCGGGCCAGCTTTGGTTTTAAATTTTTCATGAAAATTCTCCTCGTCTCTAAGAAATTTCCAAGAATACTTTCGGAGTCATCTACACCTGTTATCTCCTGGCCGATTCTTTGCAATACAATTTCCTGTAAACTTCCCTCCCTTCTGTCTATTACCTCAAAAAATATCCATGCTGCCAGAATCGTCAACACACAGGAGTATGGATTTCGGGCGACAAAAAAAGAACCGCGATGGTATGACAAATAAACCGCAGTCCTTTCAAACTCCGATTTCTCACTTGTGGCACCCGTTATGGCGGATAGAACCGCCACTTGGGCGCCTGGGTGAGAAATCAAGAACGAGGTGTCAAGTATGCGTCCACACTTTACACCTCGTTAATATATCTAAGGCTCATAAATAAACCCGCTGGAACAACACAAGACCTTGTAATTTTACCGTGAATGGGGTATAATCAACCTTGTGTATCGCAGACTTATTCTGTATGTGTGGTAGTAGGCTTACCATCCTTACCCGGCACTGGGCCAACAGTGTCGGGTGGTACACCGTTATGTCCTTGAATTTCTCAATGGTTATTCTAACACATTTGGTTTATCTTTACAAGTACCTGTAGGTCTTATAATCCCGTAAAATCTATAAATTTCATCCCCACCTTCTTCACCAGCCGCCACTTCTTCAGAGACTTTCCATAATCTTTGTAATCGGAATTGCCTGTCAGCTGATAGAGGATCCGGGCAACCTCCACGAGACCGTCAGAGACATTGGTGTGGAAGGCCTTGTACACTCTGGGACTGGCCTCCATGGCTTTCTGGAGGCAGATCATCAGGCGGAGATAAGTGTGCTCTGATTCCTTCTTCCCCGCGATTCTCTCAGCAAAATCCACAGCTCTCTCATACAGCTGGGCGGCGCGTACATAGGGGGAGGCTCCATCAATCTCATTAAGGATCCCAGCCGCGCCCACACACGCGTCTATATAATGGCTTATGGCGTCATCCCGTTCATTGATATAATGATCCATCAGGGAATCCTCCCCTGCCGCACCCCCTTCTTCCAAAAGCTTCAGGCTTTCGCTGTAGCGTTCCCTGGCCTTTTGGGAATTGTTCAGCACAGCGTGGACCTGTCCAAGATTGGCCAGAATGTATGCCGCCGGCACATAGCGCTGTATGATAAATATAAACGAGGGCATCGCTTAATCATCCTTTTGTTGATTTCGCGATACCCTCATGAAAACTCAAGATCTGTTTCCTATCCCCATAGGATTTTTGATGTCACTTCTCAAGACTGCCGCGGCTTACTGTCCGGTCCGGCCTCCGCTCGCGTTTACAAAATATCCGTCAGGAGTGGTTTCATTGCTGTACATGGAGCCAAATGGCCTTCCCGCGCCAGAGGCGGGGTTTAAGTAGTACCAGACTCCACCGATCTGCAGCCATCCTACCAGCATGTTTCCGTTGGCCGGGTCTAAGTAATACCAACGTCCGTCAGTATCCTGATACCAGCCAACTCTCATTCCGGAGTTGATGTCAATGTAGTACCAGAGACCTGTGCGGGCATCCAGTACCCATCCGTTCTTGGCATAACCATCAGCGCCAAATGCCCACCAGGCGTTGTTGATTTTCACTCAGGAGATGTATTCCTGACCAGCTGAAGTAGTTCCGGCCGGATAGGAGCCGTTTGTGTACCGATACCACCATTTTCCGCTGTCAGAAACCCAGGCTCCCGCGCTGCTGCCGTTGGGGCCGCCGGAGGTGGAACCGCCGCCGGAGCTGCCACCAGAGCCGGAACCGCCGCCGGAGCTGCCGCCGGAACTGGAACCGCCGCCGGAGCTGCCGCCGGAACTGGAACCGCGTTTTACTTTGTAGCCCAAGGCGATGGGGGAAAGGCTGTAAACTTTAAACTGGATTCCCTCTGAGGTTGCCTGTATCTCGGGAACCTCAATCTCACCGGCATGGTCGCCTGTGGTGAACATATGGGCCACAACGAAGTCATATCTCGCGGAACTGGTTCCTGACGGGTAGGGAAGAGTGACGGTGATTCCCTCATCTGGGAACGCCTCCTCTGTGGCCTTGAGCCAGGTCACACCGTTATCCGGACTGTACATAAGTGTTACATCATATACGACCACATTATTTGCGGAAATACCAGTTAAGTGGTCCTGTACACTCTGCTTCATGGCTTCCTCAATCTTCTCAGGAGTGTTCAGCGCCGGGTTGTTTCGCAGAGCTTCCGGTACTTCAGTGATTCCTTCCTGACGCTCTGTTTTGTAATCTGGTGTGGGAGCTATGGTCAACGTTCCCCCAAGAACTGTTACTTCATAGTTGTCAGAGACAGCGGTTCCTGTAATCGGATAAGATCCCACCTCGGAATCCTTTTCCGCGGTAGTGCTCAAAGTAACTCCAAGGGCATCAATTCCGTCGTTTCCTACAAGCACGCCTGCCTCGGGTGTCTCAATGGTAAGTTCAGGATTATCCTTACCTACGAATTTGGTCTTGTCGGCGGCTTTCACGGTTACGGCCTTTTTGGCGACGTTTACTTCAACAGAGGCGGCCGCACTGTCCTTGTGGTTCGCGTCACCCTGTCTGACGGCACTCACCCTGACCGTTCCTGCCCCAATGATGGAAGCCTGATCTCCGCTGATGGAGAGAACTTTGCTGTTTTCAGGAACAGAGAACACGATCTCGCCATCGCCGGTTCCGCCAGCTGCTGTAAGCTTGAAAGCGGGATCGCCATAGGTCTTGGCACTTACCGCTTCTATGGTCACAGCCGCCTGATCGGCTTTCTGGATCTGCCAGTTGATGGAGATAGGACTGCTGTTTTCGGTTTCGCCTTCTTCCGCCCAGGCATACTTTGCGGGGTTTTTAAGAGAAACTGTTACAGTATAATCCCCAGCATTGATACCAGTCTGGCTTCCGCCAACATTCATCAGTGTTTCATCAACGCCATCCAGTTCCACGGAGATTGTCTCTCCGGTGTAAACATAGGTTTTTCCCGCTTTAAGCACGGGTTTTGCCAGCCTCATCTTTAATGTGGTCAGCAAAGCGGCTTCGGAGATGCCATCCGCATAGTTGCTGTTGCCTTCGATCTTTACAAAGAAATAATAAGTGGTGCCAGGCTCCAGGCCAGAGAATACAGGGCTTGTCTGCCATCTAATATTGTCTTTGCTGTTGGTTTCGCTGATTCCGTATTGTACAGTTCCAACCGCGCCGGAGGCGGAAGTCAGACTGACGGGTTTCAAGGCGATCTGCTGCTGTGCGATGCTTTGTGCCTCAGCAACAGGTATCAGGACCGCTTTTTCAATGGTAAAGATTCCGGGCTTAAAGGTAATCAGGTAGTTAGGGTTAGTGGAATCCGTCAAAGTTCCCTGATTGATGGCATAGCCACCTGCCTTTACATCCTCACCCTGTTCCCTGACCAGAACACCGGTTAAAGCGTCTCCGGTTGGAAGAGGAGTGGTGGAATCAACAGTATAAGTCAGCTGTGGATCTTGAGAGCCATAGGTCTTACTCTTATTGTCTGCGGTAACAGTGACGGGACGCTTCTCAATAACAACATTGACATCTTTAGAAGCATCATAGGTGTTGTCAGTCTCGTCCACATAGGTGTGGAGGACATAGGTTCCGGCATCTGTTGGGGCGGCGGCCAGTTTGCTATTGCCTTTGTACCAGGCAAATTTTACAGAGTCAAAAGTGGTTCCCGTAACCGTCAGGAAATCCTTTCCAGGTTCCGCAAACGGTGCGGCGTCATATATCTTGGAAGTCACATATGTACTGTTGATGGTCAGGACGGGCTGTGACTTCTGGATAATCAGCGTCAGGTAGCCAACTCCTGACATATAGTCGCTTGTGGACGGGATGGAAGCCTTCACTACATAAACTCCCGCGTCAGCAGGAATGCCTGAAATATATTCGGAATCAGGATCGCTCTGAAGGCGGTAGGAGTATTCGGGAGTTACATCAATAATACCCGCGCTGCCTTCAACGCCTTCGATTCTAATCTCAGGAGCGATTATTTGGGCAGGCTCTCCAGTGTAGACAACCGTCTGCTCGGCAGGCTGGAAGGTAATTTGTAAAGCGGGCCGTCTCTTATAGCTCTCGCTGCTAAGCTCAGGGCCGTTGGTGAATTGTACTCCGCGTTCAGATACCAGGTTCTCGGCGGGATGGGACTGGATGAAAGTCCAGTTATCCGGTTCTTCTGCCACTATGGTATCCGCGCCCAGGAACAGCCAGCGTTCAGTTTCATACCCAGACTCTGCTTTTCCAAATCCCCAACCGGGATCGTTCCAGGTTACATCGACAGCGTACCATTTGTCTTCATCATCCAGAAATACGTAGTTCCACATATGAGGTCCAGGCTGGTCATCGCTGGAGCTGGCGGCACCGCCGTCTACCAGGACACAGGGGATCTCCAGCCTGTCACACAGTACTTTAAGAGCCCGGGCGTAAGCCTCACACACAGGACCTGATGTTCCAATGCGGCCATCCAGAGCGCTGGTGCATTCCCAAGCAGATTTTGGCGCAAGGTTGTCCTCGCCATTGGCAACACTAGAGTTGTATTCATTGTGCTTGGTGAGCCAGTCATTGATCTGTATGATCTGTTCCGCGGAGTTGGTGCCAGTGACAGTTCCTAAAATATTGTTCACATTGCTGTTGAGTTCAACGATGTCGGATTTGATATTGCCTTCGCTTAAGTACTGGTCATCCCGGATATCAAAATTTCTCATTTGTGAATTAGGATCTTCATAGACATGCGTCACAAAATAAACCTGATAATCGTAGCGACCAGAAGCTGTCCTTTTTCCGCCGATCTTCAGCCAGCTGGAGCCATTGAGCCAGAAAACTTCCGGGTGATCCCTGTCAAAAGCGTCAAGAGCAGCCCGGATAGCTTTCGAGGCGTAAGTTACCTCATCGTCGCTGATCTGATGATCAAGATTGAGATACTCACAGGCGATAATTGCGTTAAACTTGGAAGTTCCTTTGCTGCTGTTCAAAGAATAAGCATTGGACTCCGAAAAATACCTGTCAGCAATGAGAACATCCTCGTTTCCGTCATTGTCAGAGCCCTCCACCAGCACATCGTAGAAGTCTCTCGCGTAATCGGGAAGGATAACACGGTCGATCCAGTTTACAGGGTTGCCGCTTGCCAGGTCAATCTGACCGTTCTCCAAGCTCATGGTCATCAGCGCGGGAGCGGAGGTCTGGGTGGAAGGAAGTTCGATATCAAAGAACCACTCTTCTACAACCTCATCCTCCAGCACCTCCACCGTCACTACAGGCAGTGTGACGAACTCTGTGCTGTAACCCTTATCCTTAAGCTCAGCCTCAAAGGTGTAGACACCTGCTTCATTTTCATTGTACATTAACTCGCCGTTGTCCGCGCTGTCAAATACCCAGTCAACAGAAACTTCATACCATTCTTCCATCACCATTTCCAACAGCATGTTGGAAGATGAGGCTATCTGGATGTCGGAATCTGTCTCAACCCTTACATTCAGGGTATCCGGCAACTCCAGTTCCTCCTCCTTTGTCCCGAGAGTTACCTGCTGTTTACGGACAGCCTCCGGCAGCTCCTCGATCTCCCAGATCACAAGAGAGCTGCTGTTTTCTGTGACCGCTGCCTTGGGAGAGATCATTCCGAGATTGGCGGTGAGCGTCACGGTCAGAAGCAGTGCCAGACGGCGCTTCCACTCTCTCCAGGGCAGATGTTCAGCCAAGGCTGAACCAAATAGTGTCCCCATTTAGTAATTTCCTCCTTTTTTATACTCGCCTGCAGGGTGCCGGATGTCAAATTCCGTTCTGGCGGAACCTGTCAGCTATCCCATTCTATCACATTTTTTCCAAAATGGGAATTACTATAGATATTTATTTGTGATTCTGCTAAAATAAAAGAAACGAAGATCAGGGGAGGACATGTCATGGTGGATCCTGTAAGGCACAGGCAGTTGGAAGAACTGGATATGGTCAGGCTGTGCGCCCGGATTCTGGGCAATGCCAGGAATGAGCTGTACCTGAACATGCATTTTCTGGATCTCTCCTTGAGCAGCCTCGGGTTTGAGGCAGACCCTTCCAGGAGGGGAGTGGGGACAGATGGGGCTGTTATCTGGTATAACCCGGATGACCTGTGCTCTCTTTACCGCAGGGGGAGAATCTACGTCAACCGGGCATTTCTCCACATGGTGTTCCACTGTCTGTTCTGCCACCTGGATAACCGGAAGGGGCGGGCAGAGGGGTACTGGAATTTAGCCTGCGATATGGCCATGGAATCTGTGATCGACGGGATCTATAAACAGTGCGTCCACTTGTCCCCGTCGCCTTTTCGCCGGGAGATCTATCTGAAGCTGAGAAAAGAGTTGAAGGTGCTGACAGCGGAGGGGATCTACCAGGCGCTGAGGGACATGAACCTAAGCGAGAGGCAGTATGACAGGCTGGTCCGGGAGTTTTATGTGGACAGTCATGAGAGGTGGGAAACGGAAGGTCCCCGGGGGAGCCTGATGTCCCGGCAGACCAAGTGGAACGATAACCGTGAAAAGCTGCAGACAGAGATGGAGTCCATGGGACAGGATGAGGCGGGAAGGGATGGGGACCAGAGTCTTCTTGACCATGTGCGGGCAGAGAACAGGGAGCGGTATGATTATAAAAGGTTTCTGCGGAAATTCTCTGTTCTCAAGGAGGAGAACCAGGCGGATGAGGACTCATTTGACTATGTTTACTATACTTATGGGCTTAAGATGTACGGCAACATGCCTCTCATTGAGCCCCTGGAATCCAAGGAGGTGTACCGGATTGAGGATTTTGTGCTGGTCATCGACACCTCCATGTCCTGTTCCGGGGAGCTGGTAAGGCGCTTTCTTGAGGAGACCTACGGGATTCTCTCTGAGGGAGAAAGCTATTTTAAGAAGATCAATATCCATATTATCCAGTGCGACGACCAGGTAAGGTCCGACGCGGTTATTACCAGCAGGGAGCAGATGAGGGAGTATATGGAGAATTTTACCATACAGGGAAATGGCGGGACGGACTTCAGGCCTGCCTTTGAATACGTGAACGGACTGCGGAATCAGGGAGAATTTACAAAACTGAGGGGGCTTTTGTATTTTACTGACGGAAAAGGCATCTATCCGGTGAAGATGCCGCCCTATGATACGGCGTTTGTGTTTATCCAGGATCAGTATGAGGATATGTCGGTTCCGGTCTGGGCCATGAAAGTGATTCTGGAGGAGGATGAGATCAGAGAAATGATATAACGCGGGAGTGTATGTCAGGCGGCGCGTGAGGAACTGGCGGGCCTGACCAGCCAAAATCAGGAAGGGGGAGATGACATTGAACATAAAAAGGGCTAAGGAGGAGATTAAAAATACTATCGCGGCCTATCTGATGAAGGATGCCTACGGGGCCTACGAGATCCCGCCGATACGGCAGAGGCCTGTGCTGCTCATGGGCCCGCCGGGGATCGGCAAGACTCAGATCATGGAGCAGATCTCCCAGGAGTGCCGGGTGGGGCTGGTGGCCTATACCATTACCCACCACACCAGGCAGAGCGCCATCGGGCTTCCTTTTATCCAGGACCGGATCTACAATTCCAGACGGTGCTCAGTGACCGAGTACACCATGAGCGAGATCGTGGCTTCTATTTATGATAAGATCGCGGACACGGGACTTAAGGAAGGGATCCTGTTTATTGACGAGATCAACTGCGTGTCAGAGACCCTGGCCCCCACCATGCTGCAGTTTCTTCAGTGCAAAACATTCGGCAACCACAGTATTCCCCAGGGGTGGATCATTGTGGCGGCGGGAAATCCGCCGGAATACAATAAATCGGTGAGGGAGTTTGACATTGTCACCTTAGACAGGATCAAGATGATCCCGGTGGAGGCGGATTTCGGTGTGTGGAAGGAGTATGCTCAGAAGGTGAACATTCACCCCGCGGTCATATCCTATCTGGATGTGAAGCGGCAGAATTTCTGCCGGATCGAGGCCACGGTGGATGGCAAGTTTTTCGCCACCCCAAGGGGCTGGGAGGACCTGTCCAGACTGATCCAGGTCTACGAAAAGCTTCACAAGACCGCGGACCGGGAAGTGGTGTTCCAGTATATCCAGTACCCGTCCATCGCGAAGGATTTTGCCAATTATCTGGAACTTTACTATAAGTACCAGCAGGATTACCAGGTTGACCAGATCCTGGAGGGCAGGGTGAGAGAGGGAATCTACCCCAAACTGGAGCGGGCGCCGTTTGACGAGCGCTTAAGCGTCATGAGTCTGGTCCTGGCCAGGCTGAACGGAGGCTTTCGGGAACTGGCGGGGAAAGAGGCCAGGCTGGAACGGCTGGAGCAGGCTTTTAAAACCATGAAGCCAAAACCGGATCAGGAGGAGGCATCTGTTTCTCGCGGCGGAGGGCTGGAAACAGGAGGGCGGAAAACATCCGCCGAGGCCGCGGGCGAGGAATACGGCAGCGCCCAGGAGCACCTGGCCGGACTGGCTGCCGGGATGAAGGCTGAGAGGAAGTACAAACTGGAAGCCCGGCTCCTGAGCCGCCAGGAGGATCATCTGTATCAGGATGTGATCCAGACACTGGAGGAGACTTTGAGGTCTGTGAAGGCAGAGTCCAGGCAGACCAGGGAAGAGGTGTGGGAGAAAGTATCCCAGGTATTTGAGGCGGAAGCGGAAATCTATGATTCCATGTTTGACCAGTGGGGCCAGAGGCTGGAGCATGGCTTTGACTTTGTGGAGGCGGCATTTGGGGACAGCCAGGAGATGGTGGTGTTTGTCACGGGTCTGAACTCAGGATTCTACAGCCTGTGGTTTTTGAGGCAGTATGAGTGCGCGAGATATTATCAGTACAACAAAAGGCTGCTGTTTGATGACCAGGAGAAGGAGATTCTGGGGAAGATGGGGATATAATTGGAGGACCAAAAGATCAGGCGGTTCATGTTTCCATGGACGGCAGGATTTTGGTATATATAATATTTTTAAAAGAAAGGAGGAGACATGCCATGAGAAATAAAAAGTTTGTGGCTGCTGTGACAGCCGGGATGCTGATGGCGGCTCTGGCCGCGTTTCCGGCAGCGGCCCATGGACATGGGCATTGCGGTCGCGGTCGCGCGGTCGCGGAGGATACCAGCTGTCCGGTATGCACCGTAGAGGATTGTACAGAGACAGGACGGCACACCCATGATGGCCATGACTATTGCGGGTATGACCACGGCAGCGGGTACTGTGACAGGTCCTGTGAAAATGTGAATACCAGTTCCGGCTACAGCGGACATCACGGATGCCATGGCTGAGATGGCTGCCGGTGAGCGGTTCGACGGGGAGGAGCGCGGAAGCTCTCCTGCCCCGGAAGCGTAAAAACAGGAGGATCGACAGAAATGCCGGTCCTCCTGTTTGTCATGTACAGCATCAGATCTATTTGTGCTGAGCGTAGTAGTCATCGAACAGCTTGTTGACAGCAGTGTGTGTGTCGCCGCAGATGGACGGAAGAGAACCACCCCAGGACTTCTCGGCCTCGCCGAAGCCCTTCTCAACAGCGGCCTGATACTTCTTCATCAGCTCCACATCATCCCCCGCGAGAGCGGCGGCAAAGTCGAAGATCCTCTGGGAAGTCTGCTTAACGCCCCAGAAACCGTCCTCGGAGATAGCCTGCTGGGCATCAGCCTTGGTCTTCTCATCCACGGTGAAATTGCCGCTGGCCATCATCTTCCAGAAATCATCTCCATTAGCCATGGAGAAATTGATACCCTGTTTCTGGAAATTCTGAACCATCATGTTGGTGAAACGGGTCATCTGGCTGTTCAGGTCATCTTTCAGACTCTGAACCAGGGAAGCTCTCTCGGAAGCGCTCATCTTTGAGGCGTCTTTCGCGTCCTTGCTAATCTCCACCCGGTCTACGTCGGGCTGCCTCTCAGTGCTGGCGGCTACATCAGAGGTCTGCTTCTCAGCTGCCGCGGAAAGGGCAGAAGCGGAACTGGTCTGTGTGGGCTGGCTGTAGACTCTCATAGCCATATCCTGATCAACTCTCATAATATCCTCCTTTTGAGTGTAATTAAAATTTGGGTTTATATGGAATATATCGGCATATGGCCAGGAAAAATAAGGGCGAGAAAGTTTAGAATGATTTTAGAAACGGGCCAGGGGAAGTGTGGTATACTTAAAAAAACAGAGGCCGCGTCCGCGGATATATGTGAAGAGGAATTGATGAGGAAAGGACTTACCCTATGAAGATAAAAACCCGCCTGGGAATCGCGTTTATCACCATAACCCTGGTGCCCATGCTGCTGATCTACCTGGCGTTCAGCCTTCTCAGCAGGTATCAGATGAGGGCTTTTCGGGATTCCTACGGCCTGACGGAGCAGGTGGACCTGCTGTCGGGAAATTCCATGCAGGTATTTAACCGTCTGACTCAGACAAGCCAGAAGGCCATACAGGAGAAGATCAGGACTTCCCCCGACAGCTTTGCCGACCTGACATTTTTGGAGACCGTGAACCAGGACTTAAAGAGTAAATACGCTTATTTGATCGTGAGAAAGGGAGATGAGATCATTTTTTCCGGCAGTGAGCTGACGGATTCGGAGCTGTACCAGCACCTGCCTGACCACGACGGACGGGAGGCTGCCTTTATGGAGGGCGGCATTTATCTGGACGGAGACACCCAGCACCTGATCAAACAGGTGGATTTTCAGTACAGCGACGGGGCGGACGGCAGCGTGTTCATCGTCTCCAGCCTGGACGACTTTATCCCTGAGGTAAAATCCATGTTAGCAGAGATCCTTTTTTCCAGTGTCATGATCATCCTGCTGGCAGGAGTGATGCTTACGGGCTGGGTCTACAAGGCCCTGCTGGCGCCGTTAAACAAGCTTCAGCTGGCGACCAATGAGATCAAGAACGGCAACCTGGATTTCACCCTGGATGTGGATATGGACAATGATGATGAGATCAGCCAGCTGTGCCAGGACTTTGAGGAGATGCGGATCCGCTTAAAGGAGTCCACGGAGGAGAAGGTTCAGTATGACAAGGAGAGCAAGGAGCTGATCAGCAACATTTCCCACGACCTAAAGACCCCGATTACTGCCATCAAGGGCTATGTGGAGGGGATTTTGGACGGGGTAGCCTCCTCGCCGGAAAAGCTTGATAAGTATATCCGTACCATATATAATAAAGCTAATGACATGGACCGTCTGATCGACGAGCTGACTTTTTATTCCAAGATCGATACCAACAAGATCCCCTACACCTTTTCCAAGATCAATGTGGCCCGGTATTTCAGGGACTGTGTGGAGGAGGTGGGGCTGGAGCTGGACTCCAACAACATTGAGCTGGGGTATTTTAACTATGTGGATGAAGATGTGGTGGTCATCGCTGACGCGGAGCAGATGAAGCGGGTGGTCAACAACATCATCAGCAACTCGGTAAAATATCTGGACAAGAAGAAGGGGATCATCAATATCCGCATCAAGGATGTAGGTGACTTTATCCAGGTGGAGATCGAGGATAATGGCCGGGGAATCGGGGCCAAGGACCTGCCTAACATCTTTGACCGTTTCTACCGCACCGACTCCTCCCGCAACTCTTCAAAGGGAGGCAGCGGCATCGGCCTGTCCATTGTCCGCAAGATCGTGGAGGACCACGGCGGCAAGATCTGGGCCACCAGCAAGCTTGGGATCGGTACGGAGATCCATTTTGTGTTGAGAAAATACCAGGAGGTTATACATGATGAAGAGGATCTTGATCATTGAAGATGAAGAGAGCATCGCGGAGCTTGAGAAGGATTATCTGGAGCTCAGCGGTTTTGAGGTGGAGATTGAAAATGACGGCGAGTCCGGTCTTTTTCGGGCGCTTAAGGAGGAATACGACCTATTTATCCTGGATCTGATGCTTCCGGGGGTAGATGGGTTTGAGATCTGCCGGAAGGTGCGGGAGCAGAAGAATACCCCCATTATTATGGTGTCCGCCAAGAAGGAGGATATTGACAAGATAAGGGGCCTCGGCCTTGGGGCTGATGATTATATCACCAAGCCTTTCAGCCCCAGCGAGATGGTGGCCCGGGTCAAGGCTCATCTGGCCAGATATGAGCGGCTTATCGGAAGCGGCATGCCGGACAATGAGATCGTGGAGATCCGGGGGCTGAAGATCGACAAGACCGCAAGAAGGGTGTGGGTTAACGGGGAGGAGAGGAATTTTACCACCAAGGAATTTGACCTTCTCACCTTCCTTGCCCAGAATCCCAATCATGTGTACACCAAAGAGGAGCTGTTTTCCAAGATCTGGGACATGGAGTCCATCGGGGATATCGCCACGGTAACGGTGCACATCAAGAAGATTCGGGAGAAGATTGAGTTCAACACCGCGAAGCCTCAGTATATTGAGACCATCTGGGGGGTGGGGTACCGCTTTAAAGTGTAAGGCGGGATGAAAAATTAAGATTGAAGGATAATAAATGAAATCTCTTGATAAGTCTGGCAAATCTGGTATGATAGTGTCAGCTTAAGAAAAGGAAGTAAAGTCCATGAGATACAAGACAAGATTTGCCGCGTTTTTTGCCGCCATGGTGATATTCAACCTGGCGGCTAATTTTGCTCATCCAGTGACCCCGACGGTGATCCAGAACCTGGGACTTCACGACTATATGTTTGGGGTGGCTCTGGCGGCCATGCAGTTTACCAACTTTTTAGTCTCCCCCTTCTGGGGAAAGCTTAACAGCTACATAGCCGCCAGGATCTCTTTGCTGGTGTGCTGCTGCGGTTACGGCGTCGCCCAGGTATGGTTTGCCTGTTCCACCACGGAGCCTCAGATTATCCTGGCCCGGATGTTTGCCGGATTATTTACAGGGGGAGTGTTTGTCAGCTTTCTCACCTACGTGGTGGGCACGTCAAAGCCAGAGGACCAGGGAAAACACCTGACCATCACGGCCACCATCCAGAGCGTGGCCAGCGCCTTCGGCTATATGGTGGGAGGATTCTTAGGAGAGATCTCGGTGATTCTCGCGTTTTTTGTCCAGGCGGTGACCCTGGCGGCAGTGGGGGTTATGTTCTTCTTCATCTGCGGAACCGATGGAGAGACAGAGAGAAAGCGTATTTCGGTAAAACGGCTGGCAAAGGAAGCAAACCCCTTCCAGGCGTTTCTGGACAGCAGGACCTTTATGAGCGTTTCCTTTGCCCTGCTGTTCGCGGTCAATGTGCTGATTAATTTCGGCAACACTGCCTTTGACCAGGCATTTAACTACTATTTAAAGGATGTGCTGGGACTGACCTCATCTTACAATGGAATCATCAAGGCGGCAGTGGGTCTCATCTCCTTTGTCTCCAACATGACCCTGTGTATCTGGATCATTAAGGGGACCGACACAAAGCGCTCCATGGTGTGTCTGACCTCTGTGTGCGCCGTGGCGGCCCTGGGCACAGTGGTCTCCCCGGGTATGGGGATGCTCATGGGATTTGGCGTCCTGGTGTATGCCGGGTATTCGGTGAGCGTACCCGTGCTCCAGGACATGATCGCCAACCAGGCGGACATGAGGCAGAAAAACCTGGTTATGGGATTTTTCAATGCCACCAAATCCTTAGGAAGCATCGCCGGGTCCATGACAGCGGGATTTATTTACTCCCTCCACGCGAAACTGCCCTTTGCCTGTACGTTTGTGATCTATGGGGTCAGCGCGGCGGTGGCGGCGGGGTACTTGGGGTACAGGCGGCGGAGGACGGCGTAGAGGGCCTTGGCGGACTTGCCACAGAGCCCCGGCTGGAGAACGGTGACAGGCTTTTGCTGAGTTTGTTCGTTGAATTCGGCATTTTTACTCATTGACACATGGTGTCTGGTCTGCTATAGTATAGTACTGTGCGAAACGAGAAGATTCAGGATCTGTCTTGAATGTTCTCGTTTTTTTGAAGGAGATTTGAGAGAGTGTGTAAACAGGGGGCCTTTCATGGGGAGGCAGAGGTCCTCGTTCAAGAAAGGAAAATGAATGGAAGCGGTAAGATTTGACGAATTAGAATTAGATGACAGGATTCTCAGAGCAGTGACGGATATGGGATTTGAGGCGGCGTCGCCGATTCAGGCCCAGGCAATCCCGGTGCAGATGGAGGGAAGGGATATTGTAGGCCAGGCCCAGACGGGAACCGGCAAGACAGCGGCTTTCGGCATTCCCCTGCTGCAGAAGATTGACCCGGACTGCAGGAAGCTCCAGGCCATTGCCCTGTGTCCCACAAGAGAGCTGGCTATCCAGGTGGCGGACGAGATCCGTAAGCTTGCCAAGTATATGCATGGTATTAAGGTACTCCCGATCTACGGGGGCCAGGACATCGCGAGACAGATCCGGGGACTGAAGGACGGCACGCAGATCGTCATCGGCACACCGGGCCGGGTCATGGATCATATGAGAAGAAAGACCATACGCTGTGATCATATCCATACGGTGATCATGGATGAGGCGGATGAGATGCTGAACATGGGATTTCTGGAGGACATGGAGACCATCTTGAGCCAGCTGCCGGAGGAACGGCAGACCGTGATGTTCTCCGCCACCATGCCGTCAGAGATCCAGAACATTGCCAGACGGTTCCAGAAGAATCCTGTGACCGTGAAGGTGGTGAAAAAGGAGCTGACGGTTCCCAAGGTCACCCAGTACTATTATGAAGTGAAACCCAAGACAAAGGTGGAGGTTATGTGCCGTCTTCTGGATATGTACGCGCCCAAGCTGTCCATCGCGTTCTGCAACACCAAGCGCCAGGTAGATGATCTGGTTCAGGATCTCCAGGGCCGGGGGTATTTCGCGGAGGGGCTTCACGGGGACTTAAAGCAGATGCAGAGAGACCGGGTTATGAGCAGCTTCCGCAATGGAACCACGGAGATTTTGGTGGCCACGGATGTGGCGGCCAGAGGAATCGATGTGGACAACGTGGAGGCGGTGTTCAACTATGATATCCCCCAGGATGACGAGTACTATGTACACCGCATTGGCCGTACAGGCAGGGCGGGAAAGGACGGTATCGCGTTCAGCCTGGTGGTGGGAAGAGAGGTGTACAAGCTCCGGGATATCCAGCGCTACTGTAAGACCAAGATCATTCCCCAGGCCATTCCATCCTTAGACGATATCACCGCCATCAAGGCAGAGAAGATCATGGAGCAGGCCATGGATTTGATCCGGGATACGGATCTGACCAAGATGGTGAACCTGATCGAGAGGGCGGTGCTGACAGAGGAGTGCACTTCCCTAGATGTGGCCGCTGCCCTTCTCAAGCTGTCCATGGGAGAGGAAAATGAGGATATCATTGACAGCGGCCGGCCTGCCCGCTCTTTAGACGATCTGGACAGATACGGCCGGGACGGCGGAGGCCGGGGCCGGAGAGACGGCCGGGGCAGCCGGGACGGAAAGGGAAGCCGCTATGGCAGGGACAGCCGGTATGACCGGGAGGGCAGGGAAGACATGGCCCGCCTGTTTGTCAACATCGGAAAGAACCAGAACATCCGTCCAGGCGACGTGCTGGGGGCCGTGGCAGGCGAGTCCGGAATCTCAGGAAAACTGGTGGGAAGCATTGACATGTATGACAATTACACCTTTGTGGATGTTCCCAGGGAGTATGCGGACGCGGTGCTGAGAGCCATGAAGGATGTAAAGATCAAAGGAAAAAATGTCCATGTGGAGAAGGCCAACGGAAAGGGAAGATAAGGCCGGGAAACAATAAACAGAAGAAATTTTTGAAAAGTGGAAGCAAGGTAAAAAAAATTTTTATTTTTACCTTGCTTTTATTGATTTTTGGGGCAAGAATGGATATACTGGTGGGTAGAGACAATAACGGACAGGGTATCTGCACCAGAGAGGAGAACGATATGATATTGCGGAGCAGACGGGTATGGATCGGAGGACAGTTTGTGGAGGCACAGCTGGAGATCCGGGAGGGAAAGATCCAGGGGATATCCCCCTACGGGAGCCGAGGGGCAGATGAGGACTATGGCTCAAAACGGGTGGTGCCGGGATTTATCGATGTGCACACCCACGGAGCCTATGGATTTGACACCAATGACGGAGAGCCGGAAGGACTGCGGAACTGGATGAGGCGGATCCCGGAGGAGGGAGTCACCGGGATCCTGCCCACCACGGTGACGCAGATGCCGGAGGTGCTGACTAAAGCTGTGGCCAATGTGGCGTCTGTGGTGAGAGAAGGGTACGAGGGAGCCGAGATCCTGGGGATCCATTTTGAAGGGCCTTACCTGGACATGGAATACAAAGGAGCCCAGCCGCCGGAGGCCATCGCCAGGCCCTCTGTGGAGCAGTTCGAGATGTATCAGAAGGCGGCGGAGGGGCTGATCCGCTACATTACCCTTGCCCCGGAACATGACACGGATTTTGCCCTGACCAGGCACTGTAAGAGCACAGGGGTGGTTGTCAGTATGGGCCATTCCTCTGCTTCCTATGAGCAGGCCATGATGGGGATCGCCAACGGGGCCACCTCCATGACCCATGTGTACAATGGCATGACCGGTCTGCGCCACAGAAATCCCGGCCTGGTAGGCGCTGCTTTCCGGGTGAGGGATATCTACGGGGAGATTATCTGCGACGGCTGCCATTCCCATGTGGCGGCTCTCAATGATTATGTAAACTCTAAGGGACGGGACTATACCATCATGATCAGCGATTCCCTAAGGGCAAAGCACTGTCCGCCGGGAGGGGATTATGAGCTGGGAGGACACCCTATTGAGATCAGCGACAGCGGCCTGGCTTACTTAAAGGGGACAAAGACCATCGCGGGAAGTACTCTTTCCATGAACAGAGGGCTTAAAGTTTTGGTAGAAGACGCCTTGATCCCCTTTGACGCGGCGCTGAACAGCTGCACCATCAATCCGGCCAGATGCTTAGGGGTTGACAATAGAAAAGGAAAACTGGCGGCAGGCCATGACGCGGATCTGGTAGTTTTGGAAGATAATTATGAAGTGTGCCAGACGTACTGCAGAGGGGTTAAGATGCTGTAGAAATAAAGATACCGCCAGCCGGAGCGTGTTCCCGGGATAATCAGTGTGAGACCGGACACCTCCGATACAGCTTAGGGCAATACTCCTCCCGGAACTGGCGGAACCAATATCATTGTAGCTTTTGGGGAGGAGGTTGTCAATGGTTTATGTTTGATAAAAAAGTGTTGATTTTTTTTCTGTATTAGCATATACTATAGGTGCAGACAGAGATGTTTGGAAAGCGGTTAGATTGTCCAGTTAAAACAATCGTTTAGGAGCGGTTAGATTGTCCAGTTAAAACAATCGTTTAACAGTGTGCGGGTGGAGTTGTTCCATCCGCTTTTTTAAAAGGGGGTTTTATGGATTGGTATGTAGTAGATAAAGATTATATAGATGAGCTTGTAAAGGCTGACAGACATGTTGGATATGTGCGATATGGGGAGCATATAAAGCTTCATATAGGAATTTTGTTAGCAGTCAATGATTTCTGCTATTATGTACCCGTGTCTTCAGCAAAACCAAAGCACAGAAAGATGTCCAACAGTCTGGATTTTCACAAATTGGTTGATACTGCGACAGGGGAGGTGTATGCGGTCATTAATATCAATAATATGATACCTGTCCCAGATTTTTGTGTGACACAATTAAAGTACGATAATGTCGGGTCTTTTAGATCTTTTTGCGATGAAAAGGATAAAACGAATTACATATACCTGCTTCAGAAGGAAAAGGCTATTATTGACAAAATAGAAAACATACTATACTCAAAAGCAAGAAAGTTATATCAGAAATATCTGGATAATCCTCAGTCCTCTTTAGCGGCTCGGTGCTGTAATTTTCCATTATTAGAAGTAAGATGCAGACAATATAAATATAATAAAGACGGAACAGCCAGTCTATTGTCCTGAGCTATCCCGCCTTGTTTTCTGTTGTTATGGATTTACAAACACATATTGTGACAACCTTTCAAAAGCCTCTTTCACCCGGCTTAAGGGAAGAGCCAGATTCACGCGGATGGTAAAGGGCTTATTAAACGGCCGTCCATCCTGCCAGATGACGCCCACGTCCCATCCGGCCCTAAGAAGCTCATCCAAGGTCTTGTTATGTTCTTCACACCAGGCAGAGCAGTCCAGATACAGCATATAAGTGCCCTGGGGCCGTGACAGGGAGATGCCTTTAAAATGGGAAGCGATATAATCACAGGCATAGTCCACATTGCCGCTTAACACCTGGCACAGTTCGTCTACCCACTGGTGCCCTTCCTCAGAGTACGCGCCGATGAGGGCATGCATGGACATGACATTCTGGGAATTGTAGTGGCACAGGGAGGACTGTTTGTCCAGGCGGTCCCTAAGATAGCGGCTGTAGACGATATGGTAGGAGCCCACAAGTCCTGCCAGGTTAAAGGTTTTTGATGGAGCGTACACGGCAATAACCCGGTTTCTGGCATCCTCGGACACAGACTGTGTGGGAATATGCTTATGTCCATCCAAAAGGATGTCGGACCAGATCTCGTCGGAGACCACAACACAGTCATTATTTCTGTAAACTTCCATGGCTTTTTCTATCTCCCATTTTTCCCAGACCCGCCCTGTGGGATTGTGAGGAGAGCAGAAGACGGCAAAATGGATGGAATGCTCTTTTAATTTCCGGTCCATGTCCTCATAATCCATGCGCCAGACCCCGTCCTGGTCCTGGACAAGGTCGCTGAGCACCAGGGTATATCCAACATTGGTGAGGGAGAAGGTGAACCCGATATAAGTGGGGGCGTGGACCAGGATCTTGTCCCCGGCGCAGCAGAAGGCCTGGGCGGCAGATACCACACAGCCCAGAACCCCGTTCTCGTAGCCAATGTGCTCCCTGGAAAGGCCTGTGACATGGTTGCGGGTCTCCTGCCAATGGATGATGGAGTCAAAATAGTCGTCAGACGGATTAAAATATCCAAAGGCCGGGTGAGCCGCTCTTTGGGACAGAGCCTGGGTGATGGACGGGGCGGTAGGAAAGTTCATGTCAGCCACCCACATAGGGATCACGTCAAAGCCTTCCTTTGGGCCGCCGGGGGCCGTGGGTACTTTTCCGGGAGAATCCACGGCAATGGAGTCCATGCCGCGGCGGTCCATGATGGAAGTAAAATCGTATTTCATTAGCAGCACTCTCACTTTCTTTGTGGTTTGATGTTTTCTCCAGTTTATCACAATCTGTTTGGGACCGCAACCGCTGCCTGGCAAGATGGGGACAGCAACTGGCAATGCCGGGATTATTGTCTGGGAGGATCCTCATGCTGGCCTGTCCATGATAGGAAGACCGCAAACACTCCGTGTTTGACAAAAAATACAAAACTATAAAGAGAATAAAAAATAATTTAAACAATTTATATGAAAATCGTTGACATATTTTTGTCAAAGCAGTATAGTATGGGATGTGACATGTATGTCTGTGAAAGACATATCAACATCTCCACCGGCCATGAGGCTGGTGAGACTCTGTACATGAAAGGGAGAGAAGAAATGAGAAAAAAATTATCATGTATGGCATCTGTAATGCTGGCTGTCAGTCTGACAGCGTGCTCTGGAGGAGCTCAGGAAGCGCCTACAACAGCCTCTCCGGAACCGACCACGGCAGCCCCCACTACTGAGGCACCCACCACTGAGGCGGAGACCGAAGCGCCGGAGGGCGCTCTCACCCCGGGAACTTACACTGCTGCCAAGGGCGGTATGAACGGTCAGGTTGAGGTTGAGGTGGTCACGGACGACACTTCTATCGTATCTGTGAAAGTGACCAAAGATCAGGAGACCCCCGGCATCGGTTCACCTCTGGTAGACGGAGAGAAGGAAGGAACTATCCCCACCATCGCGATCCCGGCGGCTATTGTGGAGAACCAGTCCATTGCTGTCGACGCTGTCGCGGGCGCGACCATCACCAGCGCGGCCATCAAGTCGGCGGTGGAAGATTGTATGACCCAGGCTGGAGCCAATGTTGACGATTGGAAGACCCCTGTGGACAAAGAGGCTCCCCAGGAGATTGAGATGGATGCCGATGTAATTGTGGTAGGCGGAGGCGGAGCCGGTCTGGCCGCGGCGATCTCAGCTTCCCAGAACGGGGCTAAGGTTATTGTAGTTGAGAAAAACGGCGCGGTAGGCGGGGACACCTTGGTCTGCGGCGCGATCTATAACAATCCAGATGAAGAGCTGCAGAGCAAGGTGGAGATGAGCGACGCGGTGAAGAAGACTCTGGAGGCAGGCATTGCCGTGGAACCAGTGGATGACGCTCACAAGGAGCTGATGGACACCGTGGCAGCTGAGTGGAAGCAGCACCAGGCGGACGGGAAGACCACCCTGTTCGACTCAGAGGCATGGTTCACCCTTCAGACCTACAACGGCGGCGATAATGTGGCGGAGCTTCCGCTGGTAAAGGTTCTGTGCGAGAACGCTGTCGCCGGCTATGACTGGATTCAGGAGCTGGGCATGGAGTTTAACGACACCATCGGTCAGGGTGCCGGCTCTCTGTGGCAGAGAACCCACACCTCAACCAAACCCATGGGCACAGGATTTATTTCCACATATGTAGAGAACATCGCGGCAGATGACAATATCCAGATGGTGACCTCCACCACAGCCAAGAAGCTGGTTCAGGATGACACCGGAAGAGTTGTAGGCGTGGAGGCAGAGGATGTCAACGGCAATACATACAAGTTCAGCGCTTCCAAGGGCGTGGTTCTGGCCGCGGGCGGTTTTGCCGCTAACTCCAAGATGGTCAATGAGTACAACACCACAGGCAAGTGGGATGACTTATCCAAGGTTCCTACCACCAACCGTTTCAGCTGCTCTCAGGGCGATGGCATCCTTATGGCCCAGGAGATCGGTGCCGCTTTAAGCCAGATGGAGCAGATCCAGCTTCTGTATCTGGGCAATGTGAGGGACGGCGGCCTTACCAAGTATCCGGCCCGCTGTGTCAACGGCACGGACCAGGAGATATTCATTAACAAGAACGGTGAGCGTTTTGTAAGAGAGGATGGACGCCGGGACGAGATCTGTCTTCAGGTTCTCAATCAGCCGGATGCCATGTTCTACTTCCTGGAGTCCGCTGACGGCGATTACACAGATGTAGAGACCGCTCTCACCGCTGACGGTTTCACTTTCCAGGAGATGGAAGAGCAGGGCTACATTATTATCGCGGATACGCTGGATGAGATGGCTGAGAAGCTTGGATGCGACGCGGAGACCCTGAAAGCCACCGTAGACACATTCAACGCTTCGGTTGACAGCGGTGAAGATGAGTTTGGACGTACTCTCTACAGCGTGAAGCTGGAGAACGGCCCGTTTGTGGCAACTCCGCGGCAGGCATGTCTCCATCACACCATGGGCGGCGTGAAGATTGACACAGAAGGCAGGGTGCTTGATGAGAGCGGGGCTCCCATTGAGGGTCTGGTAGCGGCAGGCGAGATCACCGGAGGAATCCACGGCGGAAACCGTCTGGGCGGAAACGCTGTTGTTGATACTGTTGTATTCGGCAAGCTGGCAGGAGAGACCATCACCAAGTAATTTTTCATTACACAAGAAACGCAAAAGAGCGGGATGGCTTTTGGGGCCATCCCGTCTTTATGGCCGCTAAAGCGGCCCCGCCCTGGCCAGTAGGGGGAAGGGCCTCCCCTACTTGATTACGTACGGAGTCCGGCGCGAGCAAGGAAGAGGAGCCTTCCCTGCTTGCTTTCAGATTTTATAGCTGGATTTTTGACAGAAGGGCTTCCTGCAGAATCTGTGAAAAATTCAGTCCCATTGCCATTGCGGCCTCATTTAACCACTCAGGTATAGTCAGAGTTTTTTTAACTGCTTTGTTGTTGTACATTTTTCTGTATTCCAGGGTATCACATGCGATATAGTTGATAAATTCTCCTTTGGACAATGGAATCCCGGTCTCATCAGATGGAGGAGGAATCTTTCTCCCGTCCCGTTCATAGCCGTAAAGAACCAGAGCAAGAACATCCTCAGCCAAGAGAAGGCTGTCTACCATATTGTCACCGCAAGTATAACAATTTTCCAGATCCGGGAACAAGATCGAAAAACCACCGCCTTTTTCTGGAGTAAAAACTGCTGGATAAGCGTATTTTGCCATAACAAAAATTCCTTTCTAAAATGGAAAAATCTATGAAATACCCGCGTCATTCATAATACTTTTTAGGGTTCCGGTCAGAATCTCATCTTTATGCCTTGGAATAGGGAACTGCCTGTCAGTTATGGGGCTGAACCATATGTCATGATTTTATACAAATGGTATCCATATCTCAATAGTTGAGTCAAAAGTGGAAATTAATTGAAATATAATATGGAAGTGGTCGGATATAAAGAAATATAGATATTATTGAGGAAGAGGCCCTAATCTTATAGACCTCTTCCCATGAACTGACTATGATAACACAAACTTCTCAATCACCTCAGCCACAGCGCTCTCGTCGTTGGTGGCTGTTGTGATGTAGTCGCAGTCCTTTTTGATCCCCTCAATGGAATTTTTCACCCCCACCCCAAGACCAGCGGCCCTGATCATGGAGAGATCGTTAAAGTTGTCGCCAATGGCTATGGTTTCTTCCGGTTTAATTCCAAGAAGCTCTGCCAGCGACAAAAGCCCCGCACCCTTGTTGACACCCCGGCGGTTGAACTCGATAAAGCGGTTGCTTGAATAGCTCACATCCATAAAAGGAGCCAGGTCCTGGTAATCCTTTTCTATCTGGCAAAGGTAATCGTGGTCCGTATTCATGTACAGGGCTTTCACGATATCCGTACCTTTTAAGAAATCCAGATCATGGCTGGAAATCTCTGTAACCGCCATGTGGGCGGACAGGGACTTAAAATCTTCAGGAGTGACATTGTATAAGTATGTCATATCCCTGGTATAAATATGTACGCACACATCGTAGTTCCTGCCTCTGCGGTACAGTTCCTGGGCCAGGTCAAAGGAGATGCCTTCAAAGTGCAGAAGGCGGTGGTCATAATTTTCCGTAATGGCCCCTCCGTTGAAAGAGATCACATACTCCCCTTTTTTACGGGACAGCCCCAGTTCCCGCAGGGTGGGCTCCACGGAGTGGTAGCCTCTTCCTGTGGCAGGGACAAATCTTACGCCCAATTCCCGGGCCTTTCTGATGGCCTCCAGATTTCCATGGGAGATGGAGCGGTCAGAGCTTAGGAGAGTCTCGTCCAGGTCGCAGGCAATGACCCTGTATTTTCCCGGATTCTTATTTTCAGGCATCAGCGGGAAGCCTCCTTCATTTCCTCGTCATCAGCTTTCTCAACCTTGATCTCCCAGTGGATCAGGAAGGTGAGGGCAGCCCGCAGGACGATGATGGCAGCCACGGTGGCAATCTCCGACAGCTCCCGGACAATAACGGTACGCAGGATCTCGCTGCCCAGCTTGAACTCCAGCCCCAGGGCCATGCCCGTGGCCAGGTTTAAACGAATCTGGGGATTCTTCTTTATATAATCCCGGATTCCCCGAAGGCCTGCCAGGATAATGACAAAGACTCCCACAAACTCAAAACAGATGATGGACGCGTCCACCACATGACGCAGCAGTAATTCTAAAGTTTCCATAAGAAACCCCCTTCTCGCGGCTTAAGCCGCCTGGTTGATGGTTCCGGCGTTTCAGTCCGCGCCGGGATCAGTTGGATTTTACTTCTTTCCACAGATCATTGTAGATGGTATCTACCTCATCTCCAAGATACTGGAATACTTCGCAGTTGTCAAGAGAATCTACATCAGGGAACAGGGCTTTGTTGTTTTGCAGCTCCTCATCCAGCAGCTCGAAGGCCCCCTTGTTGGGAGTGGGGTAGGTGATATACTCAAAGTTCATCTTGGCGATCTCCGGGCGGCACATAAAGTTGATCCACGCCTCCGCGTTTTCCTTGTTCTTCGCGTTTTTGGGGATGACCCAGGAGTCGATCCATACATTGGTACCCTCCTGGGGGATGACGTATTCCAGGTCATAGTCCAGCCCCTGAGACTCCACTTCCTCCTGGATATAGAGCATCTCACCGGAGTAGATCACACCCAGGGCTGCCTCGCCGCCGATCATCTTATCCCGAACCTGGTCGATGACATAGGCCTGAACCAGAGGCTTCTGCTGGATAAGAAGATCCCGGGCTTCCTCAAGCTCTGCCCGGCTCTCCGAGTTCATGGAGTATCCCAGGGATTTTAAAGCCACCATAAACGCGTCCCGGACGCTGTCCTGCATAAGGATCTCACCGCTGAAGGTTTCCTTCCACAGATCAGACCACTTAGTGGGAATGTCCTCCGGGGCCACCAGGCTGGTGTTGTAGAGTATGCCCACAGTGCCCCAGCAGTAGGGAACCGAGAATTTGTTATCCGGGTCAAAGCTTTTGGATCTCTCCAGATACACAGGGTCAATCTGGTCGATGTTGGGAACATTGTCAAAATTGATCTCCGCCAGCATGTCGTTCTCCGCCATTTTCTGGATCATATAATCAGAAGGGCAGACCACGTCATAGGTCCTTCCGCCGGCCTCAATGACAGGGTACATCTCCTCATTGGTCTCAAACATGTCGTAAATAACCTTGATGCCGGTTTCTTCCTCGAACATGGAGATGACTTCCTCGTCAATGTACTCCCCCCAGTTGTATACATAGACTTCCCCGGCAGAGCCCGGATTCCCGGAAGAGGCGCTGCCCCCGCAGCCGGACAGTAGGGCCAAGGCGGCGATACTGATTCCCAGAGATACGGCTGTAACATTTCTTTTCATTTCTATAATCCTCCTGTGCTTAAAAGGTATGTTTCCCCCTCCCGTTCGGTTTTGGCGGTCCGCCCGGGGCTGTGGAGCCCTACTGCTCCTTACTCCTGTGAGGCGCGAAATTGGTGATGATCAGCAGCGCCAGCACCACCACAAAGATCAGGGTGGACAGGGCATACATGGATGGCTTGATGCCCCGCCGCACTTCGCTGTAGATCAGGGTGGACAGGGTGTTGATCCCGGCCCCTTTGGTAAAATGGGTGATGATAAAATCATCTAATGACATGGTAAACGCCAGCAAAAACCCTGACAGGACCCCGGGCAGGATATCCGGAAACACCACTTTAAAAAACGCGTACACCGGAGCTGCCCCCAAGTCCATAGCAGCCTCATAGACGCTTTTGTTGGTCTGCTTCAACTTAGGGCTGACGCTTAGGATCACATAAGGGATGTTGAATGTGATGTGGGCGATCAAAATGGTCTTGAACCCAAGGGAGATGCCAAAGGCGATAAAGGCCAGCATCAGGGAGATGCCGGTGACAATATCCGCGTTTAACATGGGGATGTTGGTGATCCCCATGATGATGGTCCTTGGGATGGGCTTCATGCTGTTGATGGCAATGGCCGCCGTTGTGCCGATCACTGCGGCGATCAGGGCTGAGGCGAAGGCAATGACCAGGGTATTTTGCAGCGCGTTCATAATGGTAGCGCTCTCAAACATCTCCAGGTACCACCGAAGGGTAAAGCCGCCCCACTGGGTGCGGGACTTGGACCCGCTGAAAGAAAGCACCATCAGGGTGGCGATGGGGGCGTAGAGAAAAACCATGATCAGCACCAGGTAAAAATTTTCCACAAAATATTTTATTCTGTTTTTCATACTATTCATCAGAACGCGGTGCCCTCCCCGTTTTTATCGTATTTGGCGATGAGAGCCATGCTGGCCAGGATAAACACCATCAGCACCAGGGACAGGCCGGACCCCAGATGCCAGTTGCTCCCCCTGGTGAACTCCTGCTCAATTACATTGCCGATAAGGAGGATCTTGCTGCCGCCCAGGAGGTTGGAGATGACAAACGTGGTCAGGGCCGGGACAAACACCATGGTGATGCCGCTTATGATTCCCGGAACGCTTAAGGGAAACCAAACCCGGGTCAGGGTCTGCCAGAAATTGGCTCCCAGGTCCTGGGCCGCGTTGATGGTGTTGTCATCTATTTTACAGAGCACATTGTAAATGGGGAGGACCATAAAGGGCAGGAAGTTGTAAACCATGCCCAGGATTATAGCTCCCGAGGTGTTGATCAAGGTCTGAGGCGGCAGATGGAGGGCAGTTAAGATGCCGTTGATCACGCCGTTTCGCTCCAGCAGGGTCTGCCACGCCAGGGTCCTCAGAAGAAAATTCATCCACATGGGCAGGATAAAGATAAACACCACAAAGCTTCCTCTTCCCACGCCCCGTTTCCTCAGAATCATGGCCAGTGGATAAGCCAGCGCCAGGCAGATGAGAGTGCTCACAAAGGAAAGCCCAAGGGACAGCCACAGGGCCTTGGAGTGCTCCGCGGTGGCGATGGAGACCACATTGGCCAGGGTAAAGGCTCCTGTCCGGTCGGTAAGGCCATAGTAGACGATCAGCAGCAGGGGGATGACGGTGAAGCCGGCCATCCACACCAGATAGGGGCCTGATAACAATTTTTTACTCATTAACTCCCACAGCCTCCTCGTCCTCTGATTCCGGTTTGTTCATGATCTGTATGTCAAAGGGGTCCACATGGATCCCTACCTCTTTTCCAACAGGGCACATGTCTGTGCTGTGGACAAGCCACTCAAAGCCGTCAGGGGTAGTGACCTCCATCTCATAGTGGACACCCTTGAAGATCAAGTGGGTGCAGATGCCCTTTAAAGTCCCCTCCTCAGGGCTTACCAGATCAATATCCTCTGGCCGGATGACCACATCCACAGGGGCATTGGTGCCGAACCCTTTGTCCACACAGGGGAACCTGGCACCGAAGATCTCCACCAGTTCGTCCCTTATCATGGTGCCGTGGACAATGTTGCTCTCCCCGATGAAATCCGCCACAAAGGCATTTTCCGGTTCATTGTAGATCTGTTCCGGGGTGCCCATCTGCTGGATATATCCCTGATTCATGACCACAATGGTGTCGGACATGGTAAGGGCCTCCTCCTGGTCGTGGGTCACGTAGATGAAAGTAATCCCCAGCTCATTTTTCAGGCGGATCAGCTCATACTGCATATCCTGGCGCAGCTTTAAATCCAGGGCCCCTAAGGGCTCGTCTAAAAGAAGCACCCTGGGCTCGTTGACAATGGCCCTCGCGATGGCGATCCTCTGCTGCTGGCCGCCGCTTAGGGAATCCACGCTCCGGTTCTCGTAGCCATCCAGGTTCACAAGCTTCAGGGCGTATTTGATCTTGTCCTGTATATAGGTTTTGGGCTTGTTTTTAATCTTTAAGCCAAAGGCAATGTTCTCCGCGATGTTCATGTGGGTAAACAGGGCGTATTTCTGAAACACGGTGTTCAGCTGCCGTTTGTTGGGGGGCAGGTTTGAGATGTCCTGTCCGTCGAAAATAACTTTGCCCGCGTCAGCGCGTTCAAAACCGCCGATGATCCGCAGAGTGGTGGTTTTCCCGCAGCCGCTGGGGCCTAAGAGCGTGACGAAAGTATTCTCCTTTACGGAAAGATTCAGATCGTCCAATACCAGAGTCCCGTCAAAGCTCTTGGAAATGTTGATCAGATCAATGAGACTTTCCATATGGCTTCCTCCTTTTAGTGTTTAAAAGCTGGGCGGGGAGCTGACCCACAGGATCACGGCCCCGGATCTGCTTGTCAGATAGTGCTTCTTGTCAGGGACAAAGTAGAAAGACTCCCCTTTTTTTGCCTTGTAGATCTTGTTCCCCAGGTGGATGGACACGGTTCCCTGAAGTATGTAGCCGAACTCCTCCCCCTCATGAGGATTATCCGGGTAGGTCTCCCCGCCGGGCTCCAATGTCAGCATGATGGGTTCCATCACATTCTTCTGGGCATTAGGAATGATCCACTTGATCTCGTTTTTTAATTCTTGGTCCTGTTTTTCAAAATAGTCGGCTTTTCCGAAGACAATCTGTTCCTCCGGCGACTCGTTGAAGAACTCCCCTAAAGTGGTGCCGAGACACTGGAGGATATCCATCAGGGTGGCGATGGATGGGGAGGTTAAGTTTCTTTCCAGCTGGGATATGAATCCCTTTGACAGCTCCGCCCGGTCCGCCAGCTCCTCCTGGGTAAGACCCTTGAGGATGCGAAGTTCTTTCAGTTTCAAACCGATATCCATGACTGCTCCTTTCCCCGCCGGCCAGGCCGGCCTTTGAGGGAAATGACCGCTAAAAACGGCTGTTTCCCCGGGTCATCCTTAGACGGCCCGAACAAAAAGTTTACGAATACTAACTGATACTAAACATAATCTTAAAGTTTAGTAATAATAAACAAAGCGCAAGTACCATTATACAGAAAAATATATAGCTGTCAATAGATTTTTTGCGAAATATGTGATATTATATCTTTGAGTTGAAAATACGCGGTTATTCAGGAGGGTTTGTAAGATGAAAGGTGTATATATGGCATATGTAGGTTCCTATTCCTACACAGGAAAAGCGAAGGGAATTGCTGTTTACGATGTGGATGTGGAAAACGGAAGGTTTAAAGAGCGCTGCGAGGTGGAGATCGATAACGCTTCCTATCTGGTGCCCTCCGCGGACAATAAGACCCTGTATTCTATCGCCGACGAGGGGGTAGTCTCCTTCCGCATCCATGAGAACGGCAGCATCACCAGGCTGAACACGGCTAATATCAGAGGCATGAGGGGATGCCAGCTGTCTGTGGAGCCGGAGGGAAAGTACCTGTTTGTGTCCGGCTATCATGACGGCAAATCCACGGTTATGAATTTAAATCCTGACGGCACCATCGGAAGCATTGTCACAGGAGTCTACCACAAAGGTCTGGGCAGCGTGGCGGAGAGAACCTTCCGGCCCCATGTAAGCTGCACCCGCCTGACGCCGGACAGAAAGTTTATCATGGTGGCGGACTTAGGGGTGGACCAGGTGAAGATCTACCGGTTCCGGGGAGAGCAGATGGTGCTGGTGGATACCATCCCCTGCGATCTGGAATCGGCTCCCAGACACTTTATCTTCAGCTCTGACGGAAAATTCATCTACCTGATGTATGAGGTGAAGAATGTGATTGACGTGTACACCTATGAGACAGGGAAGAGAGCGCCCAAGATCGAGAAGATCCAGACCATCAAGACTCCTGCCGGAAACACGGCGTCCCAGCTGACAGCGGCCTGCGCGATCCGTTTTTCCTCAGATGAGAGATATTTGTTCTGCTCCAACGCGGGGGAGGATACGGTGAATATTTTCAGGAGAGATCCCCAGACAGGTCTTTTGGAGTCCATCTGCTGCCTGCCTGTCAGCGGGGCCTACCCAAAGGACATTGCCATTTTCCCTGATGACCGGCATTTGGCCTCCTTTAACCATGAGACAGGGACCATCACGTTTTTCAAGATAGACTATGAGAAAGGTCTCATGGTCATGTGCGGCAGGCCTATGAAGTTAGATGAGCCCAACTGCTGCGCCATCGTGAAGGTGCGCTAGGTGGCGGGCTCATCCTGGGGAACCCTGCTGACCATGACCACCTGGGGAGAATCCCACGGAAAAGGCCTGGGGGTTGTGGTAGATGGCTGTCCGGCAGGGCTCCCGCTTTGTGAGGAGGATATCCAGAAGTATCTTGACCGGAGAAAGCCGGGCCAGAGCCGGTTTACCACTAAACGTCAGGAAGGGGATCAGGCGGAGATTTTGTCAGGCGTCTTTGAGGGAAAGACCACAGGGACTCCCATATCCATCCTGGTTCGGAACATGGACCAGCGCTCCCATGATTACAATAACATCAAGGATCTGTACCGCCCCGGCCACGGGGATTACACCTTTGACGCGAAGTACGGGTTCCGGGACTACCGGGGCGGCGGACGCTCCTCTGGCCGGGAGACCATCGGGCGGGTGGCGGCGGGAGCCATCGGGGCCAGGCTTTTGGAGTGCCTTGGGGTGACGGTGGCCGCCTACACAAGATCCATCGGCCCGGTGGAGATCAACATGGACCATTTTAACCTGGAGCGGCGTTTTTCCAACAGCCTGTGCATGCCTGACCCTCAGGCGGCAATCCGGGCCCAGGAGTATGTGGAAAAGGTGATGGCCCAGGGAGATTCCGCCGGAGGCGTGGCGGAGTGCGTCATCAGCGGACTGCCCGCCGGTGTGGGCGAGCCGGTGTTTGAGAAATTGGATGCCAGGCTGGCTCACGGGGCCATGTCCATCGGGGCGGTGAAGGGCGTGGAGATCGGCGACGGTTTTTTGGCCGCTGGAAGCCTGGGTTCTGTCAACAATGACAGCTTTGTGACAGGAGAGAACGGCAGGGTGGACAAGGCCTCCAACCACGCCGGAGGAATCCTGGGCGGTATCAGCGACGGCAGCCAGATCGTGGTCAGGGCCGCGTTCAAGCCAACCCCGTCTATTTCCCGGCCCCAGAAGACCGTGAACCGGGACGGGCAGGAGGTGGAGACGGTGATAAAAGGCCGTCATGATCCCCTGGTGGTGCCGAGGGCTGTGGTGGTATTGGAGACCATGGCGGCGTTTACGGTGGCGGACATGCTCCTGGTGGGCATGAGTTCCCGGCTGGACCGGATCCAGAGATTTTTTAACACATAAAAAATATACAAGGAGATTGTTTATGAAGATCGCGATCGGCAATGACCATGCGGCTGTGGAGATGAAGCTGGCCATAAAGGCCCACCTTGAGGGCAGAGGCATTGAGGTGGCTGATATGGGAACCGGCTCTTCAGAGAGCTGTGATTATCCCGTGTACGGGGAAAGGGTAGGAAGGGCAGTGGCCTCCGGTGAGGCGGATCTGGGGATTGCCATCTGCGGCACCGGGGTGGGCATCTCCATGGCGGCAAACAAGGTGAAAGGCATCCGGGCCTGTGTATGCAGCGAGCCCTGTACGGCCAGACTGTCCAGGATGCACAACAACTCCAATGTGCTGGCCTTCGGGGCAAGGATCATTGGCGTGGAGATGGCCAAGATGATCACTGACGCGTGGCTTGACGCGGAATATGAGGGCGGACGGCACCAGAGACGGGTAGACCAGCTGACGGAGATTGAGAACCGATGAAGAATATTTTAGTGACCATACCTGTAGAAGACAGGCATAAAGAATATCTTGAGAAAAAGGGAACAGGGTGCCGGTTTTATTACACAACATCTTCTGGTGTCACAGAGACAGAGCTGTCAGAGGCACAGATCATCATAGGAAACGTGAAGCCCGGGCTCCTGAAAGACGCTGAAAAGCTGGAATGGCTCCAGCTCAACACCGCGGGATCCGATCGCTATTGCCAACCCGGAATCCTGAAGCCCGGGGTGGTTCTGACCAATTCCACAGGAGCTTACGGTCTGGCTATCTCCGAGTACATGGTAGGCATGACTTTTATGCTGCAGAAAAGGTTTGACCAGTATTACCGCGACCAGGCGGAACACCAGTGGAGAGATGAGGGGAAGGTGGCTTCCGTGTACGGGTCCACCAGCCTTATTGTGGGGCTGGGGGATATCGGCGGAGAGTACGCAAAGAGGATGAAAGCGCTGGGCAGCTATACCATAGGCGTGAGAAGGACAAAAGGGGAAAAGCCGGAATATCTGGATGAGCTCTACACCTCAGAGAGCCTGGACGGCCTTCTGCCCAGAGCGGACATTGTGGCCCTTTCCCTGCCCAATACTTCCGCCACCCGCCATATCATGGACGAGAGGCGGCTGAGGCTCATGAAGCAGGGGGCCATTCTCCTCAATGTGGGGAGAGGCACTGCCATTGACCAGGAGGCCTTATGTCAGGTGTTAGAGGAAGGATACCTGGGAGGATGCGGCGTGGATGTAACCGAGCCGGAACCCCTTCCGACAGATCATCCTCTGTGGGATGCCCCCAGGATGGTGATCACACCCCATACCTCCGGGCAGTACCATCTTCAGGAAACCTTTGAGAGGATTGTCAGGATCGCGGGGGAGAATCTGGAGAAATTTCTGGCAGGGGATGTGGATGGGATGAAGAACCTGGTTGACTTTGAGACCGGGTATCGGAAGAGCTAGAGGCGCTGGCTGGTATGGATTTTGATTGAGAACAGAGACAGGTAAACAGGGGAAAAAGGTGACCATCAAGGCTCATAAGCTTGACGGTCGCCTTTTTCGATTGTCCGCGTTCCCGGAAGCGGCAAAGCGGACAGAGGGGCTGAACCGGAAAAGTCTGCCGGCCAGATAAGCGGCGAAGACTAAGATTTCCCTGCCAATAGAGCTTTCAAACGCTGGATCTCCAGATCTTTTTCCGCCAGCTGGCTTTCGGCCTGGGAAAGCTGATCACTGGTGTGAGCCAGCTGGCTTTCGGCCTGGGAAAGCTGATCGCTGGTGTGGGCCAGCTGACTTTCGGCTTGGGAAAGCTGTTCATCTCTGGCCCTTGCCTCCAGCCGCATCTTTTCCAGTTCCTTTTGTTGCTCTTCAATCATATACTGGACCGTGTTAGCATCCAAAATCCGCAATGCTTCTGAAAACATACCTACCAACTCCTTGATCCGGAAACGGAACTGAAAGACTTCTCTGTACAATTCCTCAAATTTGGGCTGTGCTTTGATTACCCGCATAATATCCCCTACATTGTCAGAGGAAATGAAATACAGCCAGGCATCTAATTCGCTAATATTATTGTGAGGAATTTTCAGAAAAATGTCAAGAGGAATCAGAAGATATTCCTGTAAAAGATCGAGGTCGAGACCAGTATTGAATTTTACTTTCCCATAGTGGAGATAGTGGTTAGGCAGCATGTGGAATTCATTAGTACTTTTTTGCATGAGTACAATGGTGTAGACTGTCTTAATGTCTTTGTAAGAAAAGCGGGTTCCCTTTTTACGGTGCTTGGCTCGAATCTGAGAATACTGGCGCATCATGAGATCGCTGGAATAGCAGGCGCACCGGGCTCCTGGGAAGAAATAGCCCACCCGCTGGATCTCCACATTGACGAGAGCGCCGGAATGCAGCCGCACCACAATGTCCATGATCAAAAGAGAGCTGTCCTCGGTAAAACGCCGGGATTCATTGGGGATAACCTCAACAATTGTCACAGGCTGGGCCATGCAGCAGCTGAGGAACCGCTCTAAACGTTCAGGGTCAACACAGGGGTCAAAGATAAACTTGAAAAAGGGGTCATAAGTCATCTTCACACCCCGAGTCCCCGCGCAGAAGGAGAGTACTTCCTGCCGGAGAGGGTTGGAAAGCTCCATATACTGCTGAAAAACTTCCGGGTCAGACCGGATTTCAGCCATGATTTCAGTCAGCCCCCTTTCTGGCCCAATAATGGAAATAAGGTCATCGTCAAGTCCGACCAGGTTTATGGAATGGTCGTGGTCGTCATCTCTAAAATTCATAGATATTCCTCCTTGTAGTAAGATAGATTGGCGTAAGAACGCCTGCGGCGTCTGCCAGATAGCGGGAATAAGCCTGTTAAGTCATTTGTCCTCGGCCTGGTGGTGTGTAATTAAAAAGTATTGGGAAGTGGTCCGCGTCCATGGATTTTACAAAAATCCGGAAAATAGAACCGATACGGCTTGAAAACAGACGGAAGAATCCATCTGGATTTAAGTTTATTATAGCCCAAATATGGATAAATGTCAATTGATGAACGAGAGATATTAAAAAAACGGATTAGCAGGTTGATAAAAATATCCAGAAATTGACAATATTAAAGATAAACCCTGATTTTTGGCTGTACTATATAAATGGACATTAAATCATACAAAGGAGGAATCATGGCAGACGTGTATGGATATGTGCGTGTGAGCACCAGGGAACAAAATGAGGGCAGGCAGATGGCAGCGTTAAGCGGAGTGAGGATCCCGAAAAAGAATATCTACATAGATAAGCGGTCAGGGAGTGATTTTAACCGTCCCATGTACCAGCAGATGGTAAAGAGACTAAAACCGGATGATGTACTGTATGTGAAGAGCATTGACAGGCTTGGAAGAAATTACGAGGAAATCTTAGAGCAGTGGAGGATGCTGACTAAAGAGAAGGGGGTGGATATCGTGGTGCTGGACATGCCCCTTTTGGACACCAGAAGGGGTCGGGATTTAATGGGGACTTTTTTAAGTGATATTGTGCTGCAGGTTCTGTCTTTTGTGGCGGAAAATGAGAGGAAAAATATCAGAGAGCGGCAGAAGGAGGGGATTGAGGCGGCAAAAACGCGGGGAGTGCGGTTCGGAAGACCTCCAAAGCCCGTGCCGGACAATTTCAGGCAGGTATATGACCGATGGCTTTTGAAGCAGATATCCGGGGAGGAGGCGGCCAGGCTGTGCAACCTGACGGCAGCTACCTTCTATCGGCGGGCCAGGGAGATGAAAGATCCAATAGCGCGGTGAAAATAATATTATGAAAATCCTGTTAGAGAGGAGGCCCACCGGCCTCCTCTCTGGCTGACTTCCTACTCACTTTTAAGCAGTGGCTGCTGATATAATTTTCTTTCAATCTGCCGCCGTTCAAGGGCGATCTGTTTTAATACCTTTTCATCATCTGTCACGGCCTCAATCCGTTCCAGAATTGACAACTGGTCAAATAAATAGCCATTATATTCTTTTTCGTTTGTTGGCATATCATGTCACCTCCCAGCACAATAATGTATGGGGACGCGCCGCGTCACCTTTCTAACATTATTGTAACATACTTGATTAGTGATTGCTATATATTTTGTGTCTCTTTTTTCTCTTGTGCCGTTCCCTGGCCAGTGATATAATATTTGGCAAATCTTTTTTACCGAAAGGAAACCACACTAATGAAGATTCTCATCACCGGATTCGCCCCCTTCGGCGGCGAGGCCGTCAATCCATCCTGGGAGGCAGTATCAAGGCTTCCAGAACAATTTCAAACATCAAAAGGAGAGGCAGCTGTTCTCTCAAAGCACCAGATGCCGGTCTCTTACAACCGCTGCGGCCAGATCATAGAGGATTTCATTCGCCGGGAGCTTCCAGACTGTGTGGTCTGTGTGGGCCAGGCCGGAGGCCGGGCGGGGATTGAGGTGGAGCAGATCGCCATCAATTTAAAGGACGCCCAGTCGCCGGACAATGAGGGGACGGTTTTTAGCGGGGAGCCTGTGACCCAGGGCGGGCCTGACGGAAGGTTTGCCAGACTTCCGGTGAGGGACATGGTTAAGGCGTGCCGGGAGGCGGGAGTCCCCGGGCGGGTGTCTTTCTCTGCCGGGGCCTATGTGTGCAACTGCCTCATGTACCATGTGCTGGAGCTTATAGAGAAGCGGTATCCGGACATGAGAGGCGGGTTTATCCATGTGCCCTATGAGTGCGGCCAGGCGGCGCTTCACGACAAAATCAAGCCCTCTCTCCCCTTGGCCACCATAGCTGACGGGCTTTTGGCGTGCTTAAAAGCGCTGTGACCGCCGGAACCATGTCTGTTTGTAAAATGAAAGCCAAGGCCGGCCTCGCGGTATCAGGCCAGGCCTTTTAGCAAAAAAATAACGAATCCTTTGTAAATCATGGACAAATGGAAAAAGATTGGTTATAATAGTAGCGCATGCGCGGAAATAGGAAATGAGGTGAGAAGATGGGATACAAGAAGTCTGTATTCCAGAGTTTGGCCATGGTAACCCAACTGGGGCTGTGTGTTCTGACGCCCATGCTGTTTGCTGTTTTCGCGGGTAATTACATCGATTCCAGGTACGGGACGAAAACTCTGGTATTTCTTTTGATCTTGGGCACACTGGGAGGAGGACGCGGTGCCTACATGATGGCAAAGCGGCTGATCGACCAGGAGGCCAGGGAGCAGGAGCAGGAGCGGACGCGGCTGATGGAAGAAGTTCTTAAAGATCAGAATCAGTCAGTGGCCAGACCGAAAACGCCAGGCAGGATTCACCGCGCGGGGAAAGAGACAGATACCGGGAAGAACAGGGAGGGATTGCATGAGTAACCATTTGAGGCACCTTGTTCTGGAGATGTCCGTCGGGATGTTTGCCTATGTGTTAATCCTGGGAGTTTTGGCAGTCATCTTTCAGAATGGCCTGGGGAGCATGGGTTTCTTGTTGGGGCCTGTGCTTGTGGGGCTTTTTCTTGGCTTTTTGGCGGACGTGCTGATGCTGATCCATATGGCCAGCGTCACAGAGCGGGCCGCGGACAGTCAGGATGAGGTGTACGCCAACAAGACTACGATGGTACAGTCTGTCATACGCAGAGTGGTTTTCATCGCGGCTTTGTTCATCCTGGGAAGCCGTCCGCAAGTTGACGCGGTGGCAATGATCATCGGGGCCTTGGGCCTCAAAGCCGGCGCGTTTCTTCAGCCGGCTGTTCACAGGACTATTTTCGGAAGCGGGAACAAGGGCCGGGAATAGTACCACTAAAGAAAGGAGGACGGTGTATGGGAATGATGAAAATTCCGATGATAGTTCAGGAACCTGATTTCATGATTCATGGTGTACTAAAATATGAAGCTTTTGGTCAGGAACTCTGGATTACGGACACCACTGTGGGCGCGTGGATCATTACAGCAGTGCTGCTTTTCATAGGCTTTATTGCCAGCAGGAAGCTGAAAGCAGCCGGGGATAACGACATTCCGAGCACATTTCAGAATGTTCTGGAGATGGGCATGGAAGCACTTGAGAATATGGCCCAGGGGATTCTGGGCGGCAACGCCAGGAAATTTGCCAATTACATCGGAACCATTTTTTTGTTCATTCTGTTCTGTAACCTGAGCGGCCTGTTTGGCTTAAGAGCTCCTACGGCAGATTACGGCGTTACGTTTTTGCTGGGCATGTTCACATTTTTTATCGTGAATTACCAGGGACTGAAGAACCGGGGGGTCGGGCATTTTACCAGCCTGTTCCAGCCCATCCCTATTTTATTCCCCATCAATCTCATCGGAGAAGTGGCCAATCCCATATCGATTTCCCTGCGTCTGTTTGCCAACCTGCTCTCAGGCGTGATCATTATGGGACTCTGGTATGGCATGATGCCCTGGTTTGCCAAGATCGGTATTCCGGCGGCACTGCATGTGTACTGCGACCTGTTTTCAGGCTGTATCCAGACCTATGTATTTTGTATGCTGACCATGGTCTATATCAACGACAAGATGGAGTGACACCCAGGGGAGTCACATGGATGCTGTTATACGCAATGAAATAAAAAGATATTTTTATCAGGAGGAAAAAACTATGAATATTTCTGGACAGGAGTTTATCTATGGATGTTCCGCTATTGGCGCCGGTTTGGCAATGATCGCAGGTATCGGACCTGGTGTAGGCCAGGGTATCGCCGCCGGCCAGGGTGCTGCCGCTGTAGGACGCAACCCGGGAGCGAAATCTGACATCACTTCCACCATGCTTCTTGGTCAGGCCGTTGCCGAGACCACTGGTCTGTACGGCCTTGTTGTTGCTATCATTCTGATGTTCGTGAAGCCTTTCGGTTGATTTTTGGAGAGAGATTCGCGGGAAATCATCAGAAGGCGGGTTCCCGCTCTGAGGCCCCGGGGCCGCAAGGGGAGAGGGATCCCGAATAGGATAGGAACAGGAAGGAGGCTTAGACCTTGGATCGTTTAATAGGATTTGATTTTCAACTGCTTTCCGAGGCGTTCTGGACGGCGATCAATATCTTTATTCTGTTTGCCGGGCTGTCTTACCTGCTGTTCAATCCGGTGCGTGATGTGCTGGAGAAGAGGAAGAATAAGATTGCCGGAGAACTGGCTGACGCGGCACAGGACAAGAAGAGCGCCGCTGCCATGAAGGCCGAGTATGAGGAGAAGCTGAAAGCGGTTTCCAAAGAGGCGGACGGGATTCTGGAAGAGGCCAGGAGAAAGGCCAAAGTCAGAGAGAACGAGATCGTTGAGGAGGCCAGGGCGGAGGCAGCCAGGATCATTGAGAGGGCCAGCCGGGAGGTTGAGCTGGAGAAGAAGAAGGCGCTGGATGACATGAAGCAGGAGATCGTAACCATCGCTTCCCTGATGGCAGGCAAAGTTGTGGCGGCTTCCATTGACACAACGGTTCAGGACGCGTTGATCGATGAGACGCTGAAGGAGATGGGTGAGAGCACATGGCAAAGCTAGTATCGAAAGTGTACGGCGACGCGCTGATGCAGACTGCCCGGGAGAAGAATACACTGGATGAGATCTTTGAAGAGGCAAAGAATCTTTATCAGGTGTTTGGAGAGCATCAGGACCTGATCCACCTGCTGGACCATCCCCAGGTGGTGAAGGAGGAGAAGATCCAGATCATCCGCGATGTCTTTCAGGGGAAAGTTTCTGACGAGATGATGGGCTTTTTAGCGGCGGTCGTTGACAAAGGAAGGCAAAATGAGATCCTTTCCATCCTGGACTACTTCATCGGACAGGTGAAGGAAGAGAAGGGGATCGGAAGGGCACAGGTGACTTCTGCCGTGGAACTGACCGACAAGCAGAAGGAGCAGGTGACGAAAAAGTTACTTACAACAACCCGGTATGTGGAATTTGAGATGAACTATATCGTAGACCCATCCCTGATCG
>CAJUSJ010000024.1 GCA_910588865.1 uncultured Lachnospiraceae bacterium
CCTCTGCGTCCCGAACGCAGCGCTCTACCAAACTGAGCCACGCCTCGATACCTTCCATAGTATAATATAAATTGTCGAAATTGTCAACAGAATTTTGAAAAATTTTTCATCCCTCTCATTTTCAGGCAAAATCAAAGAGAGACAGCTGATTGGACTCCGGCAGGTCCCCCAAAAGCCCCAGATCCGCCATCAGGTCGCAGATGGTCTTGCTGACCTTGGTCCGGTTGCGGAAATCCTCCCGGGACAGGAATACACCATCTTTCACCGCGTCCACCACTCCGTCGGCGGCCTTGTCCCCCATGCCGTCGATGCTGGCTAAGGAGGGCATTAACTTATTTCCAATGATTTGAAAATCCCTGGCCCTGGCTGTATAAATATCAATGGGCTGGAATTCAAAGCCCCTGGCGTACATCTCCTGGACGACTCTCATATCCCGCAGGGTGTCCTGTTCTTTCTTTGACAGGGAGTCTGCCCGCTTTTTATAGTCTGCCAGGTAATACTCCAGTTTGTCCCTGCCCTGGCACATGATCTCGTAGTTGAAGGCGCTGGCGCGGATGCTGAAAAAGGCCGCGTAGTAGGCAAGGGGATAGAACACCTTGCAGTAGGCGATGCGCCAGGCCATCATCACATAGGCCGCCGCGTGGGCCTTCGGGAACATGTACTTGATCTTTAAACAGGAATCAATGTACCACTGGGGGACATCGTGGGCCAGCATGGCCTGGATCCAGTCCGGCTTCAGCCCTTTCCCTTTACGCACCGACTCCATGATGGTGAAGGAAAGCCCCTCCTCCATGCCTTTCTGGATTAAGTAGACCATGATGTCGTCTCGGCAACAGATAGCGGTCTGGATGGTGGCCTGGCCGCTGAGGATCAGATCCTTGGCATTTCCCAGCCACACGTCTGTGCCGTGGGCCAGGCCCGCGATCCTCACAAGATCGGAAAAATATTTGGGCTTGGCGTCTAAAAGCATCTGCATGGCAAAATCCGTACCAAACTCCGGCACCCCCAAAGCGCCCAGGGGACAGCCGCCAATGTCATCCGGCGTGACCCCCAGGGCGGAGGTGTTCTGAAACAGGGACATGACCTCTTTACAGTCCAGAGGGATATCCTTCACAGGGTCTAAGCCGGTGAGATCCTGGAGCATACGGATCATGGTGGGATCATCGTGCCCCAGGATGTCCAGCTTCAGCAGGTTGTGGTCAATGGAGTGATAGTCAAAATGTGTTGTGATGGTTGTGGTGGTCATATCGTTGGCAGGATGCTGCACAGGGGTGAAGGAGTAGATCTCCTCTCCCACAGGCAGGACCACGATTCCTCCCGGGTGCTGTCCCGTAGTCCGGCGCACACCTACGCAGCCCTGGACGATGCGGTTGATCTCGCAGTTGCGCTTCCGGTTTCCCCGCTCCTCATAATAATTTTTTACATAGCCGTAAGCGGTCTTGTCGGCCAGGGTTCCGATGGTTCCCGCCCGGAAGGTCTGCCCTTTTCCGAATATGACCTCCGTGTAGTCGTGAGCATGGCTCTGGTACTCTCCGGAAAAGTTTAAGTCAATATCCGGCTCCTTGTCCCCTTTAAAGCCAAGGAAGGTCTCAAAAGGAATGTCATGGCCATCCTTTCCCATGAGAGTCCCGCACTTTGGGCATTCCTTGTCAGGCATATCGCACCCGGACATGCCGGCAAATTTTTTCACATCCTCTGAGTCAAAATCAGAGTAATGACAGTGGGGACAATAATAGTGAGGGCTTAAGGGGTTCACCTCCGTGATCCCTGACATGGTGGCCACCAGGGACGAACCCACGGACCCCCGGGAGCCTACCAGGTAGCCGTCCTCGTTGGACTTCCACACCAGCTTCTGCGCGATGATGTACATGACCGCGAACCCGTTGGAGATAATGGAATTCAGCTCTCTCTCCAGCCGCTCCACCACGATCGCCGGGAGATCATCCCCGTAGAGCTCGTGGGCCCGGTTGTAGCAGATATCCCTCAGGGTCTCGTCGGAGTTATCGATAACCGGCGGGCACTTGTCAGGGCGGACCGGGGAGATTCTCTCACACTGGTCCGCGATCCTTCTGGTGTTGGTGATGACCACCTCCTCGGCCTTGTCCGGTCCCAGATATTCGAATTCCGCCAGCATCTCCTCCGTGGTCCGCAGATACAGAGGCGCCTGGTCATCACTGTCCTTAAATCCTTTTCCCGCCATGATGATGCGGCGGTACACCTCATCCTCGGGATTGAGGAAATGGACGTCGCAGGTGGCGCACACAGGCTTGCCAAACCGCTCTCCCAGCCCCACGATCCGCCTGTTTAGATCTTTTAGATCTTCCTCGCTTGTGACCGTGCTGTTCTCGTCCCTGAGCATAAACGCGTTATTGCCAAGAGGCTGGATCTCCAGGTAATCATAAAAGTTTACGATCCTCCCCAGCTCCTTTTCCGGAACGCCCCTGAGCAGGGCCTGGTAAAGCTCCCCGGCCTCACAGGCAGAGCCGATGATCAGCCCTTCCCGGTATTTGTCCAGAAGGCTTTTGGGGATTCTGGGGGTCCTGTGGAAATAGTTGATGTGGGACCAGGACACCAGCCTGTAAAGGTTGGTCCTGCCAACATCATTTTTCGCCAGGATGATCACATGGTAGGATGGCAGCTTCTTGATCCCCTCCGCGTCCAGTTCGCTTAAGCGGTTCAGCTGGTCTAAGGAGGTCATATCCCGCTCCTTGAGCATTTTCAAAAAGGCCACAAAGATCCAGGCAGTGGCCTCCGCGTCGTCCACGGCCCTGTGATGGTTTTCCAGAGAAATGTTCAGCGCTTTTGCCACCGTATCCAGCTTATAACGGTTCAGCTGAGGAAGCAGGACCCTTGCAAGGGATACGGTGTCCAGAACCGTGGGGTTAAACTCAAGGCCAAGATCCCCGGCATTTTTGGAGATAAAGCTGATGTCAAAGGAGGCATTGTGAGCCACCAAGGCCGCGCCCTCGCAGAATTTCAGGAAACGGGGCAGGACATGGTCGATCTTAGGAGCGGAGATTACCATGGAATCGTTGATCTTTGTCAGCTGCTCAATGCGGAACGGGATCGGTTCGTCAGGGTTTACAAAGGAGCTGAACCGGTCCACGATCTTGCCCTGCTCCATTCTGACGGCACCGATCTCGATGATCCTGTTGGATATTGGGCTGAAGCCTGTGGTCTCGATGTCAAACACCACATAGGGGTCGTCGAAAGACTGTCCCTGACCGTTCTCCACCAGCTGCTTCTGGTCATCTACCAGGTATCCCTCCACCCCGTAGAGAATCTTGAAGGCATCGTCCTTGTCCACCGCGTGGCTGGCGTCGGGAAACGCCTGAACACATCCATGGTCTGTCACCGCTATGGCCGGCATCCCCCACTTTTTGGCCTGTTTGATGATATCCTTTATATCGGAAACCCCATCCATATCGCTCATCTTGGTGTGGCAGTGGAGCTCCACCCGCTTTGTCAGGCTGTTGTCCGCGCGCTGTCCTGTAAAATCTTCGCACTTTTTCATGCCGGTTACGGAGCCGATGGTCAGTTCTCCGTCAAACTTGTCAATGGTGGTCATGCCTTTCAGCTTGAGAAATTGTCCGGACACCACTCCCTTGTTGATATCCTCTAAGGCCTCTTCCCTGGCAAAGATCTTTACCGTGATGGTGTCAGTAAAATCCGTGATATCAAAAATAACAATGGTCTTTCCGCTGTTTAAAAGGCGGCTGTCGGTGTGAATGATCTTTCCCCGGATAGTAACCTCCCCCATCTCGCCGCCGATATCCTTGATGGGAATAAAATCATCCTCAAAATCCCGGCCGTAGAGCACATCGGGATTGTCGCTTTTCCTCTGATAGGAGCCGAATCTGCGGTTTGGGGCGGGATTTTGGGAAGCCTCCCCGGTTCTTGCCCCTCCAAAACCTTTCCGCTGGTTCTCTGGATTCTTCCCCTGCCCCGGGTTTAGAGCCGACGGCTTTCTGGCTGCAGCGTCCCCTGCTTCCTGCTCTGGGCTGGCTTCCGTCACAGAGCGGTTTTTGAGGCGTTCCTCAATCTCTCTTTGAACCTGTGCCTGTCTCTGCTGGATTAAAGGTTCTTCCGAGGTCTTTACATACTCATACTCAACCGTGACAGGCAGGCCGCACCGCTGGTGGAATACTTTTTCCAGAACCCGTTTTAAATCTCCGGTTTTCTCTCTTAAAACCACATTGTCCTCCACGGTCATCCTCAGCACATTGTCCATGGGAAAGCTGCACTGGGCTTTCTTCAGGATGTTGTGTTCCACGATGCTGTAGCTTTTCAGCTCATGGAGCAGGCTGTCTTTGTAGGCACGGAGGAGTTTCTCCGGATTATACTGCTCTGACAGGGTATATTTCTCTATGATCTTGATGGTCAGCTGTTTGCCCGGAAACAGCTGATCCCGGATCCCTCGTTCCAGAGAAAAGATGTTTTTCTTGTGGATCAGTCTGGAGCTGTTGATATAAACGCGGATGGAGCTTCTGTCCCTGGGAGAGGAGACCCGCTCCACCTCCACCAGCTTTAAAAGCTCCTCCATCTCTGCCGTCATATGCAGATCAGGAAATACTTCCAGAAATTTTTTTGCCATTTGGTCACCTCTGACTGAATCTCAGTTTTAGAAGTTCTTCTCTCAGGGCAGGAAGAAGCTCTGACTCGGGAAGCTTCTTTATGATCTCCCCTTTCCTTATGAGAAGTCCTTCCCCCACGCCGCCCGCGATGCCAAGATCCGCCTCCCGGGCCTCTCCGGGGCCGTTGACCGCGCAGCCCATAACCGCCACCTTCACGTCCAGGTCGTCAAATTCAGAGACCATGGTCTCTGTCTTGGCGGCAAGACCGATTAAGTCGATCTGGGTTCTTCCGCAGGTGGGACAGGAGACAACCGTCACCCCGCCCTTCCTGAGACCTAATGTTTTCAGAATCAGTTTTGCCGATTTCACCTCTTCCATAGGCGCTCCGGTAAGGGACACGCGGATGGTGTCTCCGATGCCCTGATTTAAGATGATCCCCAGACCGATCGCGGATTTGATATTGCCTGAGGTGAGGGTCCCGGCTTCGGTGATCCCAACATGGAGGGGATACGCTGTGCGGGAGGCTATGAGCTGGTGGGCCCTGACGCACATGAGCACATCCGAGGATTTGATGCTGATGACAAGATTGTCATAGCCCATGTCCTCAATAAGCTTTACCTTGTCAAGGGCGCTCTCCACAAGGCCTTCCGCCGTGACCCCGCCGTATTTTTGAAGCAGATTTTTTTCCAGAGAACCGCTGTTGACGCCTACCCGGATGGGGATTCCAAGCTCTCCCGCCTTGTCCACCACTGCCCTCACCCGTTCTTCGGAGCCAATGTTTCCCGGATTGATCCGTATCTTGTCAGCCCCATACTCCATGGCGGCAATGGCCAGACGGTAATCAAAGTGGATATCCGCCACCAGAGGGATATGGATCTGTTTCTTGATCTCTTTCAGGCTTTGGGCTGCCTTCATGGTGGGAACCGCCACCCGGATGATTTGGCACCCAGCCTTTTCAAGCTCCAGGATCTGCTCCACGGTTCCTGTGATATCCTCTGTCTTTGTGTTGCACATGGATTGGATGAGGATGGGGTTCCCTCCTCCGATGACCTGGTCCCCGATCCTCACGGTCCTTGTAGCTTTTCTGCTCATAGCGTATTTTCAACCTTTTCCTTTCTCGTTATCTGAAAAACAGGGAAGCGATATCATTGAACAGCACGAACACCATCAGGCACATAAGGACCACCATGCCTGCCATGTGAACCATACCCTCTTTTTCCTTGTCCACAGGTTTTCCCCGCAGCGCCTCCACAAAGAGAAACACGAGGCGGCCTCCATCAAGGGCAGGGATGGGGAGCAGGTTCATGACACCCAAATTGGCGCTTAAGAGAACGCAGAGATTTACCAGGTTCAAAACAACCATCTCCATACCGTACTGACGGTTCTCCTCCACGGTCTCGTCGATAATGCTGACCATGCGCACCGGTCCCGCGATGTCGTCGGCACCTACCTGGCCCTGGAACATCATCAGGATGCCGCGGACAGCGGTCTTGATCCAGTACACAACCTCATAGGCGCTGTATTTTATTGTGTCCATTACTCCTGTCACTGGTTCCCGGTAGGCGCTGGCCTGGATCCCCAGCATATAGGAATGGTATTCCTCCGAGTATTTTGGCACCAGTCGGGCCGTCCGGGTTTGTGTGGAACCGTCCGGCAGGGTTCTGCGGTACTGGATATCCACTGGATCTGAGGGGTGCGTCATCATATACATGGTAATATCCCGGTACACCACGATCCTCTCCCTGTTTATCCTGGTGATCAGATCACCTGCCTCCAATCCCGCCTCCTGGGCCGGAAGTCCGTCAATGACCCCTATAAGCCTTGGGGAATCATGACCCGCGGAGTGGATGATTACCAGGGCGAGAAAAAACGCCAGGATAAAATTAAACACTGGTCCCGCGGCGATGACGGCGATTCTGGACCACACTGGCTTATTGTTAAAGGCTCTGGGGTCCGAGGCGTCTTCATCCTCCCCCAGCATCATGCAGGAGCCTCCAAAGGGCAGGATCTTAATGGAATACCTGGTTTCTCCTCCATTAAAACTGAAAAGCCTGGGGCCCATGCCGATTGAGAACTCCAGCACACCGATACCGCACTTTTTTGCTACTATAAAATGTCCAAACTCATGGATCAGGATGATCATCCCAAACACAAGAATCGCAACAATAAAGCTCATATTTTCGTCCTTCCTTGTATTATAAGTATGGTCTTCACCTGCCTGCCTTCTTTCCCGAAATCCCGGCAAGCAGCTGCCTGGTCTGTCTTTCCGCCTCCAGAATCTGTTCCACGTCAGGGGCGTCTATGACCTGATGGGCCCTCATGGCCTCCTCGATCATGTCCGTGATCTCCAGGTAGGAGATCCGGCGGTTTAAAAATTCGCTGACCGCGTATTCATTGGCAGCGTTGAAGACCACCGGCAGGGAGCCGCCTCTCCTTCCCGCCTCATAGGCCAGGGCCAGGCCCCGGAAATTCTCCGGATCCGGCGGTTCAAAGGTAATCTGTCCCATGGACCCAAAGTCCAGTCTATCCCCGGGCAAAAAACGCCTCTCAGGATAATACAGGGCATACTGGATCGGAAGCTTCATGTCCGGTGTACCCAGCTGGGCCATGACCGCGCCGTCCTCGAATTCCACCATGGAGTGTATTACGCTCTGAGGCTGAACCACCACCTGGATCTGGTCAAAGGTCACGTCAAAAAGCCACTTTGCCTCCATGACCTCCAATCCTTTGTTTACCATGGTGGAGGAATCGATGGTGATCTTCCTGCCCATGGACCAGTTGGGGTGCTTTAAGGCATCTTCCACCTGAACATCTTTCATCTCCTGTCTGGTACGTCCCCGGAAAGGACCGCCGGAAGCGGTCAGAAGGATCTTGTGGATCTTTCCTTTGCCTTCTCCGTTGAGGCACTGGAAGATCGCGCTGTGCTCGCTGTCCACCGGAAGGATCCGGACTCCCAGCTTCTTTGCCAGGGGCATGATGATGTGCCCCGCGGTCACCAGGGTCTCCTTGTTGGCCAGAGCGATGTCTTTTCCCGCTTCCATGGCAGCGATGGTGGGACGGATTCCGATCATGCCTACTACCGCCGTCACCACGGTCTGGGCCTTTGGTTCCGCGGCTGCCTCCATAAGGCCCTTCATGCCGGAGACGATCTTCACGTTCAGGTCCGCCACAAGACCTTTCAGTTCCAGGGCCTTTTTTTCATCCCACACACAGGCCAGAGCTGGCCTGAATTCCCGTATCTGCCGCTCCAGAAGGCCGATATTGCTGCCAGCCGCCAGGGCCGTAACCTGGATGTCCTTGTTATTTCTCACCACTTCCAGAGTCTGGGTCCCGATGGACCCGGTAGATCCCAGAATCCCTATGTTTTTCATATAAATCCTCCCATCTGTCAGACAATGCCCAGCAGCGTGATCACCAGATAAATGGCCGGCGCTGTAAAGATCATGCTGTCAAACCGGTCTAAGATCCCCCCGTGTCCGGGGATGAGATGGCCGTAGTCTTTTACCTGATGGTTTCTCTTGATGGCCGAGGCCGCCAGGTCTCCCACCTGGGAGATCATGGCCGCCACACCGCAGGCCAGGGCGCAGGCCAGACACGGGTTCTTTATCTCGATCATCTGGTGTCCCAGTAAAGCCGCGTACCCGTATCCCAGCACCGCTGACCCCAGAATCCCGCCTATGGCTCCTTCTATGGTCTTTTTGGGGCTGAGCACTGGGGTCATCTTGTGCTTTCCCAACAATTTTCCCGCACAGTAGGCGCAGGTGTCGCACCCCCAGGAACTGAAAAAGATCAGCCACACCAGATAGCCGCCGTCAGGCATCTGCCGCACCTGATACAAGTAGGACAGCATGATCCCCACATAGAACACACCGAAAAACGCTGCCGTGATCTCCTGGGTTTGGTATTTTGGAAATGTAAACACATAGAAGCTCATGAGGAACATCAGGGTCCCTATGGCCATCAGTGTCACATATCGGTGGCCGTCAAACCAGATAAGGCCATAGTAAAAGGCGCAGGATAAGTATCCGATGGCCGCGAGAGGAGTTTTCTCAATCTTTAGTACCCGGTACAGTTCAAACAGTCCCACCATGGAAACAGCGCCGTTTACCGCAAAAAGGATGCTCCCTCCGGCTCCCACTATGAGAACTGCCAGGATCACCAGGATGATTCCACTGATCAATCGGGTCGTAAACATATGATACCCCCCTTACGCCTTTATTCTTCCGCCAAATCTGCGCTCTCTGCTATTATACGCGATGATGGCTTTTTCTAATTCTTCCTGATTGAAATCAGGCCACAGACAGTCTGTGATATAAAGTTCCGAGTAGGCCAGCTGCCACAGAAGATAATTGGAAAGCCTCAGCTCCCCGCTGGTGCGGATCATCAGATCCGGATCCGGTATATCCGCTGTGTCTAAATAGGAGGCAAATGCCGCCTCATCCAGGGAAGAGGGATCCTCTCCTGATTTCTGGTAGTCCAGAATCAGATTTCTGGCCGCCCTGACGATCTCATCCCTGCCGCCATAGTTGATGGCGATGATAAAGTTCATGCCGGTGTTGTCCTTTGTCCCTGTTTCCAGATCATGGATCCCTTTGACGATGTCAGGGGCAAAGCGGCTTTTCTCTCCGATCATCTTCACCTTCACGTTGTTGGCGGAGGCAATCTTTAGGAGGCGCACCATGTAGTAGCGGAACAGCTGCATCAGCGCCCCCACCTCCTCCTGGGAGCGTTTCCAGTTCTCTGTGGAAAATCCGTATACTGTAAAATACCGGATCCCTGTGTCGGAGGCGATCCTCACCATCTTCTCCAGGGTCTCGCAGCCTGCCTTGTGGCCCATGGCCCGGGGGATCCCTTTTCTTTTCGCCCAGCGGCCGTTGCCATCCAGGATCACGGCGACATGCTGCGGTATTGCCATATTTTCTAAGCTCATCGTGTCTCCTTGTCCCTTTACGCACACAGGGGCAGGTATGTATATCTCCCGCCCCCGCATCATTTATACTGTAAGAATCTCTTTGGTCTTGGCTTCTACGGCCTTGTCCACCTTCTCTGTCATCTTGTCGGTCAGCTTCTGGATCTTCGTGTTAGCCAGCTCCAGATCATCCTCTGACATCTCTCCGGATTTCTCCATCTTCTTGAAAGTCTCGTTGGCATCCCGGCGGATATTGCGGATGGCCACCTTGGTGGCATCCCCTTTCTTCTTCACATCCTTGGCAAGAACCTTTCTGCGCTCCTCTGTCAGCTCCGGGAACACCAGACGGATCACGGTGCCGTCATTGGTGGGATTGATCCCCAGATCCGAGGTGAGAATGGCCTTCTCAATAACTTTCAGAAGGTTTTTCTCCCATGGCTGGATCACGATCATGCGGGCCTCGGGAACCGAGACATTGCCTACCTGCTGGATGGGAGTGGGGGTTCCGTAGTAATCCACCCGGATCTTGTCCAGAACATGGGGATTGGCTCTCCCGGCCCTGATGGAGGCATACTCATCCTGCAATACCTCCAGTGACTTGTTCATCTTCTCTTCATAATAATTCAGCTTCTCCTGCATGTTTCCTCCTTTTTATTGTCCATGGTATCCGGACATCTGTTATACAGTAATCACAGTACCGTTTATCTTTCCCCTCATGGCATTGGCAATGCTGTCGGGCTCCCCCAGGTCAAAAACCGCCATGGGGATCTTGTGCTCCATACACATAATGGAGGCCGTCAGGTCCACTACAGCCAATTTCTTCTCAATGACCTCTTCGATGCTGATGGTGTCGTACTTTTTGGCCTTCGGGTTTACCGCCGGGTCGCTGTCATAGACCCCATCCACAGACTTGGCCAGAAGGATCACGTCCGCTTCCATCTCCGCTGCCCTTAAGGTGATGCCGGTGTCTGTGGAAAAATAAGGATGTCCTGTGCCTCCCGCGAAAAACACTACTTTTCCCTGGCTGAAATACTTGTTAGCCAGGTCCTTGGAAAAGAGTTTTGTCATGGAACCGCAGACAAAGGGGGTCAGAATCTCGGTCTTCATCCCCGCTCCGCGGAAAATCTCGGACACATAGACGCAGTTCATCACAGTGGCCAACATGCCGATCTGGTCGGCTTTGGTCCGATCCATGGTACCGCTGGTCCGACCCCGCCAGAAATTGCCGCCGCCGATGACGATCCCCACTTCCACCCCGGCATCTGCCGATAATTTGACCTGTCGGGCCACTTCCTTCACCGTATCCTCGTCAAATCCGGTCTTTTTGGGACCCGCGAGGGCTTCGCCGCTTAATTTTAATAATACCCGATTCCACTTCATGTTACCAGTCTCCTTTGTTTACTGAAAACAAGTATACCACAGATCAGGAACCTTGGAAAGACTGTTTTGTGGCTTTTGCCACAAACCTTCTCAAGTCATCCCCCAGCATCCGGGCGCTCTCCTCCCCAAGGTAAGCCATATGCCCGGATGGATATTCTCCTATGAGAACCCTGTCCGGATCCAGCTTGCTGTGCCGGGCCAGGAACCGGGCATTGCCCGCGGTGGTGCATAAGTCAAAAAGTCCGGAAGCGAAAAATACCTGCAGGCTTTTGTTTCTTCTCATGGCTGCCGCCAGGGCCTGGGCTGGATTTCTCTTGAATTTTCTGTCCCACTGCTGATTGACTCCGTGGGCCAGCCCTTTGCTGCGGCGCTCCACGGTGATGCCAAGTTCCTGGCGCAGAAGGGCGAAGCCTGCCTGGTAGGCGGGAGTGTACTGTCCCATGGCCGGGTCGTCGGCAATGACGTTGGCGTCAGGGATGTCCGGAAGATCCGGCCAGGTGTAGCGGCTGTCGTAGAAGCCCACCACCTGATGGGTATTTTTTAAAAGCTGCTTCATGTAATCACGGGTGGGGATATCCTGCCAGTTCTGTCTTACATAGTCTTCCTCAAGGCCAGTGAAATAAGCAAGCTTTTTCACCAGTTCTTCTTTTTTCTCCTCAGGAAGGGCATCTCCCTCATAAAAAGCAGGCAGATATTCTGTTCTTGTAAACTCATAGGCCTGGTTTACAAACTCGGTCAGGCCTGGCTTGCCGTCCGGATTGTGGTAGTGGTTGGTAGCTGCCATAGATGGAAGGTTTAAGGACATCTGGGAGAAGGCTGTGGGTTCATAAAAATAGGTTCCCAAAAGAAGGATTCCGCTGACAGAGATTCCAAGGGTATCCTGGTTTTCCGGCCCGCCTCCCAGCAGTTCAGCGGCCAGAAGGGCGGAACGGCCGGTGCCGTAGCTCTCCCCGGCCAGGATCACCGGGCTGTTGTGGCGGTTGTAGCGGGTGAGCCATCCATCCACGAACATGGCCAGCTGGCGGATATCCGCGTCAGAGCCATAAAATTCCTCTTTGGCAGCCTGGTCAAACAGCCGTCCCAGGCCAGTGCCCACCATATCCACCACCACGATGTCGCAGATATCCAAAAGGCAGTTGGGGTTGTCCTCCAGCTCAAAAGGCGGAACCGTGGGCAGGTTGATCTCGTCAGCCAGTTTCACCCTCCTTGGACCTACCAGGCCCAGATGGAGCCATAAACTGGCAGAGCCGGGGCCGCCGTTGTAGGCAAACATTACCGGCCTTTTGGAGGGATCTTCCACGTCACCGCGGAAATAGGCGTAGGAATAGATGGTCGCCACCGCTTTTCCCTCTTCATTAAAGAAAAAATTGTCCTCGCACACTGTGCGGTAGGGGATGGTCTGGCCATTCAGACAGATGGTATGATCCGATTCATAACGGGTCTTTTCCCAGCACTCTTGAAAATGCACATTCATGGCATTAATCCTCCTTTTGGCGTTGAAACCAATAATATTTTTTTCCCGTCTCATCCGCTCCGCGGCGGATCTTGAGACGAAATACGTTTTCTAAAATTCCTCTGTCCAGGATCTCATCCGGTGTTCCCGCGTCGGCTACCGCCCCATTTTCCATGACCGTTATCCTGTCCGCGAAGGTTAAGCAGTGGCTTAAGTCGTGGAGCACCGCCGCCACGGCCTTTCCTTCCCCGGAAAGCTGTTTTAAAATATCCATCAGCTCCAGCTGGCAGGAAATATCCAGATAGGTGGTGGGTTCGTCCAAAAGGATGGAAGGGGCGTTTTGCACAAGGGCCATGGCCACACAGGCTTTCTGCCTCTCTCCCCCTGACAGCTCCGACATCAGGCGGTGCCTTAGGTCCTGGATCCCCATTTTCTCAAGAGCCCAGTCCACCATATCCTGGTCCTCTTTTGTGTAATGCCTCGGATAGACGATATAGGGAAATCTTCCGTGGAGAACCATGCGGGCCACCGTGAGGTTCACCTCATTCCGGCTCTGGGGCACATAGGCCACCCGTTTTGCCCGTTCCCTGGCATTCCAGAAATCCGCTGGCCTGCCATCCAGCAGGACCCGACCCTGGTAAATTCTGGTCTGGCCCATGATGGACTTTAACAGAGTGCTTTTGCCGCACCCGTTAGGGCCCGCGATTACAGTCAGGCTCCCTGGTTCCGCCTGCCAGGCAATATCCCTTATAGCAGGCTTTTGACCGTACCCCGCTGTCAGGGCTTCACACCTAATCATGACTCCTCCTCCTTCTCTGCTGAAACAGAAGGTATAAAAAGAAGGGCGCGCCCACAAAGGATAAAAGAATACCTGTGGGGATCTCATAAGGGGCCCACAGAGTTCTGGCCGCCAGGTCGCAGACCATGACAAAACAGGCACCGAACAGGGCGGTAAATGGCAGAAGGTAGCCGCACTCCTCCCCCACCATCCGTCTGGCCATGTGGGGGGCGATCAGTCCCACAAACCCCAGAAGCCCCGCGAAGCTGACAGCGGCTCCCGCCAGAGCGGCGGCCAGGGTCAGAAACAGGAACCGGAAAAGCCGGATGTTCAGACCCACTGACATGGCAACCTGCTCCCCAAGTCCCAGGACCTCCAGCTCGTTTCCCAAAAGACACACAAAAAGGAGGCATAGGACGATAAAGATTCCCGCGGGTACCAGCACCTGGACGCTGACCGCGGAGAAGCCTCCCAGGCGGAAGCTGTAGGTGCTGGTCAGGGTGTCATTGCCAAAGGTGTGGACCAGGTCCGAGGCCGCGTTTAACAGGCTGTTCACCGACACGCCTGCCAGAACCAGGGTTACCCTGGAGGCTCCTGTCTTCTTTGCCAGACCGTAGATAAACAGCACCGCGGCCAGAGCCCCGAAAAAGGCAGCCGCCGGCATCAGACGGTAGGAAAGGGGAAAAAAATAACCGCACAGTACCACAGCCAGCCCAGCCCCCGCGTTGACTCCGATGATATTGGGCCCGGCCAGGGGATTCTGGAGCACATTCTGGATCACCACTCCCGCCACAGCCAGCCCGCTTCCCGCCAGAGCGCAGGCCGCGGTCCTGGGAATCCGGACGCGCAGAAGGATATTCTCGTGGACCGCCTGGCCCCTGCCCCCTATGACTGCCAGAATCTCCGAAAAGGAGATGTTTACGCTTCCCGCGGCAGCGGACAAAAAGCAGGACAGGCAGAAAAGCAGGAACACGCTGGCCAGGGCCCGCCCTCTGTTCTTATCCATTTTCCTGGCTTTCGTGGATCACATCCAGGACTTTGGCCAGATCATTCACCACCACCTGCCCTGGAGCCGACCGCTTTCCGGCCGCGCCGTAGGTCACCGCGGAACCGAAGGTCTCGCCTGCCAGACGGCTGACCACTCCGGCTCCGGACATGGACATGGTGATGATGGGACCTTTGGCATACTGCTCGCTCATCTCCAGAGTAGCCGCCAGCAGGGCCAGCACATCCCCCTTAACCTGGGGCATCACCGCGATCTTAGGGATATCCGCCCCCAGGTCCTGCATCTTTTTCAGCCGTCCCAGGATGGTTTCCCGGGATGGGGTTTTCCGGAAATCATGGCTGGAGACAATGACTCTCACCTGGTATTCATGGGCATAGCTTATAAGAGAAGCCACCTCTTCATCTCCTGTAAAAAGCTCTACATCCAACAGATCCACAAAACCGCTTGCCGCTACAGCCCGGTTAAGAGCCACATACTCTTCTGCCTCTAACGACCTCTCCCCGCCTTCCTTTGATGTGCGGAACGTAAAAAGCAGAGGAATATCCTCCAGGATCTCTCTCAGCTTCCCGACAGTATCCAGAACCTTTGACACATCGGCCACATCCTCATACCAGTCAGCCCGCCACTCCACCAGATCAGCGGCAAGCTGGCAGAATCCCCGGGCTTCCTCCAGGATCTCTTCCGCGGAAGAGGACACAATGGGCACGCAGATCTTGGGCCTGCCTATTCCGATGGTAACATTTCTTACTTTTACTGTATCCATAGATACCTCCTGTTCTCAGCCGACTCCGAAATCCGTGATCTTATACAATACTTCCACGGACGGATCCTCAAGCAGCCAGGAATATTCCTTCATAAACCATTCCACCAGCGCCTCATCCCTCCTGATGGAGGTGGTATTGTTATTATATACGTTTATGGTTCCCAATTGGAAGTATTTTTTCAGACAATCAATATCATGGTCGATCATCTGCTTTGTCTGTCCCTTGATCCCCACCATGAGACATGGGGAGTCAAAATACCGGGCCACCTCTCCGGGCCCCTCAAAGTCCGCGTGTTTGTTTAAGACCTTCTGCCGGAAATCCCTGTCAAAGGTCTCCACGCCGATCTTAAAAAGGATGGGGACCGGCATCCTCTTCCTCATGGCCTCCAGGTGATTTCGGTACATCCAGTGGGACTCAAAGAACAGTTTTTTAATATGGGTCTGCTTAATGATCCCGGCGATATCCTCAAGGGTCCTCTCCGGCAGCTCAAAACAGCTCCCTGAGTTGATCACCTCCAGAACCCCCATCTGGCCTGTGACGCGGCTTAAAACCTGCCGGTTCAGCTCCACCATGGCTTTCCCATCCCTGCTGTTGTCTTCTATGTAATCGCAGAAAGAGCATCTTCCCCAGGCGCAGGGAAAGCCTTTGAGAAGACAGATCTCCCGTTGGTTTTTTGCGGTAATAAGGCTGTAGCGCTCATCTGGCACTCCCATAGCCCAGTTCTCCTCTCAATTTTTCCTTAAGATCATGGGGCAGGACTTTCAGAAGCCTTGCCACCAGAAACAGGCTGATCCAGCGGTCAGCGTAATCGGTCAGGATCTGCACCAGAAAAATACTGGCGGTCAGACCCAGCGGCGTTTTTGCCAGGATCTGCACCAGAACCGTGGAGCCTGACGATGTGATGCCTCCAAAGACCAGGGCGCAGATCATGGAACTTAATATGGTGCCCGGGATGGACACAGCCAGGGCTGACAGCCACAGCGGCCTGCCCGCTTTCTTCCACACCAGGCCGGCCATGAACCCGGTCACTATCCCAACAGGGGCAAAATACAGGGAGTAGATGTCCGTGGTCACTCCCATAATGATTCCGCTTAACAGGTTGGGCAGCATACCGAACCAGGGGCCAAGAAGCGCGCCTGTAAAGATGGTTCCAATGCTGTCCAGATACACAGGCAGGCGCAGGGCCAGGGCCAGCTGCCCTCCAGCCACATTGATCCCCACGGCCATGGCCACCAGGCACAGCTGAACGGGGGTTACTTTGATGGGTTTCATGACACCACCCCCTTTAAGAGAACAGGAAGCAGGTCAAGGTCCTCCTCCGCCATCCCCAAAAGCCTTGAGAAAAACAGGCGGAAAAATTTCAGGGGATAGGTCTGGGTCAGCACCAGGGCATTGGGGGACCTGCGGTAAAAGTTCGTGGAGTCCACCACGGTCTGTCCCATGGAGACGCCTCCCCTCTCCACCTGGGTATATGCCTCGAAACCGCCGCACAGGCTTCTGTCCGCGAAATAGGCCACTGCCAGGGGATCATTGATGACGCATCCGATGAGATGCTCCTGCTGCCAGTGAAAATCAAAATAAAATTTTGTGATCTTCTCTACAAATTCTCCTGTGTGGGGATCAAGACGTTTCATGTATTCCAGAAGATCCGGAGTCAGGACGATCTTTCTGGTCACGTCAAGGCCTACCATGGAAATGGTCTTTCCAAGGCTTTCCATGGCCTCATAGACCAGCGCCGCCCCGTCAGGGTCAGCCCAGTAGTTGTATTCCGCCACAGGGGAACAGTTGCCGTGGCTTCGGAAGCTGCCCCCCATGGAAACGATCTCCTCGATCTGTCCAAAGGCCTGGGGATCCTCCTGGTACAGCGTCGCCAGATTGGTCAGAGGTCCAAGGGCAATGACGGAGCAGGACCCCTTTTTTATGGTTTCCGCCATGAAACTGGTGGCTGTTAAGGTCTGCTCATATCCCGGGATCTCCGGAAGAAAGCTTTCCCCAAGGCCGTCACTTCCATGGGTGTCTAAAGCATTTACATACTCTCTTTTTAATGGTGTTTTTGCCCCCGCGAACACAGGGACATCCAGCCGCCCCATGAAATCCAGGACTTTTTTCGCGTTCGATACGCCCATGTCGACGGGGCTGTTGCCGCAGACCACGGTGATGCCCGCCACCTCAAGCTCTTCCATGGACAGGGCCAGCATCAGGGCCAGGCTGTCGTCGATTCCAGGGTCACAGTCAATAATCACTTTTCTCTTCATTGTTGCTCTCTCCTTCCTTTTGTGGGAACATCAAGAACAGCAAAAGCAGCACCCTGCCGGAGACAGAGCGCCTCTTCTTTTGCCTAGTTTTTTATACTGGGAGGTTCTCGAACCAGTCGCGTGCCTGTGTAAGGCACGCCTATTGGTGTAAATGCCGCATGCGCCGCGGAACTTTTCCGGCTACATCTTCTCTCCGGGGATCACAGGCACAGCATCCTTTGGAACAGGGCAGAAATACCCCTTGTAGCGCTTCATCTTTTTCTCATATTCCTCCTTTGCCGCCTGGAGAAGCTCCGGCTTCTCAATCAGGTCCACAGCCGCGGCGGCAAGGACCTTTCCAGCCAGGAGAGCCCCTTTGTGGGCCATAGAAGTACGCCCGCAGGACACATTCTGCCAGGAATGTCCGGGAGACTGGGACGGAAAGGTAGCGGTGTTGATCTGGGCCGTGGGCACACACCAGCTTACGTCTCCCACGTCCGTGGAACCCATGCGCGGTTTTTCGGAATAGAAATAAGGGATCAGGAAATCGTTGACAGCTTTTGTGCCGTGGCAGGATTTCTCGTCCACAAACTCGTAGATCTCCTGGCTCTCGCCGGTAGCTTCTCCCGGAAGGTCAGGGGACTTCATCTCCACGGAATCATACAGGGCCTGGGCCAGTTTTAATTCTTCTTCCGTGTAAACGGGCAGGTCAATCTGGTCAAAGTTCTCCCACAGAAGGGATTCCAGGACCTTGTTGGGAACCGTGTTTGAGCAGCCGTCTACAAAGCGCTTCTCCATGACCGTGTCCGTCATCATGGCAGCGGCCTGGGCAATACGGTCCACTCTCTCCTGAAGGGCCATGGCGTCCCGGGCCCAGATGGAACGGACCATATAGAGCACCTGGGCTCTGGGCTGCACCACATTGGGGGAATCCCCTCCGGCGTCTGTGATGGAGTAATGGATCCTGGCAGTGTCCGGCATATGTTCCCTTAAAAACTGGACGCCGATGTTCATCAGTTCCACCGCGTCAAGGGCGGAACGGCCCAGCTCCGGGGCCCCTGCCGCGTGAGACGCCACGCCCGTAAATTTGTACTCTGTCTGGATACAGGTGTTGCAGGTCCCGGAGGTCACCTGGTTTACATCCGACGGATGCCAGGTGAGGGCCGCGTCGCACTCCCCAAAGATCCCGTCTCTGGCCATAAACGCCTTGGTGGCAGCCCCCTCTTCTCCGGGACAGCCGTAGAGGATCACCGTTCCGCTGCCCTCCCCCTTGTCCTGTAAATATTTTTTCACCGCGAACGCCGCGGCCATGGCGCCTGCTCCCAGCAGGTTGTGGCCGCAGCCGTGACCATTGCCATTGGGCTCAAGCTCTTTTCTTACAGGGGACCCTGGCTCCTGGGACAAGCCTGTCAGCGCGTCGTACTCCGCCAGGATGCCGATCACCGGCTTACCGGAACCATAGGAAGCCCGGAACGCGGTTTCGATATTGTCAAAAGGCTTCTCCACCGAAAATCCCTCTTCCCGCAGCACCTTGGCAAAGAGCTCACCTGACTTGAACTCCCTCAGAGACAGCTCCGCGTAGCCCCATATCTGATCCGACGTGCTGATGATCACAGGGGCCTTTTCATCAATATAAGACAAGAGCTTCTTTTTTTCTTCTGTCATGTTTTCCTCCATTCTTTGTACGGCATTTTATAGATTATATCATCAATCCTCCTGGCTTTGCAACCTTCTTTCAAAAGAGTTCCTGTTGTAGATCTCCTCATTGAGAAGTCCTTCGCTCTTGGCCACACAGATGCTGGTGACCGCGTCGCCTACCACATTGAGGGCTGTCACCAGCATCTCGATGGGGCGGTTAATGGCCAGGATCAGGGAATACGCCAGCAGAGCGCCTTCATTTACAAAGCCCACACCGGACAGGATGGTAAACAGGACAATGGCTCCCGCTCCCGGTGCCGCGGGGGTTCCCGCTGACGCGATGAGGGCCAAAAGCGCTACCACCACAAGCTGGGTAGGGCTGATATCATAGCCGGCGCACCCGGCGATAAACACGGTGGCAATAACCTGCATGATCGCGGTTCCGTTCATGTTGATGGTCATGCCCAAGGGAAGGACAAAGGAGGAGATGGTTTCATCTACGCCGAACCCTTGTGTGCAGGTCTGATAATTCAGGGGAAGGGTGGCCGCGCTGGAGGAGGTGGAAAATCCAAATACCGCCACATTGCTTATTTTTTTCAAGAAGATGATGGGATTGAGCCCGGCTCCAAAAGCCACCACCATGGGATAGCCGATGATCAAAAACACCAGGAGCATGGACACTGCCACCACCATGTAAGCCAGGGCGGGCTTTAAATAGTTGATGCCATAGGTGGCAAAGGTTCTTGTAAGGAGCACAAAAACACCGAAGGGAGCGAACTTAGTGACTACATAATTTAGGAACACTACCACCACATCGTTGACTTCTTTGATCAAGGTTCTTAAGGTCCTGGTCTTCTCCTGGCCCAGGGCGTTCATGGAAAGGCCCAGGCAGACCGCCACAAACACAACCGCCAGGACCGCGGTATTGTTGCCAAAGGCGGTGATGATGTTGGCCGGAACCGCGTTGAGGATCACATTCATGGGATTGGCCCCCGTGGACCCCTGGCTTTCGGCAAGTCCCTCCACCTGAATATTAAAAAGTCCCCCATTGTAAGCCATGGTGCCCGCGACACATGCCAGGATCAGGGCAAAAAAAGAGCAGATAAGAAACCAGCCAATGGTCTTGGCGGAAATGCGCCCCAAAGTCCTGGTATCTGATATCTGCCCTATAGCGAGAGTGATGGATGTAAACACCATCGGCACGATAACCAACTGGAGAGAACGGATAAAAAGCTGCCCGATCAAATAGAAAATACCGAGAGCGCTTTCAGCTCCCTGGGCCGTGACATCCTGAAATAAAATACGGTTAACCCCGTTCCAGACCGCTTCGTGGCCGGAACTGTTAAGAGTCTCTCTGAGAAACATCATTAACATACCAGCGGCAAGGCCGCATACAAGGGAAATTCCCATCTTCTTTGCCAATGAACCTGCTCCTGCTGACTGCTTTCTTTTCTTTTCCATGTGCTTTCTCCTTATCTTTTTATCCAAATCTGTCAGATTATACCACAAGATTCTGATTTTGTAACCCCTTTTTTCAAAATTTTTGTATTTTGGGCAAAATCGCACTTTGGCAGGATATTTTCATATTCTAAAGTATATTTTCATAACAGGAGTAAATTATGTTAGAAACCGCAACCGTTCTGACTCCTCTCCACTATCTGTATCTGGCGGGAGTCATTGTGATCCTTACTGTGATGGTCATGCGCAAAGACACGCCGGCTGTGTGCATTGGTTTTCTCTTTCTTCTGGGCATGGCAGGGGTGGGAACCGTCATAGGCGGCATCCAGACCGTCTTCAACGCCATGCTCTACGCGGCAAAGGAGTTCATGGAGGTGATCGCCACCATCGCTCTGGTGACAGCTCTCTCAAAGGCATTGAGCGATTTAGGAAGCGACTATCTTCTGATGAAGCCCATGTCCCGGGTTATGAAGACCCCCTCACTCACCTGGTGGATCCTGGGATTCACCATGCTTTTGTTCTCCCTGTTTTTATGGCCTTCCCCGTCAGTGGCCCTGGTGGGAGCCATCATGCTTCCTTTTGCGGTCAGGGCCGGTTTAAAGCCTCTGGCTGCCGCCATGGCCATGAACCTGTTCGGCCACGGTATTGCCCTCAGCTATGACGTGGTGATCCAGGGTGCCCCTGCCATCTCCGCGGCCTCCGCGGGCATCACTACCAGCCAGGTGCTTTCTGAGGGACGCCCTGTTTTCTGGATCATGGGTATCGCCACGGTAACTGCCGCCTTTTTGCTGAACCGGAAAAGTATGGCCGGGGCGGGGATTTCGGAACCACAGATCGGGGGGACAGAGCTTACCCAATCTTCTTCCCCCAGGCTTACCCGTCCTGCCCTTTTGCTGGCAGTGGCCACGCCCCTGGCATTTCTGGCGGATATCGGAGCCATGCTGGTCTTTGATCTTCGGGGAGGGGAGGCCACCAGCATCGTGTCCGGAACCGCGGTTCTTCTCATGTGCCTGGGAGCTGCCATGGCATATAAGAAAGATTCCTTAGAAAAGATCACCGGGTATCTGACAGAGGGTTTTCTCTTTGCCATACGGATCTTTGCCCCTGTTATCGCCATTGGAGCGTTCTTCTTCCTGGGCGGAGAAGGGATCTCAACCATCATGGGTGAAGTGGGAACAAAAGGCATCATGAACGACTGGGCTGTATGGCTGGCCTCCCACGCGCCTCTGAACAAGTATCTGATTGCCGCCATCCAGATGGCCGTGGGAGCCCTGACTGGTCTTGACGGTTCTGGCTTTTCCGGCCTGCCTCTCACAGGAGCCTTGGCCAGCACCTTCGGGGCCGCTGTGGGAGCCTCCGTGCCTGTGCTGGCCGCCCTGGGACAGATCACGGCCATCTTTGTAGGCGGCGGTACCATCGTCCCATGGGGGCTGATCCCTGTGGCCGCCATCTGCGATGTCAGCCCCCTGGAGCTGGCGAGAAAGAACTTCCTTCCCGTTCTCATAGGATTTTTCTGCGCTTTCCTGGCAGCCTGTTTCCTCTTGTGAGCCGGACCGGAAGCTTGCCCGCGGACCTGAACCCCAAAACCTGATACCGGGTCCTCTCTTGTGAGGGGCCGGGGACTTTCCTGAAAGGAGCTTAATGTATGTGTGGAATTTCCGGATTTTTCCAGGCAAAACAGGATTACCTGAAAAAACGGTCATTTTATGAGGGAATCCTTGAGTCCATGAACCTGGCTTTAAAACGGCGGGGACCAGATGACCAGGGAACCTTTCTCTCCTCCCACTTTGGACTTTCCCATGTCCGGCTGTCTATTGTGGATCTGGTGACAGGACATCAGCCCATGTTAAAAAAATCAGACAGCCATACCTGGGGGATCGTGTACAACGGGGAACTGTATAACACCGAAGAACTGCGAAAAGAACTCATAAGTCTGGGCTACTCCTTTGACACCACCAGCGACACGGAAGTGATCCTGTGCGCCTATCTGGAATATGGGCCGGATTTTGTCAAACAGCTAAACGGCATCTTCGCCATCGCCATCATGGACCAGGTAAATGACCGGCTGCTTCTGTACCGGGACCGGGCAGGGGTGAAGCCTCTGTTTTACAGTTCCCCCGGGGAGACCGTGGTCTTCTCTTCTGAGATCAAAGGGCTGTTCTGCTTTCCAGGCATCAGTCCTGTGCTGGACAGAGACGGGCTGAACCAGGTCTTCAGCATCGGTCCTGCCAGAACCAGCGGCAACGGAGTGTTCCGGGGAGTAAAAGAAGTTCTTCCCGGCCACTATCTCATCTGTTCCCCGGAAGGAATCCGCCAGGAATGTTACTGGAAGCTGGAAAGCCATCCCCATGAGGACAGTTATGAGGAAACCGTGGAGAAAACCATGTTTCTGGTGGAGGATTCCATCAGACGGCAGATGGTATCCGATGTCCCTATCTGTACCTTCCTGTCCGGAGGAATTGATTCCAGCCTGGTATCCTCCATCTGTGCCAGGGAACTGAAAAAGAAAAACAGGCAGCTTACCACCTTCTCCTTTGATTTTGTGGGAAATCAGCAAAACTTCAGGGCCAGCGCCTTCCAGCCCTCCCAGGACCGGCCCTTTGTAGAGCAGATGGTGTCCTACCTGGATTCGGACCACCATTTTCTGGAATGCGGCACCCAGGATCAGGCTGCGCTTCTGAAAGACTCGGTGATGGCTCACGACCTGCCTGCCATGGCGGATGTGGATTCCTCCATGCTGTACTTCTGCTCCCAGGTTCGTTCCTTCTGCAAAGTCGCTCTCACAGGGGAATGCGCGGACGAGATCTTCGGCGGATATCCATGGTTCCACAAAGAAGAGTGCTTTCTGGCCAACACCTTTCCCTGGACCATGGACTTAAAAGCCAGACAGGTGCTTTTATCCCATGATTTTCTGCGGGAACTACGTATGGAGGAATATGTAAAACAGACTTACGAAGCCTCTCTCGCCCAGGTACCCTCTCTCGCGGGAGAGTCTCCCACAGAGGCCCGGCGCAGGCAGATCTCCTGGCTGAATCTTAAATGGTTTATGCAGACCCTCCTAAACCGCATGGACCGAACCAGCATGTACAGCGGCCTGGAGGCAAGAGTGCCCTTCGCGGACCACCGGATCATAGAATATGTCTGGAATGTGCCCTGGGAAATGAAAGCAAAGAACGGGGTTGTAAAAAATCTGCTGAGACAGGCGGGAGTTGGCAAGCTGCCCCGGGAGATCCTGTTTCGGAGAAAATCTCCCTATCCTAAGACCTATGACAGAGGGTACGAAGCGCTTTTGGCAAAGAAAGTCCGGGAGATTCTGGAGGACTCCTCTTCTCCTGTACTGAGATTCCTGGATAAAGAAAAGACGGAAAAATTTTTGACCAGTCCTTCTGACTACGGAAAGCCGTGGTACGGGCAGCTGATGGCAGCTCCACAGATGATGGCTTATGTGATTCAGATTGATCACTGGCTGAGGACTTATAAGGTGGAGGTCCTGTCTGGTATCTGATACCGCCCCACAGGCCATGCCCCGGCGCTGAGTCTTCACAGCCCCATGCCCCGCCGCCGGCACCATCATGAGATTCAGCAGGGGAGGCTCTTCCCCCTACTCGCCGTGCCGGGGCGGGGCCGCTTTAGCGGCCATATTCCTCTCCGCCCGTGTATATAAAAAGGGGGGCTGTGCCCGCAGGGAAGCCGCGCTTTCAGAGAAACTGATAAAGCCCTTTGGTCTCCCGGTTCCGGTACTCATGTTTTTCATAGTATCCGATTAAATTCCCCTTCTCATCACGAAGGGCTACCATGTACACGTCTTTATTTTCCTTCTCATTATAGAACGTATAGATCATATTGTGGTCTTCGCTCTCCTCAAACCAGGCCAGGATCTTCTGGATCATCTCCTGGGACTTGGCGGTATGACATCCCATAAGGCTTTTTCCCACCAGGTCTGCCCCGCCCTGCTTGGCATATCTGGCCGCTGCCCCTGGGTTCATGTAGATGATCTGGTGATCTAAGTCGCATATGACTACAGGACAGGAATCCTGATCAATAATGCTTTTAAAAAATACCGGTAATTCCATCAAAAATTCCCCCCGTTCCATCCCCAATCGGACACAGGGTGATAGGTAACATAGACCGAAGAGCCGGGGATGCCCAGTTCTTCTTCCAGTATCCGGCAGATCTTTGCCGTCATGCTGTTATAGTCAGAGGGCGAAGCGCTGCCATAGAGGCTTACGGATACATAGGCCCCCTTTTCCAGCTTCTTTCCAGCCATCCACAGGTCATAATCGCTTTCGATTCCCACCATCAGATAATTCTCTGTCTTGTGAAGGGTGGAGATGGCCTGGCCTAACTTTGCCTTGATCTGTTCCTTTTTCTCTTTTGTCACAGGTACTGTGATTTTTGAATCAATAAACGGCATATCAAAACCTCCTGATCTTATATAGTTAGTGCTGAAACAATGTACAGCCCATGTTTTTAAAATAAACGATCTTTTTTTCCAGATCCTGCCTGGTGACTTCAAAGCTTTCCGCCAGACAGTCCAGACAAAAGTATACCTGGCTTCCGCGGTTCACAAGCTTTTTTGTGGCTCCGATCTCATCCGCTGTCACTTTAACGCCGCAGCGTCCGCAGCGCTGGTTTTCTTCTGACATATCCTCCTCCCCGGTCAGTCTCCGAACTCCGCGAGGCGGCAGACAAACAGTCTGCAGTCATGACCCGGGACAGACACGATGTGGTAGTCTCTCTTCACTCCCAGATGCTCTCCTGTAAACACGTCTCTCATGTCAAATCCGTAACCTGAGGAATAAGGAACACCGGCATCCGCGAAGATACAGCCGAGCTCTCTCTCCTCGTCAAACAGGTTATAGTAGGCGATAACAAATTCATTGCCGGACAGGTGTTTGATAAAGGTGAACAGCTGATCCTTCACCGCCCGAAGAGGCTCCACCGCATTTTCACGGTCCTCCTCCGGCACCATAACACTCCTTTTTCCCACCAGATAAGGAGGCCTGCATTCCTCATCCTGATCAATCCGGATCAATTCCTTGTTCAGCAGAAGCTCCCTCATCTCAGGTTTCAGGCAGCGGATGTCAGCTCCCATGATCAGCGGCACTCCCGCGAGACACCACAGTGAAAACTGCATCCGGTATTCCCCGTCCGTGCATGGCTTTCCGATCGCCACGTTGCCCTGATTGTACATGCCTACGGTGAGCATGTCCATGTCATTGTAGCAGTATGGACCTGACTGGCTTAAATGTTCCAGCTGAGACTGGAAGATTCCCATAAATGAGCGGAAATTATCAAAAATGTCGCCGGTGGACCGGTAGGTGTGGGCTCCGATGGAGCGCATCCAATCCCATGACTGGTGATGTCCCCAGTTGCACGCGGCAAAGCAGATCTCCCTTCCTGTGGCCTTGAGGGCCATGCTCATGGTATGATACCGGTTCACACAGTCCGCGTTCTTGGGAAAGTTGCAGTAGTCGTATTTGAGATAGTCTATGCCCCACTGGGCAAACAGCTTCGCGTCCTGGAATTCATGGTCATAGCTGGATGGATACCCGGCACAGGTAAGAATCCCGGCGCAGGAATACATGCCGAACTTCAGCCCTTTTTCATGGACGTAATCAGCCACCGCTTTCATGCCGTGAGGAAATTTCTCCGGATCAGGAACCAGATTGCCCTCCCTGTCCCGCTCTTTTAAGGACCAGCAGTCGTCGATCACCAGATATTCATATCCCGCATCCAGGTATCCCTGCTCTGCCATGGTGTCCGCGATCTGGCGGATCAGGTTCTCATCAATATCCTTGCCAAAAGTATTCCATGAATTCCACCCCATAGGCGGCTTTGCTGCTATCATATCTGTTTCCTCCTCGTCAGCTGACATTATTATCCCAATCATATATCAGGACAGAGCGGCTGTAAATAGACTTTTGTCCACTAAGGCATAGAAAAATAGCATTTAACGTCCGTAGGTGATAGCCCCAAGGGCATCCAATATCCCGCCGGTGGAGGTCTTTCCATCCAGCTGTTCCAAATGCCTGGCAGAACGGAGGATAGCTTCCCTGACTTCCAGAAGGCTTAAATCAGTACGGCACGAATACACCAGGGCGGCTGTGCCGGACACCATCGGCGCTGCCATGGAGGTTCCTGTCATAAAGGCATAGCCTCCGGGCACGGCACCCAGAACATGAGTTCCTGGTGCCCCGATATCCACGCTGACTGCCCCGTAATTGGAACTTTCATCTAATGACCCGTCAAACATCAGGTTGCCCACCGTGATAATATTGTCCTCCGGGTAAGAGGCCGGGTACATGGGCATGGTGTCAATGTCATATCCAACTCCGGCCGTGTCCCCATTTCCCGCGGAAACCACAAAGAGCATAGGGGAATCGCGGATGATGTTCCTCAGCTCTTCATCATAGGTCAGGGTCCCGATGCTTAAGTTGCAGATCTGGGCTCCATTGTCCTGGGCGTACCGGACAGCTTTTTTTACATTGGTTGAGACCCCTTTTCCATCCTGGGAACCAAGGACCTTCAGCACCATGATCTTTACATAACGGCTGTCCGCGATCCCGGTTATGCCCTGGCCATCCCAGGCGGCGGCTATGGTTCCGGCTCCGTGAGTCCCGTGGTCATCTTCCTCTCCGGTAAACACCTGGTTGTTGTCAGAATAGAAATTCCATCCGTTCCGATCATCAATATAGCCGTTATTGTCATTGTCAATCCCGTCGCCTGGTATCTCATCTTCGTTCAGCCATATGGATCCGGCCAGCTCCTCATGGCCGGTGTCCACTCCGGTATCAATGACAGCCACGGTTACCATGCGGCGCTCTGCTGTCTGTTCATACACATTCCACGCGGCCTCCGCGTTGATATCGATTCCCGGAACGCTGTCCGTGATCCTCTGCCCTGAATCCCTGTCTGTCAGGGGCTCTCCGGGGCCTGGACCGGGAGCCAGGGAGCCAGGACCGCCGCTTTCGTCGGGGGAGGTCTCTTGCGGTGATGGCGGGTCAGCCGGGAGCCCGGGAGCGGTGTGATCCATGTCCGCGGCCTGCCCTGCTGGTACCGAAGTGATCCTCTGGAGGCTGCCGTCATTCTTTAATCCCCACTGATATCTGTAGTAGGAATTACCGGCAGCGGGGGGGAAGAATTCTTCTTTGTAGCCATGAGTTATGTAGCTGTCCCGGGCCTGGTTATCCCCTTTGTATCCGCCGCCGCGAAGACCAGCGAGGAGGGACAGCACCACACCTATGACCAAGATCTTCTTATATCTTCCATTAATCTTCACGGACGTTTTACACCTTTCCAGACCATGACGCTTCTGGGCCTGATGGAAAAGCTTCCACCTTCCAGACGCTCTTCTCTCTGACCTTCCGCTTCCCATGTATCGGAAGCCAATTCCCAGACCATGGACGACTTTGGAAGTTCCGGAAGCAGCACCGTTAACTCCTCCCAGTAGGCGTTGGAAGCGATATAGATGACTTCTGGCTCTCTTCCCTTTTCCTGTCCCGCGAAGAGAACCCCCACATACCGCTCATGCTCCGCGAACTGCCCTCTCCAGGGCTTTACCCCGTGGAAGCTGATGTCCGGGAAACCGCAGGCACCATCGCTGATATTTGCCCGAAGAACCTTGTGGCTCTTACGGAAACGGATCATATAGGAGAAGAAGCGGAACATGTCCTGGTTCTGCTCAAGTCGGTTCCAGTCCAGCCAGGAGGTGATGTTGTCCTGACAGTAGGCATTGTTGTTGCCGAACTGGGTGTTGCAGAATTCATCTCCGGCCAGGAACATGGGAATCCCTCTGCTGCACATCAGGAGGGCAAACGCGTTGCGTATCATCCGGCGGCGCAGCTGGTTGACCTGGGGATCATCGGTCTCACCCTCCACTCCGCAGTTCCAGCTGGCGTTGTCACCGGCCCCGTCCGTATTGTTCCAGCCGTTTTTCTCGTTGTGCTTCTCATTGTAGGAGAAAAGATCAAACAGAGTAAATCCGTCGTGGCAGGTAATAAAATTCACGGAAGCGTTCTTTCTGCTGCTGACTTCATAGATATCCCTGGATCCGGCTATCCGAAGGGCCGCGGCCTGGGACATACCAGCGTCACCTTTAAGATAGCGGCGCATGTCGTCCCGGTATCTTCCATTCCACTCTGCCCACCGGTTCCAGGACGGGAAGGTTCCCACCTGATACAGGCCCACCGCATCCCAGGCCTCCGCGATCAGCTTCACATCCCCCAAGATGGGGTCAAATGCCAGGGACTGGAGAAGGGGCGGCTTGTTCATGGGCGTTCCGTCTTCATTGCGCCCCATGATGGAGGCCAGATCGAAACGGAAGCCGTTGACCCGGTAAGTAGTTACCCAGTACCGCAGGCAATTGAGGATCATCTGGTGCACAATGGGATGGTTGCAGTTGAGGGAATTGCCGCACCCGCTGAAATTGTAATAATATCCTTCCGGAGTCAGCAGATAGTAAATATTGTTGTCAAAGCCTTTAAAAGAGAAAAAGGGGCCGTGTTCATTGCCCTCCGCCGTGTGGTTGAACACCACGTCTAAGTACACTTCAATGCCGTGCTGATTGAATACCTGGATGAGTTTTTTCAGTTCATTGCCCTCGCGGTTGTACTCTGTGCTGGCAGTATAGCTGGTATTGGGGGCAAAAAAGCTGACCGTGTTGTAGCCCCAGTAGTTGTAAAGCTTCTCCCCGTCAACCTCCCGGTAATCCTGCATCTCGTCAAATTCAAAAATAGGCATCAGCTCCACCACATTCACACCCAGCTCCAGAAGATAGGGAAGCTTCTCCATAAGGCCGTCAAAGGTTCCGGGATGGAACACGCCGGAGGAGGCGTCTTTGGTAAAACCTCTCACATGGAGCTCGTAGATGATCAGATCCTCCATGGGAAGCAGCGGCTGCCGGGAAGTGCCCCAGTCAAAGTCATCCTTTACCACCCTGGCCTTGTAGTGCTGCTCGTGGGGCGAGGAATCTCCCCACATGCTCTGTCCCGTGACCGCCTTGGCATAAGGATCCAGAAGATACTTAGTGCGGTCAAAGATCAGGCCTTTCTTTGGATCGTATGGGCCGTCTACCTGGTACGCGTATTCAAACTCTTCTATATTCAATTTAAAAACGATCATAGAGTATACATTCCCGATCCGGTAGTGCTTAGGAAAAGGAATCACCGCGAAGGGCGTCTCCTCCATGCGGTGGAAAAGCAGCAGCTCTATGGAAGTCGCTCCATGGGAATACACGGTAAAATTCACTCCGCCCGGAATAGCGGTGGCACCATTGATCTCGTAAAAGCCCGGACGCACATCAAACCCGGCAATGCGGTCCATGGGAACTAAATGGATCGTCCGGGGAAGGCTGATCTGCTCTACAGTCTGTTTCTGTGTATTGTCTGTCACCCCGCCAGTTGTCATCGTTTTATTTCTATCCTCCATGTTACCTCCTCCGCCCCTTCTGGGGCTTTGATCTTGTTCTTCAGTAAAGCGCGGTGACGCGCTTTAGCGAGACTGGAAAATCCCATGATTCTATTATATTCCACTTTCCACTATTAAACAAGACAAAATTCGCGGGTGATCTGTGGAAGGATCGGGGTTACTGTTCACACCACGACTGATCACCCCGCTGAACAGTCCATGGGCCAATACCTTATGGAGCCAGAGCATAGGCCCATCGCCGCGGGCGATTTTCACGGATTTTTGCCAGTTGCTGTGAACGCGTGTGAACAGAAACAGTATCGGCACCATCACTAACTACAAGTGGATAGTGACCATGAGGCAGCTTTCTGCCATGTTCTGGAAGGCTTCTTAAAGGACGGATGGGAAGAATCCATGAGAGAGACACTATATGGGGAAGCCTGGCTGTCAGCCCTGTAAGCCCGCTCTCTTATCTTCAATGCCATAAATACGGTGATCTCGATCTCTGTGTCATAATAGTACAGGCAGGCGCTGGTATGGCTTACAACATCTAAGATCAGCAGCCTGGCATCTTCGTTCTCAAAAGTTACATTATTCAAATTGGCTTTTGTTATCAGCATATACAAGACCTCCTGACTTTCGAAATACGAACGTTTGTTCTAAATATATTATACGAACAATTGTTCGATTTGTCAACAGGAAATTACGCCTAAATAAAAATATCCCGTGGAAATCCGTGTTTTTTAACACAGGATCTCCACAGAACATTTTTCCGCAATCCATTAGATTAATACTGCGCGTTTGCGTTTAATTCATTATTAAACATGGCGACCGCGGCTCTGGTAAGCTTAAAATGGATACTGCTGTCTAGTTCATCTAATCTTTGTATAATATAACTTGCCAGGGCCGCGATCTTTTTTGTTCCGGTAGAGTCAAAAATTATGCTGGGAACCGCAATTCCTCTGTAAATAGACACCAGACGAATCTGATCCATATCTACATACTCAAAATCATCCATATAAAGATGCGAATTTTTAATGAACTCCATTACCTTTCTCTGGAGGCCGTTTTGATTTTTCATAAGGTTTATTGTTCGCTTTAAAGGGATATTATTCCTATTAATAGAATCCGACCTCATCATAGAACAATGCCCTTGATATGGAAAAGCACGTCAGAAGCCGCCCCACATTGTGAAGCGGCTTCTACCTACTCTTCCTCAACCCCGCGTATAGCCAGCTTATCATTTTCCCGATCCAGGACACAGCGCCCGCCCTTTTTCAGACCGCCAAAAAGCAGCAGTTCCGCCAGAAGGGGCTTCACCTCCCGGTCAATAACCCGGTCGATCTCACGGGCACCGTATTCCATGGTGATTCCCGCCTCTTTGATGTGGTCCCTGGCCTGGGACGTTATGGTCAGTTCCACCTTTTTCTGCAGCAGTTTATCTGAAAGCTCTTTTAACTTTTTCTCCGTGATCTTTTCCGCCATCGCGTCGTCCATACCGCTAAAGAGGACGATACGGCTTAAGCGGTTGCGGAATTCCGGCTGAAAGGTCCGCTTTACCGCGTCGGTCAGGGCATCCATGTTGTACTGGCTGCTGCCGAAGCCAATGGGGCTCTTCCCCACCTGGCTGGCCCCCGCGTTGGATGTCATGATCAGGATGATGTTGCGGAAATCCGCCTTTCTCCCCTGATTGTCCGTCAAAGTAGCGTAGTCCATAACCTGGAGGAGGACATTAAAAATATCCGGGTGAGCCTTCTCGATCTCGTCCAGAAGAAGGACGCCGTGGGGATGGCGGCGGATCTCCTCCGTGAGAAGTCCTCCCTCCTCGTACCCCACATACCCCGCGGGAGCGCCGATGAGCTTGGCAACGGTATGCTTTTCCGCGTATTCGCTCATATCAAACCGCATAAAGGATATTCCAAGCTCCGCCGCCAGGGCCTTGGCCAGTTGGGTCTTCCCCACTCCTGTGGCTCCTACAAACAGAAAAGAGGCAATGGGCTTGCCTTCCTCGTTGAGGCCGGCCTTGGAAAATTTCACCGCGTTGCTCACCTGACTTACAGCGGTCTCCTGGCCGAAGATCTGTTTTTTTAAGTCCTCTTCCAGATACCGGAGACGGTCCAAATCCCCTTTCTCCATGGTTCCTATGGGAATATTGCAGGTTTTGGACAGAACCTGATCTAAAAGGGCCTTGCTGACGGTCTGACGTTTCTGCTCTAAAGGATGGAGCTTGCGCCATGCCCCGGCCTCGTCTATTAAGTCAATGGCCTTGTCGGGGAGAAAACGCTCATTAATGTACCGGCTGCTGATATCAACCGCGTGCTCCAGAACGCCTGGGCTGTATTTTACACCGTGAAATTTTTCATACCCGGATTTTAAGCCCTTTAAGATCTCCACAGCCTCCTCCCCGGAAGGCTCCGCGATATCTACCTTCTGAAATCTCCGCACAAGGCTTTTGCTTGTGGAAAAATGTTTTTTGTACTCCTCATAGGTGGTGGCTCCCATAAAACGGATGGTGCCAGCCGCCAGGTAGGGTTTTAACAGGTTGGCCGCATCCAGGCTGCTGCCGCTGACGGCTCCGGCTCCCACGATGTTGTGGATCTCGTCCATGTAGAGGATGGGCCTGGTCTCCTTGGAGAGGCCGTCCATGATCTCCTTAAAACGCTTCTCAAAATCTCCCCTGTACTGGGTTCCGGCCAGCAGGCCCCCAAGATCCAGTCCGTACAAGCTGGCGTCTTTGAGAGACTCCGGCACGTCTCCTTCCACAATCCTTCTGGCAAGGCCGTAGGCCAGGGCTGTCTTTCCCACTCCCGGCTCCCCCACATGGAGCACATTGTTCTTGTCCTTGCGGCACAGGATCTGGATGGTCCGCTCCATCTCCGTCTCCCTGCCGATGAGAGGATTTTTGGATCTGCAGGTCTCATTCATGTCCTCCAGGAAAGAACGCCATCTGTGTCCGCTCCCCAAAGTCCCTTCCTCCATCCCCCTGTCCCTGGGGTACCGCTCTCCTCTCTCCGGGTTTCCGCCGGCAGCCGCCGAACCAGCCGCGCCTCGCTCATCCCACAGGCTTTCCCTGGACATCTCCCCTATGACCTCAATCAAATCCACTCCCTGCTCTTCCAGGTAGTAAACCCCATAGCTGTCCTCCAACATCAGCACGGCGGACAGAAGATGGCTGATATCAATGGCTTTCCGGCCGCTGGCTCTTGCCTGGCCCTCGGACATCCGCAGCACCCGGTCCGTGTCAGCCGTAAGAACCGCGGTTTCCCCGGAAGTCTTTCCCGCCTGTTCATTTAAAAACTCCTCCAGGTTCCCCCGCAGCCGCTCTACATCGCCCCCTCCGCTCTCGTATTCTCTGATAAAATCCTCATCGTATGTGATCCCGTAAATCATGTGTTCCGGCATAAAATAACGGTGGCTCTGTTCCTGGGCCAGCTTCACCGCCCGCTCCATGACACACTGCATATTTTTGGTAAATTCCATAATCATTCCTGTCCTTTGCTCAGCATAAGCTGACCGCTATGGCTGGCGCACTGCCTCCACCTTCAGGGGATGTCCCTCGCTTCTGGCCCACTGGACAGCCTCGGACGCCTTGGTCTGGGCAATGTCCCTGGGGTAGACCCCGGCTATGGCATAATTTCCCTTGTGGATACTCATCATCAGCGCGACCGCGGCCGCCTCTTCCTTGTCAAAAATCTCCACCAGCACATCCACCACGAAATCCATTGGGGTGAAATCATCATTATAGATCAGGACCTGATACTTCCCCGGCGGCTTTACGCGGATTCTGGTCTGTTCCCTTATGCTCTCCTTTATTGCCATGATGTTGTCGTCCTCCGTCAATTTGAAAAAGTACTGGCTCTGTCTGATGATTAGTTGGTTTGATTGATGTAGTAAATGTAATAGGGCGGCTTGAGGCGGTCAAGACTAAAACTTTCCTCGTAAGCAGGGTCAAAAGCCCTGGCGATTACAAAGCTGTCTGTTCCAAAAGCGATGGAATAGATCTTCACCCCGGTTCCCGCGCCGGATTTGTCGAAAATCTCGTAGATATCTCCCATGCCTGATACAAAGTCAACTTTCCGCAGATCATAAGTGGCGGCTCTGTAAATGTACTCCTTGGTTGTGTTGTCAAATGGAAGACCGATATCGTAGGGGGCAGGGATATACTCCGGCGCTTCTTTCTCCACATATCCCGGCATGGAACCAGAGTGGATAACGCCGTTTACATCCAGATAATCTATCTGTGCGGTGTTGTAATGGGTTACCGTTTCCCAGTGCTCGGCGCCCTCAATTCTCCACTGTGTGTCGTAAGTTCCCGTAACCTTAAACAGCGGGGCGTACCCGTTGGCCTCAAACTGGCCCATGTCCCAGTAAGTCCCCTGAAGCTCCACGGTTTTGACGGAGCCATTTTCCTCAACAAAAAGGGCCTTGAAATTCTCAGATTCCGACACAGGTCCCCCTGCCTTTCCCGTGATACAGAAGAAAGCGTAGGGGGAAGAATCCGGAAGCACCATAAGCCTGGCGATGTTCTCTTCAACGGAAAACCGCCCTGTCTCCTGTCCGGCAGTGTCAATACGTACCAACGCGTTGGTGCTCGCTTCCCTTACAAATGCCTGGCCGCTCTGAAAACCAGAAACCAGCCGCCAGTTTTCATTGACCGGGATGGCGATCTCCCCTGAGGTATTTAAAAAGAGAAGTCGGGAATCATCCCGCTCTTCCTCCCACCACTCCCTCCAGGTTGGAGGAATCTGGCGCACAGGGATCAGGCCGGAAGCCGGGTCAAACTCCTTAAAGACAAACTTTATATCAGTGGTGCCAAAGGTGTTCGTCCTGTCATCTCCTACCTTGGTGGAGATCTCCGTCCCCTGTACCACCTGGATGCCCCCAAAGCTGGTGATGGCGCTGCCCAGAGTCAGGGACGCCGCCAGAATAAGCGCTGCTGTTTTTTTGATCTTCATACTTGATAATTCTCCTCGTATAGACATATTTAAAATATTTTTTCCATGGTTTTGGAAAGAAAAGAGATGTTTCCCCCTATGGAAATCTTCTCCTGCCTTGCCAGCCTGTAGCCCAGCTGTTCATAAAGGGGCTCCATGCCAAGAGGGACATCCGCGGTGGCCCGGTCATACTGTGTTTGAAGGAACTTTTCTAAATACGTGACAATCCGGGCCTCTAAGCCTTTATTCTCATATTTCGGCAGAACGCAGGCTCTTATAATCTGATTTTCCCGAACCGCGCCGGTTCCTGCCAGTTTGCCGTCATACATAAGCATCCAGACATTTTTCGCCTCAATATCCGCCTGGACCCAATACTTGTTATGGGCAAACAGGAGAAAGTCCAGGGCCCCCGCTGGGTAATTTTTCTGATAGATGCTTTTGAGGGCAGACTCTGTCAGCCTGGAAATCCTGTTTAAATCCCCCTTCTGTGCCTTTAAAAACACGATAACCGGCCCTTCCTCATGGCTTTTTAAGGTTTGCTCCACCTCACCGATCCGCTCCCGCACTTTCCGTACCTCAAGCTTTTTCCACTCTTCCAGTATGGGGAGAAAACGGTCATCCCGGGCGGCGCGGATCTTTTCAAGGACATCAAAAACCACAAGGCGGTTTACGTCTTTCATCTCATAGATTACGGTGAAATGATCTTCTGCCACATCCTGACAAAACCGCTGGTAGAGCTCCTGGCTGTAAGTCTCCCGCTCAATCTCCCAGCCTTTATCAGAAAATACCAGCATGGGAAGCTGGCCGTAATAGTCAATCTTGATGTAGCCCTCTTTGATTACCCAATCCACCCGGTGGCCGATCTCCTCCATGGTAAGGGAATGATAGAATCCATAGACCGGACACTTGTCCAGGCCATGCTCTAAAAGCTTTTTGTCTCTAGAGCCTTTGAGAATCTTTACCAACATGGCCCGCCCGCCGGTGGAGATCAGTTCATCAGCGCCGCGGAGGATGGCTTTCCGTTCATCTTGGGGAAGAGAGCTTATGCCGCCGGTATCTAAGGTGTATTGGACTTTAGGGCGTCTGCTCATAAATGTTCTCCTTTGTTTTATGGGATAAGATCCTTTACTTTATGATTTCTAGTATATATTTCATAGCGCAAAAAGTCAATGTTCTGTGGTGTCAAACATATACTTGATGCTGATTACATTATCAGCTCCAACCTTAAATTCACCATAATAATTAGGAGAAATTCCTAAGGGTAAAGTAACTCGCGCGAAGATAAGCGTCTTTTAGATTTCCGCGCGCTACGGTTCACACGCCCCATTGGATTTAGGCCCCGCCCCGCGTACACTAAAAAAGCGGGGCAGGATAATTCCCAACCCGCTTCCGCGTCGTTTATTCAGAAAACACTTTGCTCAACTCGATGAAGCATCCATCAAGCACATTGACCTTTGCCACATCCTCCTGTCCATAGACCTCGCGCGTCTGGAAAATACCGTTGCCTGTCTGCAGCAGGACCCGAACTGTCCGGTTTTCTGGGTCCACAATCCAATATTCCTGAACCCCGGCCCGCTGATATAGGTTAAGCTTCACAAGCTGGTCATGCCGTTGTGTAGATGGGGAGAGGACTTCAATTACCATGTCCGGCGCTCCCTTGCAGCCATACTTATCCAGTTTGCTCCTGTCGCATATCACAGAGATGTCCGGCTCAACCATTGTGTCAACATCCTCCGGCCTGTCCCCAGCCCGCTCAAACAGCCGAACTCCAAAGGGAGCGAGATAAACCTTGCATTGTTTTCCCTCCAGATAGTTACCAAGCTGCCGGCCAATTTCAAAGCTGATTTCCTGATGGATTCTGGATGGCGTTGCCATCATAAAGGCTTTCCCATCAATAATTTCTATATGTTCATTCTCATCCCATGTGAGGCAATCGGCAAATGTGTACCGTGTCTTTTCTGCTGGTAATGTCATAAATCACCCCTCCTTGCCAGATGTTTCATTCAACCGCTCTAAACCAGACCACTGTTGGAAAATGCCGCGTCACCCAAGTGGGTTACGCCTTGTTCAATACCAACAGGCTTGATCTGAGCCCTGCTCTCGTACCATGGAGCGGAAGACACATTTAACATTCCAGCTCCACAGAAGGCCATATCTCCGGTTCCACTAATGGTGAGAATTCCGTCAATCAAGGTTCAGGGCAAGTCCTGAACCGAGGGGGCACCGCATACACCAGATATATGGCCATTTTTATAGTAAACATTCATGCGCCCGGCAGCGGACGCGCCACCACACATGAAAGTCTGGCGGGCGCGGTTGGCATACCTAATTTCAAAGCTGATTTCCTGATGGATTCTGGATGGCGCTGCCTGCTTTAAAAACCAATTACGCTTTCTCCTCTCGCGGCCCCGTGAGTCTGTATAACATCCCTGTTAATTTCCACGCCGCGTCTTGATCAATAGTATAACATGAACACAATCTTAATTCAACCAGCGTTTGGAGTTCTATGGCATATAGAGCGGGGGCATCGCTCAGTCACCTGATTTGATGATTGAGCGATGCCCCCAGGAAAAAAATTTGTTTTTATACCCGCATTCCGTTGTTATCTACGTAATAATTTCCAATCCAGGTATTTGTCATCAGGGCACCGTAGGTTCCGTCAGCCTGTTCATTGAAATAGTACCAAATTTCATCAATCAGCTGCCAGCCTGTCATCATGGCTCCCTGAGTTTGACCGGATACAGGGTTGAGATAATACCTTCTCCCCTGGTCCTGTATCCAGCCACTGGCCATATGGCCTTCCTGGTTAAAGTAATACCAGGCAGTTGATTCGCCCCATGGAATCTGTCTCCATCCTGACGCAGCCATGGTTCCCTCAGTTCCGTCAGCCTGCTCATTGAGATAATACCATTTCCCGTCAATCAGCCGCCAGCCTGTGACCATCACTCCCAAGGTTCCGTCAGATACGGGATTGAGATAATACCACTTCTCCTGATCTTTCAGCCAGCCGGTAGCCATGTAGCCTTCCTCATTGAAATAATACCATCCGGTTGTTTCGTTGTAGGGAAGCAGATACCAGCCATTGGTCAGCCAGGTATTGTCCGGCTTTTTGCATCTCCAGCCGATCTCGTCCTTTACCCATGAGTTGTTAGTATAGGGCATCGCGCTGTTTCCGCCAGAGCCGGAACCGCTCCCAGAATTAGAACCGCCGCTTCCGCCAGTGCCAGAACCTCCTCCAGAGCCGCCGCTTCCACCAGTGCCAGAGCCGCCTCCAACGCCTCCGCTTCCGCCAATGCCAGGTTTATTACCTGTCCCCGGGTTTTCGTCGGGCTTGTCTGCCTCCACAGTAAAGTTCTGGGAAGTCCGCTTTAGATTTCCGTCCTCATCTCTAAATTCAGCGGAAATCGTGTTGGAACCGGATTTTGACTTATTCTCAAAGGTCTGTTTTCTCACCGTGATCCTGGTGCTTCCGCTCTCGGCTGTATAATCTTCTTCCCGAATCAGTTTCTCGCCATTAAACCAGAGGTCCACAAACTGTTCGAACTTACCAGCTGAAACAAACAGCTGATCACTGTACTCTCTTAACACATATCCCTGGTCTGTCTTTTCACCGATAGGATGTTCCAGCTCATAGCCCTCATCGCAGGATTCGAAAATATTGTCGTCCGTGTTCTCCTTGATAGTCAGGGTCAGATCCCCTTTTACGGAAACCCCATCCCCTTCTGGAACTGCCAGGATTGCTTCCACGGTGATAGGGAAGCTCCCCTCCTCCTTGGGAATCCCGTAGATCTCCCCTGAGTTGGAATCCAGGGAAAGACCATCGGGAAGGGTCCCGTTTATAACCTGGTAAGCCGGTTGGAAAGACGCATCCCCGCCGCTCAGCTTAATCACTCCAGAGTAAGGTACATATAGAACCCCTTCCCCAACGCTGTCAAAATTGAGCGAGAGATCCTCTGGACTCACTGGCCTGGGGCCGGTGCTGTTGTAGTGGATGGTGGCGTTGAGGAGCGGGTCATTACCATTCTCGACCGAGATATTGAACCAGTCGCTGTCGCTTCCTCCATAATACACATCTGTTAATGTGGGGCAGATCTCAAACGCCGACATCTCGACTGCCGCGACACTCTTTGGTATGGTGACGCTTCTCAGGCTGAGGCAATAGTTAAATGTATCATCCCTAATAACGGTAATTCCATCCGGTATGGTAACGCTTTCCAGGCTTTGGCAGTCGTAAAACGCACCGCTTCCAATTGAGACAACGCTGGACGGTATGATGATACTGGGTAGACTTTGGCAATTTGAAAAGGCTCTGTTACCAATGGAGGTCACTGTATCCGGTATGGCGACGCTGGTCAGGCCGCTGCATAAGGAAAACGTAACGATTCCAATCGAAGTGACCCCAGATGGGATAGTGACGCTGGTTAAGCTGCCGCATCCGACAAATGCGGCGTCGCTAATGAAGGTCACGCTGTCCGGTATGGTCATATCCGTCAGCTTAGCGCAGCGATAAAACACATAAGCCCCAATAGAAGTCACGCTGTCTGGTATGGCCGCACTGGTCAACTCGCCACAGTCAGCGAATGCGTAATCCCCAATGGACTCCATGCCGTTTTCAATTACCACGCTGATAAGCTGGTCCGCACACTCATGCCAGGGCGACGGGGAATCCAGACTGTATGACTCCATAGCTCCAGTTCCGCTGATGGACAAAACTCCATCAACTAAACCCCATATCAGGTTCTTGCCACAGGTTCCAGACAGATGTCCATTATTATAGTGGATTGTGGCATGAAGAAATGCTTCGTTGTCTCCAAGTACTGAGATTCCAGACCAACTATTCTCATCCCCTGCGTAATAGACATCGCTCAAGGAGTCGCATCCCCAAAATGCCTCGCTGTGAATAGTGGTGATTCCGTTGGGAATCTTTATGCTGGTTAAGCTGCCGCATCCATAAAATGTATAGGCATCAATGACGGAAACCTTGTCAGGAATGGTAAAACTGGTTAGACTGCCACAGCTATGAAACGCACCCATTCCAATAGAAGTAATACCAGTTGGCAGGACTAAATCCGTCAGGGCGCTGCATCCAGAAAATGTGTAATGACTGATGGAAGTAACTCCATTAGGAACAATTAAACTGGTCAGACTTTTGCAACTATAAAATGCCTCCGTTCCGATAGCTGTAATACTGTCTGGAATCGTCAAACTGGTTAGGCTACTACATCCAGAGAACGTGGAATGCTCAATAGAAGTCACTCCATTAGGAATTGTCAGACTGGTCAGGCTTCCGCAATCCTTAAATGCCCCAGATCCAATAGTAGTAATGCTGTTGGGAAGACTTATATTGGTCAGATTGCTACATCCAGAAAATGTGTAATTTTGAATGTAAGTAATGCCATTTGGGATCGTCAGGCTGGCCAGACTGCCGCAGTTAAAAAACGCTCCTCTTCCAATAGATGTAACAGTGTCTGGAATGGTCAAGCTGGTCAGACTGCCGCATCCAGAAAACACATCGTTTCCAATAGATGTAACAGTGTCTGGCAGAGTTATATGGATCAGCCCGCTACATCCAGAAAAGGTTCCATCTTCAATGGAAGTAATTCCTACTGGCAGAGTTATATCTATTAATTTACTACATCCAGAAAAGGCTTCGCCTTCAATAACAGTAATTCCATCTGGCAGTATGATACTGTTTAACTCACTACAACCATAAAATGCTCTAGACTTAATGGAATCAATAAAGTCTGGAAGAATGATACTGGTTAATCCACTACAGCCAGCAAAAGCATTATCTTCGATAGAATTAATTCCTTCTGGCAATACCACACTGGTTAACCCACTACAGCCACAAAACGCGCTGCTTCCAATAGAAATAATACTATCTGGCAAAGTTAAACTAATCAATCCACCGCAATCCCTAAAGGCGCTTCCATTAATGGAAATAATGCCTTCGGGAAGTACTACGCTAGTCAAGTTACCACAGTCATAAAACGCAAAACTTCCAATAGAAGTGACACCATTTTCTACTATAACATCTGTAATCTCAGCTTTACTCTCATCCCAAGGAACCAGCGTACCTCCGTTGTTTGAAGAGTTACTGTATGACGCCATCTCCCCCGTCCCGCTGATGGTCAAAACTCCATCAATTAAACTCCATGTCAGATTCTCCCCACAAGTCCCAGAAGTCTCCGCATTCCGCTTAATCTCGGAAATCAGCTCTGTTTCTTTCTGTATTTTCACCTCCTCATTATCTGGTTTCCCTCCAATGCCATCAGCTCCAACCTCCTCTTTTGGCAAATCTCCTTTATCAGGTTGTTCGGTGGCATCTGACCCTGAGGCAATCCGCTCGTTTTCCTGTAAGCTTACAGTCATTTCCTGTTTTCTCCAGTCCCATTGAACTGTGGAAGCGGATGTGGTTATCCCGGCAGACGCTAAAGACGATACTACAAGAGACACTGTCAGCACCTGCGCCAGCCTTCGCTTAAAAATTCCCATAATGTTTATCCTCCAGTTCTTTTTCTAGCCATATCCATCAGGCAGGAACCGCGGCAAACATCTTAGATTATTTCGATTGATACGTGCCATCTCACTTCCCTCCTTCTTCAATTTTGTTTATATAGGTTCTGCCCAGAAGTCACAAACCCTCAGAAGAACCTTTTAAGCGGCATTGCCGCGAATTCCCCAATTCATGATTCTCCCCCATTAAGATAGATAATAACAGAAAGAGCCAGATCAAAACTATCTGGCTCTTCCATTTTCTTCTACTGTGGGTTCCGTCCATCCCAAATCCCCTGAATATTCACAAAATATCCGTCTGGGGTTTTTTCATTAAAATACATAGAGCCAAATGGTTTGGCTTCACTGTTTGCGTTGTAAGACCAATTTCCTGTCTCTTTGTTCAGTTCCCATGTAGGAGCAGTGGAAACAGCCTGGAAATAATACCATTTTCCGTCGATCTCATTCCATCCAATTGCCAGTTTTCCTGTCGATGGGTCCATGTAATAAGTCTTCTGGTCCTGAGGATCCTTATACCATCCGCTCATCATACCTGTGTCAGCGGAGGTCAGATACCAGCTGTCTAACTGGTAGTCATACACCCATCCGGATTTCACATACCCGTCAGCGCCGAAAGCATACCAAGAACCATTGACCATCTCCCAGAGTACCTGCTCAACAGTCTCTCCGTTTTCCCGCTGAACCATGGTTCCCTTCGCAGCGGTTCCGTCTGTGTAGATCAGCTGCCATCTGGAGTCATTCTGCTGCCAGCGGCAATAGCCGGCTTCCTCTCCGGTGATAATTCCTCTCTCCGGATCTACCTGGCCTTTTCTGGCCGCCTCGTTAACCGCTGGTGCCGCGGACGAACTGCCGCTTCCACCGCTACCGCTGTTTCCGCTGTTTCCGCCGCCTGAGCTTCCGTTTCCGCCGCCAATGCTGCCGCCGGGATTGCTCCCTCCTGGGTTATTGCCCCCTGGGTTGTCTCCGCCAGGATTATTTCCGCCCGGATTGGTCTCCTTCTCCGTAACCTCATAGTTCTGGGCGGCTCTCTTCAAGTTATCGTCCTCATCTCGGAACTCGGCTCCGAGGGTGTGGGTTCCCGTTGACTTGGAACCTTTCAGTGTCTGGTTCTTTACCGTGATCCTGGTACTTCCGGATTCCGCAGTGTAGTCCTCGTCTTTTTTCAGCTTCACGCCGTCTAAGTACAGATCCACAAACTGGCCGAACTCGCCAGCTGAAACCATGACCTGGTCTTTGTCAGAAGTCAGGGCCACGTCCATGACCCGGCTGGTCAGCTCATATCCCTGATCGGTGGCAGCGTCAACGTTCTCATTGGTGTTGTCGATGACAGTCAGGGTCAGGGTCTTTTCGCTGTCAGCGAACTTCTCAAAGCTGTTGTCCATAAATACAGTAAAGGAAAATTCCCCGGTCTCTGTGGGAACGCCGTAAAGCTCGCCGTTGGGCTTGATCACCATGCCCGCGGGCAGGGTTCCGTCCATAAGTTCATAACTTACTTCATTCCAATCATACTTGTTGCTATTCTGGATCATGGTGCCGTATGGAACGTACTTAACCGCCTCCGGCACCTCTGTGGTGGTGATGCTGGGGTCACCTACAGTACCAGTGAGAGTCAGCACCATCAGGGTCTTCTCCCCGGACTTGATGGTGAGGGTACCGGAAATCTCTCTTCCGTCAGCTATGTTTTCCTTGGGAACCACACGAAGCTTGGCCATGTTGGCCAGTTCCCCGTAAGACACATAGTCGCCGTTAATGTCTTGTCTGTTAAGCGTATCAAAACCAGACAGCGGGTACTGGCCGTTTAAGGTCCAGTAGGGATCCAGCTCTACTTCCGCTGAGTCGATCTCAGCCTTTAAGTTGGCCAGCTCACCGGTGTTTTGGTTAATCAGCAGGATGTCGTGATAATAGTCGTAACGTCCGTCAAGGATCATCTCCCTGGTAGATGTCACCACCCCGTTGCTGTCAGTCTCTGTCTCCGCGTCAGGGTCAGCCAGGCTGTTTATGTAGAGCTGCCCCGCTCCCTCTGTCTTTTTCACCACCTGGAGCCAATAGTTTCTCTGAACCTCTTTGTTCTCAGAAGAGGCGGTGTAGTGGACAGGGCCTTTTGAAAAGTCATGGACACTTTTCCCGCTGACCTGGAGAACGGATTCCGAATTCCCCTCAGAGGCATATAGGTTGATGCCGTCGTCACTGACACTGAATGTAGGTGCCAGGCAGGTCAGATCCACGTCACTGTCCACCAAGATGGTCCTGTAAGAATAATCTCCATAGGAATCTTCATCTCTGTCCACGGCAAGACATCTGACATAACGTCCGTTGCCATCATAAAGTCCATAAAAGCTTACGTTGGTGCTGTCGCTGAGAACAAACTCTTCTGGATCTCCTTCTTCTGTCTTAATACAGCAGTGGTACACTTCCTGGTTTTCTGAGCCGTCTTCTCCCACAAAGAAGGTAAAATACACGCCCTGGCTGAAATCCGCTTCATAAAACTCTTCGGCTGAGTAGGCGCTGTCCAAAAACAGAACCCCTTTCTTATCCTCCGCTCCCGCTTCCGCAGCCTCTTTGATGGTAGAGAAGGTTCCTACATAGGCGGCTGTTACCAATTCACTGCAATCTTCGGCCAGCCTGGTATATTCGAAGTCTGGAAAATATTTACCATCAGCCGGATAGCCATATCTCAGTTTAATTGTAATGACTCTACAGTCATTCTCTGTTTTTGTGCTGCTGGATTTGGTCACATAAACCGTATTTCCCTTATCGTCTTTTGCGTATAAACTATAACAGGAAACATTATCCGCATATCGATACAGACTCAACTCAAAGGGAAGGCAACCAGTTACGTTTCCCGCCTGATCATAACTGATCATGGTAACCCATAAATCTTTGGGATAGCGAATGCCTGCCTCCGCTACTGTCATATCCGGGGCAAACAGCTGGTCTGTAATATCGGTTCCCTCTGTCTGGGCTTTCGCCGGGTCACTGAACTGGCCTTCATAGACCTTGAAATGGTCAAATCCAGGGGTTTCGAAGACAGCGGTATTCATCTCCAGCCCCACATAAGCCGTCTCCAGCTCCTCCCGGCTTATTTCCTTGGACGTTGCCCGGATAAACAGCCTGTTTCCATTGGAATAGGAATCGTAATCAGCAGCCACGGTATTGACCTTGGTCCGGTTTCCCTCACTGTCCTGCTTATAGACCGTGGGAACCAGCCACTCTTCAGCGTCGGTTGTGGTGGTACTAATAATATACCGGATATTCTCCGCCGCCAGCTGGTCATCGTCACCTACGATCATCTGCCAGGAGCCATATCGATAACTCATATCTATAGTCTCTTCCTGGGCGCTGACCGTATACTTGTCGTCTCCATTATTATAAGTCCAGATCACCTTATCCGTATCCTTCAGCTGATCCTCTCCCGTAAAGATGGAACGGATCTTTACCATGGTCAGCTCCACGGGAGTAAGCCCGGTAAGATCCATAGTCAGCCGTCTTTCTGTCAGCGGCAGAAGGGAGGCTTCCTGTATCCCGTCTCCGTCCGTAAACTCCTTTTTCTCCGGGTATACCACCACAGTCTTACCCGCTATATCCAGGCTCATCCCCGTCACTGCCTGTCCGTCAAAGCAAGCGGACACATAGAATCTGTGGCCGTCTATCTCCACGCTGTCGTCTGGAGTCTCGAACCATTTGCTGGCAGTTCCCTCACTGCCGGTAAACTGTACTTCGTAGGGAAAGTATGGGTTGCTTTCAGGGATGTTGATGGTATAGCTCCCATCCTCCTCAAAAAAAGCGTCGCCCTCTCCCTGGTCAAATGCTTCCTGGTCAACTACGGTGACCTGAAAATTTCCTGTGTTGAACTTTACTTCATCTTTTGAGGACTTTTCAGAATTGCTGGCAGTTCCCGTGTAAAGGTTCACTGTTGAGGAAAAATCTTCCTCCCAATCAACCTCCCAGAAATCTCCATCCAGGGACTTTCGCCCTTCCATAGCGCCAATAGGCTTGGCGTAGGCCGCTGTAACTGGCTGGGTCGGTACTGTAAGCAGCGCTGCCAGAATTACCGCTGTTCCCCGTTTGATGAATTTCATTTCTCTTCATCTCTCCTTTCGTCTTTTTGTAGATATGTCTCTCCAAGAGATACCAGCTCCTGGAGGGAATACAAGCGGCATTGCCGCAGATTCCCGCTTCCATAGTCGAATACCAGCTGATCTCCGGCGATGTCGCAGAGGTCCGGGAGATAGGCCAGGGTCTCCAGCCGGTCATTTAACAGAAGGCCGTACCTCTGTCCTGCCGCGCTGATGTACTCGGTAACAATGTATTCTCCCAGCTGGGTTACATAGGTGAGATAGGAGTCTTTCTCCAGTTCCGCCACTTTCCTGCCTGTCTTCAGGTCGTAGACCTCAGGGGTTCCGTGGAGCGGAGACGCGATCCTGTAGCGGTCTGTAAAAAATTCTTCATAGAGGTCTTTTTGGGGCGGTTCTCCACTGGTCTCGGACAGAAGAGAGCCGTCTGAGGCGCTGTAGCGTCGGATGGTGCCGTCGTACCAGATCACCTCCAAAAAGGAGCTGTCTTCTTCCTTTCGAAACTGTTGGTCATAGATGGTTTCCGGGTCCGGAAGTTCTGTCTGGGCCAGGTTGTTTCCCTGTTGATCGTAGATGGAAAAGCCCTCATAGTCAAAAAGCATAACCGTCTTCTGGTCCTGGCTGACCCTGGCCTCATCGTGGAAATACCAGGGGTCGTAGGACATGATTTCCGTCTCGCTGTGTCCCTCCAGCTTCATGAGGCGGACAGAGGGCTCGCTGCGGTTGGCGACGAGCGCGTATTCTCCCTTTATATCCGTAAAATCACAGGGCTCCTGGCAGCTCTCCGAGGACATCAGGTTGGCGGCCTGGTCGAAAAACGAGAATCCGTTGTCGTCTGTCGCCACTATGACGTGGGAATCGCCTACAGAAAAGCCGGTGATGTTCTTGTCATTGGTAAAGGCCAGCTCCGTCTCCTCCAGGGTATCTGGGTCAAAACGGACCAGCACGTTCTGGTTGGCCAGAAAGATTCCCTCTTCCCCGGCCTTAATAAGGAATTTGTCCTGGGAGTCCATGGCCCCTATGTAGGCACCTTCCGCGGCGTCAATGAGCCCGAACAGGGATTCATCGCTTTTGGTTGCCGTGAAGGCGAAATAGTCTCCCAGGAACCCGCCTCCAAAATCCTGGTACTGGCTGTCTTCCTCGTATACGATCAGGTTGTTGTCAGGGTCTGCCAGGTCAAAGATCAGCAGCTCTCCCTCTGAAAAGCTGACTGCCAGCAGGGTTCCGTCCTTGTTCAGGGCAAAAATCCGGTTTGCCGGATTGGCGAAAATATCGTTGGCAGCCACTTTCATGTGATGTCCCTCAAAGGAACACCGGGTTATTTCTTTTCCATCTTCCATCTGGTAGATGATCCCGTAATCCGCGTCCCGGTTTACGGCAGCCACTGTGGTCTTATCAAAGGACACAGACAATGTGGTAGCCTCCTCCCCTGTCCAGAGAATTGTCTGTTTTTCCAGGTCATAGGCAGTGACTCCCTGTTCTCCCCCACAGACCAGCCTGGAATTGTCCACAAATATCACGTCCGCAAGCGCGGAGTTCACGGCAGGGATGGCGGCGATCTTGGTCCCGGTCTCTGTGTCAAACACAGCTACTTCCCACTGGTACACCACAGCCACCCGGGAACCGTCCGGGGAAAGGCTGGTGGTAAAGGGGGCTGACGGGAGGGTCACACTGTCTAAGGACTTAAAGCCATCGGACAGGTCATAGACCCCAAGAGCGTCTGTGAGGGCTTTCTGGGCCTGGGCCGTGGGGGGAGCTTCCAGGATAGACTCTTTTTGAGGAATAGCCTCAAGGGCCAGATGGATGGCCGCGGATACATCCCCGTCAGACAGGCTGTTGGCGGAGTACTCTGCCAGAGTCAGGGCCTCCTGGGTCTGTTCCATCCGCTTCATGCCAACAAATGTACTGGCCCCGCCGCACAGGAACAGGACAGACAGCATGGCCGCTGACATGGCTTCCCGTTTTTTGTGCCTCCGGACGCGGATGTCGTTTTTGTGAAGGTTTCGGAAGGCGGCCAGCATTTCCCCGGCTGTCTGGTATCTCATATCCGGGTTGGAGGCCATGGCCTTTTGGAGAATCTGGGATACCTGGGGGCTGCACACCTCCGGCCCCAAAGGCTCCACCTGGAGGGCATCCTGGGCCGGACGCTTCCCTGATACCAGGTGGTAGAGGGTGGCCCCCAGACTGTAGATATCGGAGCGGACATCCAGAAGGACCCCGCCTCCGCTTCTTGTGCTTCCGGTACTGCCCGGGGTTCCCGTACTCCCTGTATTTTCACCAGAGGAACTTTTAGACAGGCTGTCCGCTCTCTCGGTTACATCGCTGTCCCCTTCCACCTCTGTCACGTCATCCCTGGTGCCGGACAGTCCTTTTGTTGTGACGGAAGTTGGCCTTCCCTTGTCCGCGTATTCAATGCCATAGTGCTCCGGGGAAGCGTAACCCCGACTGAAGCCTGTCTTTACGGCTCCGTTTTCCCCCAGGGCAAGGGCGATGTTGTAGTCGATCAGACAGATATCCCCGTTGGGCTTTCGCATAATGTTGGCAGGTTTTATGTCTCCGTGGAGGATTCCGTAGGGCGGCTGCCCGTGAAGATAGACCAGGGCCTCCAGAATCTGGCAGGCCCAATGGATGACCTGTGGCTGTGTGGGCACCTCTTCTCGTTTTAATACCCGGTCCAGACTCTCCCCGTCAATAAAGTCCATGACCGTGTACACAACTCCGTCCTCCTGGACAAAGTCGTATACCTGGGGGATATAGGTGTGGCTTAAATCCTTGAGCATGTCCACTTCCCGCCGGAGAATTTCCGGTTTTGTCCCCAGCTTTCTCTTGTCTGCCTTGAGAACGATCTTTTTATCCAGACGCACATGGCGTCCCATATATACGATTCCGCCGCCTCCGGCACCTATCTGTTCCTGGATCTCGTAGATCCCGGCGATCACAGAAGCCATCTTTTATTCCCCCTTGTTTTCTAGTAAGTTTATCTTAACGGCTTTCCATATTCTTCTTCCAGCTTCTTTTTAATCTTCTGTCCTGTGAAAATAAACACACCCAGACAGATCACGGCCAGAACAGCCGCCCCGGCCATGACGGCGATACCTCCCCAGAACAGCATCTGGGTTTCCGATACATACCCCATATGATTCCCTCCATTTTTTTCTTGACATTTTAAAAAACAGTCTCTAAGATATATACCCATAAGCCAAATGATCTGGCAAATATTGGGAATCTTTCCGAAGTTAGTTGAAATAAAGCTTTCATCAAATGGTAAAACATGGT